>SOKC01000019.1 GCA_004376325.1 Actinomycetota bacterium | reverse complement strand
AAGGGGGAAGGACTATAGGAGCCGGCAGTGTTACCAGGGTAATTGAGTAGAAAAAGGAGAAAAGTAATTAAAAGCAGGAGGAAATAATTACGATGGCGGCAGGTAAATTAACTCAGAAAATTAGAATCAAATTAAAAGCTTATGATCATGAAGTTATTGATCGTTCAGCAAAAAAAATAGTGGAGACTGTTGAGAGTTCTGGAGCCAAAGTTTCTGGCCCAATTCCACTACCGAATAAAAAAAATGTATATTGTGTTATAAGATCTCCTCATGTAAATAAAGATTCGAGGGAGCATTTTGAAATAAGAACTCATAAAAGGCTTATAGATATTATTGATCCTACACCAAAAACAGTAGACTTGCTAATGAGACTAAGTTTACCGGCTGGCGTGGGTATAGAAATAAAGTCTTAACATAAGATATTTTCCGGGAAGTGATACGAAGATGGTAAATGCGATATATGGAAAAAAGATTGGATGTACTCAAGTTTTTAATAAGAATGGCAATGCATTGTATGTTACGGCAATTGAAGCTGAGCCATGTATAGTTATTCAGGTGAAGGATAATGAAAAAGATGGATATAATGCTCTAAAAGTAGGTTTTGGTAAAATAAAAGAGAAGAAAGCAACCCGGCCGCATGAGGGTGAATTTGTGAAGAATAAAGTGAATTTGAAGAAGTACCTGCGGGAAATCAGAGTGGATAAATTTGACAGGGAGTATAAGCCCGGGGATAGTCTGGACCTTAAAATTTTCAAGGTAGGAGATAAAGTCAAAATAACCGGGAATAGTAAAGGTAAGGGATTTGCCGGAGTAATAAAAAGACATGGATTTCATAGGGGAAAAATGTCCCATGGTTCTCATTCCCATAGAATACCAGGTTCGGTAGGAATGTGTGCTACTCCTTCAAGGATAGCAAAGGGCAAGAAGATGCCTGGAAGAATGGGAGGCAGCAAAGTTACTGTTCCTGGATCAGAGATAGTTGATATCATTGAAGACCAGAATTTAGTTTTAGTTAAAGGAAGCGTTCCAGGCGCTAAGGGCAGTTTAGTTTTTTTGAGGAAAATTTAGTAAATTATAGAGTTTTTGGGAGAATGAAATGGTGAGTTTAAATGTTGTAGACTCAAGTGGCAAGGAAATGGAAAAAATAAATATATCTAATGAAATAGCCAGGCAGAAAGTGAATTCTGAGATCCTGTATCAGGAGGTAAGAAGGTATCTTGCTTCTATAAGATCCGGAACACATAAGGTCAAAGGCAGAAGTGAAGTAAGAGGTGGAGGGAGAAAACCCTGGAGGCAAAAAGGTACTGGAAATGCCAGGGCCGGTTCCATCCGTTCTCCAATATGGAGAGGCGGGGGAGTAGTTTTTGGGCCTAAGCCAAGAGATTATTCTTTTAAATTAAATAAAAAAGTAATAAAGCAGTCAAAGTTAATAGCATTATCAGAAAAAATTAAAAATAAAAAAATTATGGTGATTGATAAATTAAGTTTTAAAAACCCTGAAACAAAAAAAGCAGCGGAAATACTAAAGAAACTTAATCTGGATAAGGGGAAAGTACTTATGGTTTTTGATAGTTTAAATATCAGTGAAGCAAAATCCTTCAAGAATATAGGCAATGTTACGGTAGAAAGCGCAAAGGGACTAAATGCTTATATTATCCTTTCGGCAGATTATGTGGTTTTTACCAGGAGCTCACTGAATGATTTTATTAAGAGGTTAGGCAATGGAAGATCCTAGAGATATAATTCTTTCTCCGGTTGTATCGGAAAAAAGTTATGCTGCGGTTCAGAATAAAAGATATTCTTTTTTTGTCGATATCAGGGCAAAAAAAAGTGAGATAAAGAGGGCAGTTGAAGAGATATTTAAGGTAAAGGTTTTAAAAATAAGTACTATGAATATTAAATCTAAGCCAAAGAGGTTAGGAAGATCGGTAGGCACGAGCGCCCGCAAAAAAAGAGCTGTAGTTACTCTGGGCAAAAAAGATAAAATTGATTTTTTTGAATCAGTCTGATTTAGGTTGGAGGTATTAAAGTTGGCTGTTAAAAAATATAAGCCCACTACTCCTGGGAGAAGGCATGCAACAGTTTCAGATTTCTCGGTTTTGACTAAAAAAAGACCGGAGAAATCGCTCACCAGACCTTTAAAAAGGGATGCTGGTAGAAATGTTAATGGCAGGATTACCAGGAGACATAGCGGTGGCGGACATAAAAGATTATATAGAATTATAGATTTTAAAAGATTAAAAGACGGTATTCCGGCTAAGGTAGAAGCAATTGAATACGATCCTAACAGAAATGCCAGGATTGCTCTGGTCAGTTATAAGGATGGCAAAAAAAGCTATATAATTGCTCCTCTTAAATTAAAAGCAGGAGATACTGTAATATCAGGAGAAAAGGCTGATATCAAGGTGGGTAATGCTCTGCCCTTAAAAAATATACCGACTGGAACAATAATTCACAATATAGAGCTTAAGGAAGGAAAAGGCGCAGAATTGGTTAGATCAGCAGGAGGGTATGCCCAGCTTTTAGCAAAAGAGGGAAAATACGCTAATATAAAGCTTCCTTCGGGTGAAGTTAGGTTGGTAGGGTTAAATTGTAGAGCCTGTATTGGTCAGATTGGAAATACAACTCATGAAATAATTCAGCTGGGTAAGGCAGGAAGGAAAAGATGGCTGGGAATAAGACCAACTGTTAGAGGGACAGCAATGAATCCTGTTGATCATCCTCACGGAGGAGGAGAAGGGAAGAACAAAAGTTCCGGGAGAAATCCTGTTACTCCCTGGGGTAAACCTACGCTGGGCTATAGGACCAGAAAGAAAAATAGTAAAACTGATAAATACATAATCAGGAGAAGGAATAAATAATGGGTTTAATCTTTACATTTGAAGGAGGACTGAAATGTCAAGGTCTTTAAAAAAAGGGCCTTTTGTTGAAGAAAAGCTGTTAAAAAGAATAAATAAGCTAAATGAATCAGGAGAGAAAAAAATCATAAAGACCTGGTCTAGAAGTTCAAATATATTCCCGGAAATGGTTGGGCACACTATAGCTGTTCATGATGGAAGAAGGCATGTACCTATATTCATATCGGAGTCTATGGTTGGCCATAAGTTAGGAGAGTTTGCGCCGTCGAGATCTATAAGGCCGCATATTTATAAAGGAAAGAGTGAAAGAGTGGCTACTGTTAAGAAGTAAGGAAAGCGCAGTAGTCTAAAGAGGGAGGCATGAGTTTTGGAAACTAAAGCTGTTGAAAAGTATATAAGAATGTCACCAAGAAAAATAAGATATGTTGTTGATATGATAAAGTCAAAGCCAATAGAAGATGCTATAGATATATTATCCTTAACACCCAGGAAAGCTGCAGCTGTGATAAAGAAAGCTATACAAAGTGCCATATCTAACGCTACTGAAAATCACAAAATGAAAGAAGAAGATTTGTTTATTTCTAGAATATTGGTAAATGAAGGGCCAACTTTAAAAAGGTTCAGGCCAAGAGCCAGGGGCAGGGCTACCAAGATCAGAAAGAGAACTTCGCACCTGTCAGTTTATGTATCCAATGGTAAAGAGAAGGAGGCTTAGGAGGTGGGTCAGAAGGTTAATCCTATTGGACTCAGGATTGGAATTAATAAAGGGTGGCAATCAAGGTGGTATGCTGCAAAAGACTATGCCAGGCTTCTAAGAGAAGATATCGTTATAAGAAGTATAATTGAGGATCAACTAGGAAATGCCGGGGTTTCAAAAATTGAGATTGAAAGAACAGAAGAAGAAGTGAAAGTAGATATGCATACTTCCAAGCCGGGTATAGTTATAGGTAGAAGAGGGGCAAATATTAATGACATCAGGGATTTAATAGAGAAAAAAACCAGTAGTATTATACAGTTGAATATAATAGAAATTAAGAAGCCTGAACTGATTGCAAAATTAGTAGCAGAGAGTATTGCCTCACAACTAGTTGGAAGAGTTAGCTTTAGAAAAGCTATGAAAAAAGCTGTTTCATTATGTATGAAAGCAGGAGCAAAAGGTATAAGAGTCCAATGTGCGGGAAGATTGGGAGGAGCAGAGATGGCCAGGACTGAATGGTATAGAGAAGGAAGAGTCCCACTGCATACTCTTAGAGCGAATATTGATTATGGATTTACAGAAGCAAATACAACTTTTGGGAAAATTGGAGTTAAAGTCTGGATATACTTAGGAGATATCATACTGGATGAGAAAGAGATGGGAAAGGAAAGAAAACTGGATAAAGAGAAGAAGGAAGAAGAAAAAATCTGAAGGTTAGGGGATATTTATGGCAGCAATGTTAATGCCTAAACGGGTAAAACATAGAAAAGTACACAGAGGAAGAATGAAAGGTATTGCCAAAGGTGGTACCAAGCTCTCTTTTGGAGAATATGGGCTGCAGGCGCTGGAATCTGGCTGGTTAACAAGCAGGCAGGTAGAAGCTGCAAGGGTAGCTCTTACCAGGTATATAAAAAGGGGAGGAAAAGTATGGATAAATGTTTTTCCTCATAAACCTGTTACTAAAAAACCGGCTGAAACCCGTATGGGCGGAGGAAAAGGTGCGCCGGAAAGTTGGGTAGTTGTGGTTAAGCCTGGAAGAATCCTATTTGAAATTTCGGGTGTTAGTATGGAAGTTGCAAAGGAAGCAATTAGATTAGCTTCTAATAAATTGTCTGTAAAAGCAAAATTTGTTTATGAAGAACTATAACCAACCGGGTGGAAAATGAGAATAAGTGAGATAAAGGAACAAACAAAAGAAGAATTAGAAGCAAAACTGGCGGATATAAAAAAGAGTATTTTTAATTTGAAGTTTCAAAAAGCTAAAGGGAAATTAGAAAATCCGGCAAAGATACGAAATTTAAGGAAGGATGTTGCCAGAATAAAAACTTTGCTTAGAGAGAAAGAGCTTAAGTATAAAGATTAATAAGGAAAGTAAGAAATCAGGTAGAGAAAAATAAAGGGGGTTTTTTGGAAAGAGGAAAAGTAAAAGTAAGAGTGGGAACAGTAGTAAGTGACAAAATGGATAAGACGGTTGTCGTTGCCGTAGAATCTCATCATAAACACCCTTTATACAAGAAGATTTTAAAGAAAATAAAGAAATTGAAGGTACATGATCCTGAAGGCAGCTGCAAGCTGGGTGATGTGGTAAAAATTTCTGAAGTAAGGCCTGTTAGTAAGACTAAGAGGTGGAGACTGGTCCAGGTAATCAGGAAAGCGGAGTAAAGAAGGATTTAAAAATGATTCAAGCTGAGAGTAAGGTAAAAGTGGCGGATAATACGGGTGCAAGGGAAATTAAATGCATTAAAGTTTTAGGGGGAACAAGAAAGAGGTATGCACGTATTGGAGATACTTTTATTGCTACAGTAAAAGAGGCAAATCCAGGAGGAGTGGTAAAGAAAAGCGATGTAGTAAAGGCTGTACTTGTAAGATCAAAAAAAACATTCAGGAGGCCAGACGGCTCCTATATAAGGTTTGATGACAACGCGGCAGTTATTATTGATACGCAGAATAACCCGAGAGGGACCAGAATATTTGGTCCAGTAGCAAGAGAACTTAGAGATAAAAATTTTATGAAGATAATTTCACTCTCACCAGAGGTAATTTAGTTATTTGTAGCAGGAGCATCAAAAATGTTAAAGATAAAGAAAAATGATAAGGTTGAGATAATAAAAGGAAAAGATAAAGGAAAAACAGGAAAAGTACTTAGAATAGAGTCCATTACAAATAGATTATATGTTGAGGGTACTAATATTATAAGTAAGCATATCAGGAAGAAGGATCAAAGCAAACCTGGCGGTATTATTAAAAAGGAGGGACCCATTAAAATTTCAAATGTTATGCTTGTTTGCCCTAATTGCGGCAAGCCGGCAAGAGTGGGTTTTGAAGTTAAGGATTCTGGTGAAAAAGTCAGAATATGTAAGAAGTGCAATCAGCAGATTTAAAGGATAAATGCTTGAGGTGATATTGATGGAGCCGAGGTTAAAAGAAAAATATAAAAAAGAAATAATTCCAAATATGTTTAAAAAGCGTAAATTTAATAATGTAATGGAAGTACCCGGGATAGATAAAATCACTGTAAATATGGGTGTTGGCTCTGCGACTCAAAATATAAAGGAACTGGAATCTGCCAGTCAGGATCTGGCTAAAATCACAGGCCAGAAGCCTGTTATAACCAAAGCTAGAAAATCAATTGCGGGATTTAAAGTCAGACAGGGAAACCCGATTGGCTGTATGGTTACTTTAAGGGGAAAGAGAATGTATGAGTTTTTGGATAGACTGCTTAGTATAGCAATTCCAAGAATCAGGGATTTTAGAGGTCTTTCTAAAAAAAGTTTTGATGGTTCTGGAAATTATACTATTGGCATAAAAGAACAGTTAATTTTTCCAGAAGTAGAGTATGACAGTATTTTAAGTGTAAAAGGTATGAATATTACTATTACCACCAGTACAGAAAGTGATGACGAAGCATTATTTTTGCTGGAGGAGTTTGGGTTTCCATTTAAAAAATAAAAAAACGCAAGTTTTATAAGGAGACATTTATTGGCAAAGAAAGCACTTATAGAAAAACAAAGAAGAGAACCTAAATACAAAACAAGAAAGTACAGCAGGTGTTTTAGGTGCGGTAGGCCCAGAGGTTATTATAGAAAGTTTGGATTATGTAGAATTTGTCTTAGAGAAATGGCTCATGAAGGAAAAATTCCTGGACTGACCAAGTCCAGTTGGTAAAAGGAGGGTTTATGTCGGCAGTTACAGATCCTGTTTCAGATATGTTAACCAGAATAAGGAATGGCTATATTGCTAAGATGGATAGCGTCAGTATACCTTATTCAAAACTTAAAACAGAAATAGCCAGGATATTGGGTGAAGAAGGTTATATAAGAAGTTATGAAATCCGTAAAGATGAAAATGCTGGTGGCTTAATTAAAATATACTTAAAATATAATAAAGACAAAAAGAGCGCAATAACCAGGCTTAAAAGAATAAGCAAACCAGGACTCAGAGTTTATGCGCAAAAGGATGAAATTCCTAAGGTTCTTGGTGGTTTGGGAACAGTTATATTGTCCACGTCAAAAGGTGTACTTACAGGTACAGGAGCTAAAAAACTAGGAGTTGGCGGGGAAGTAATATGTTCTGTATGGTAGAAAGGGAAAATGGTTAGAAAGGTGAGTTTAAAATGTCCAGAATAGGAAAGAAACCTATTAATATACCGGAAGAGGTAGAGATCAAAATAGATAAGGACAATATTATTGTAAAGGGAAAATTAGGAGAGCTTTCTCAAAAGTTTGACAACACTTCTGTTAAATTAAGGATGGAAGACAATAGGTTAACTGTTATTCCAATTTCGAATAGTAATGAGAATAGAGCTAAATACGGTCTTTATAGAAGCCTTATAAATAATATGGTTATAGGTGTAAGCAGTGGTTTTAGCAAAACCTTAAAAATAGTCGGTGTGGGTTTTAGAGCCAGTAAGAAAGGAAATGATCTGGAAATATTGGCAGGATATTCAAATCCGGTAATAGTCAATCCTCTTCAAGGGATATCATTTGATGTCCCGGATAATACTACAATTGTGGTCAGGGGAATAGATAAACAGGTGGTTGGAGAAATGGCTGCTAAGATCAGGAGCATAAGGGAACCAGAACCTTATAAGGGTAAAGGTATAAAATATAGCGATGAAGTTATAAGAAGAAAAGTTGGTAAAGCAGCTATTACTACTGGTATTTAAATTTCTTATAGGAGATTTTGTGAAGAGTAAAATTGAAAAAAGGGATGAAAGTTTAAGAAGAAAAATAAGAAGCAGGTTTAAAGTTAAAAGAAGCAGCAATCGTATGAGACTCTCTGTTTACCGGAGTAATAAGCATATTTACGGTCAGATAATAGATGATAGCACCGGCGCTGCGCTGGTTGCTATGTCAAGTAAGAAAATTGAAAGTAAAGATGGAGATAAAGGAAAAATAGATATAAGCTTCAGGACTGGCGAAGCCCTGGCTAAAATGGCAAAGAAGAAAAGTATAAATGAAATAGTTTTTGATAGAAGTGGCTACAGGTATCATGGCAGAGTAAAAGCCCTGGCTGAAGGTGCGAGAAAAGGCGGATTGAAATTTTAACTATATTTTTAAGGAGTATATTTAGTGGCTGATCTTTCTAAAGATACGGAGTTAAGGGAAAAGGTTATAAAAATAAATAGAGTAGCGAAAGTGGTTAAGGGTGGTAGAAGATTTAGTTTCAGCGCTCTGGTAGCAGTTGGTAATATGAATGGTATGGTTGGTGTTGGTTTTGGTAAAGCCAACGAGGTTTCAACCGCAATCCAAAAAGGCATTAATAATGCAAAGAAAAATATGTTTAAAGTGCCTTTGACTGATGGAACTATACCCCATCCAATTGATGGGTGGTTTGGCGCAGGTCATGTCCTTATGAAGCCGGCTTCTCACGGTAAAGGAGTAATTGCCGGTGGACCGGTGAGAATAATAATGGAATTGGCTGGCGTAAAGGATGTTCTTACAAAATCATTAGGAAGTGCCAATGCTTTGAATATAGTTAATGCAACTATTAGTGGTCTAAAGATGCTTAAAACACCGGAGCAGATTGCGGGTATGCGGAAGATAGAAGAACCGGAAGTTAATTAATATTATAAGTTTGGATAATATTGGAAGGATAAAATAGTGAAGCTTTGTGATTTAAAATCTCCTGAGTCTATAAAGAAAAGGAAAAGAGTAGGTAGAGGGAACAGTTCCGGACATGGAACTACCAGCGGAAGGGGCACCAAAGGACAGTTGTCCCGGTCAGGTGGTAAAACCAGAATAGGTTTTGAAGGCGGGCAGATGCCTCTACAAAGGAGATTACCGCATCTCAAAGGTTTTAAAAATACCAGGAAGAAAATAAATAATGTAATTAATGTGTGGCAGTTAGAAAATTTCAAAGATGGTAGTATTGTTGACTATGATTTTTTAAAAAAGAATGGTTTGATTATGAAAAAGTCAAATCCTGTAAAAATATTGGGTAATGGCAAGCTTACTAAGAAAATAACTGTCAAAGCCAATTATTTCAGCCGGAGCGCTGCAGCTAAAATTGAAAAAGCGGGTGGAAAAGTAGAGGTGATTTAATGTTCCGGGCTATTATAAATGCCTTTAGAATTAAAGAAGTCAGAAACAGAATATTATTCACTATTGGTATTTTAGCTATTTATAGATTTGGGGCTAATATTACTTTACCGGGAGTAGATGCGACTAAAATCCTGGAACAGGTTGAAACCGGGATAATGGGTTTGATGGATTTGTTTTCAGGAGGAGCGCTGGGAAGATTTGCAGTATTCTCTCTGGGTATTATGCCTTACATAACTGCCTCTATTATATTGCAGCTTCTTCAAGTTGTAATTCCCAGGCTGGAGCAGCTGGCAAAGGAAGGAGAGTTCGGCAGGAGGAAAATAAATCAAATAGCAAGATATATGACTGTAGGGCTGGCTCTGGTGCAATCTACTGCAATGGTTTTTTTCTTTAGAAATTTTGGCGCCATACCTAATTTTGACTTTATACATGTTGCTTTAATCATTATTACCTTGACTGCCGGGACTACTTTAATAATGTGGTTAGGTGAATTGATAAATATTCATGGAATAGGAAACGGAATTTCACTTATAATATTTGCCAGTATTATTTCCAGAATACCAGGAGAGTTATTAAGTTTATTCAGACTGCGGGGTACGAATTACTTCTTTTTAGCCCTTTTTGCAATTTTATCTATTGGTATAATTATAGCTGTAATACTTATCCAGCAAGGTGAGAGAAAAATACCTGTTCAGTATGCAAAAAGGATTGTAGGAAGAAAAGTTTTTGGCGGACAAAGTACTTACATACCACTCAAAGTTAATCAATCTGGAGTAATGCCCTTAATTCTGGCTATATCAGTTATGCTTTTTCCGGCAACAATTGCGCAATTTATTCCCAACAGGTGGGTACAATCCTTTGCTGATGCGTTAAGTCCAACTATACAGGGAAGAATAAATCCAATTTATGCCATTACTTATAGTATGCTTATTATTATATTTGCTTACTTTTATACCGCTATTACTTTTAATCCTCTGGACACCGCAGATAATCTGAGAAAGTACGGGGGATTTATACCAGGACTACGGCCTGGAAAAAATACAGCAGATTACTTGACCAATATTTTAAACAGGATAACATTACCTGGCGCTATATTTTTAGCAATAATTGCTCTTCTTCCTGAGATATTGATTAACTATATGAGAATACCATTTAGATTTGGCGGAACATCTATACTTATTGCTGTAGGTGTTGCTTTAGATACTATGAGGCAACTTGAGTCTCAGCTTACTATGAGGGATTATGAAGGATTTCTAAAATGAGGATAGTTTTACTTGGAGCTCCGGGTGCGGGAAAGGGTACTCAGGCGAAAGTAATTTCTAATAAATTTAATATACCGTGTATTTCGACGGGAGATATTTTAAGAAATGAAATAAATAAAGGGTCTGAGTTAGGCAAAAAGGCAGTTAAATTTGTTGAGAGCGGAAAATTAGTTCCAGACGAAATAATAATTGAAATAATAAAGAATATGATAAGAAACAGTAGGTCAGAAAATGGATTTTTAATAGATGGTTTTCCACGGAATTTAAAGCAGGCAAAAATGTTTTCAAGTACACTGGATCAACTGGGGATAAAGTTGGATAAAGTGATAAATATAGTTGTTGATAGAGATGAGGTTATTAGCAGACTCAGCAAGAGAGCGACCTGCAAAGTGTGTAAAAGTATATTCGGTATTAATAATAACAGTGAAAACTTTATAAAGTGTCCAGAATGTGGAGGAGATTTAATAAAAAGAAAAGATGATAATGTGGAGGTTATTAAGCACAGGATGGAAGTGTACGAATCTGTAACTATGCCACTTATTAATTTTTATGCTGATAAAGGACTGCTGGTAAATATCGATGGTTCCGGAGAAGAGAAAGAAATAACCGAAAGGATATTGAAATTTCTATGATAATATGCAAATCGGCAGATGAAATCAGATTAATGAGGGAGGCTGGCAGGATTGTAGCTAAAGTTTTTTCGAAAATAGAAGAAATTATAAAGCCTGGTATCACCACTGATTATATAGATAAGATTGCCGAAGAGATTATAACCGGTGAAAAGGCTGTTCCTGCTTTTAAGGGTTATGTAGGGAAGGTTGGTAAAAAACCTTTTCCCAGTAATGTCTGTATATCAATTGATGAACAAGTGGTTCATGGTATTCCAGGCAAGAGAGTTATAAGGGACGGGGAACTGGTCTCTATAGATATTGGAGTTAAAATAAATGGTTTTTATGGAGATGCTACCCGGACTTATAAAGTTGGAAATGTAAGTAAGATTGCGGAAAGGCTATGGAATGCTACCAAAGATGCACTTGATGAAAGTATAGAGCTGTGCGTGGTTGGAAACAGACTTTCAGATGTCTCCAATAAGATTGAAACTAAAGCCAAGGTGGATGGTTTTTCAGTGGTTAAAGATTTTGTAGGTCATGGAATTGGTAGGGAGATGCATGAGGAACCCCAGATATTAAACTACGGGCCTCCTGGACAGGGACCGGTTCTAAAACGGGGTATGGTTTTAGCCATAGAGCCCATGTTTAATCAGGGTAGCAGTGATGTTGAAATACTGGCTGATCTGTGGACTGTTGTGACAAGTGACAGGAAGCTTTCCTGTCACTTTGA
Source organism: Actinomycetota bacterium (assembly GCA_004376325.1). Classification (GTDB taxonomy): domain Bacteria; phylum Actinomycetota; class Humimicrobiia; order Humimicrobiales; family Humimicrobiaceae; genus Hydromicrobium. The sequence goes on along the minus strand of SOKC01000019.1, from coordinate 7,008 downwards.
GGATACGGTAGCGGTATTGGAAAATGGTCCTTTAATATTAACCAGAATTTAATAGTGGTGGTAAAATATTGTGGACATACTAAAAGTTTTTTGATAATCTATCCATTTGCGCTATTTTTACATTGAAAATATTAGTATGGAGGTTTAAAGATTTCTAAAAAAGAAGGCGTAATAGAAGCTGAGGGAACCATTTTAGAAGCACTTCCTAATGCTATGTTCAGGGTAGAGCTTGATAATGGTCATAAGGTATTAGCGCATATTTCAGGTAAAATGAGAATGCATTATATAAAAATTTTACCTGGGGATAGAGTTAAAGTCGAAATATCACCTTATGATTTAAATAGAGGAAGAATTACTTTTAGAAAAAAATAATTATATTTAAGATTTATATTTTAAGGTTTAAATGATGGGAAGAAGATGACGGAAAGAAGGAATAAGAATGAAAGTTAAACCATCAGTTAAAAAAATATGTAAAAGCTGTAAGATTATAAAAAGAGAAGGGAAAGTTATTATTATTTGTAAAAATCCCCGTCATAAGCAGAGGCAGGGTTAAGGAGGTTTCCAGTTGGTAAGGATTTCAGGTGTTGATATACCAAATGATAAGCACATTTGCATAGCTCTGACTTACATTTTTGGCATTGGCAGGTCAGCGGCAGAAGCAATGCTGAACAAACTAAATATTGATAATAGTATAAAAACTAAAGATCTCAGTGAAGATGAACTAGTTAAGATAAGAGAATATATAGAAAATAACTACACTATTGAAGGAGATCTTAGAAGAGAAGTAAGCCAGAATGTAAAGAGATTAATCGAAATAAACTCTTACAGGGGCATCAGGCATAAAAGAGGATTGCCGGTTAGAGGTCAGAGGACTCACACAAATGCCAGGACCAGAAAAGGTAAGAGAAGAAGTGTTGGCATAAAGAAAAGTCAGTCACAATAAAAATTTCAGGAGGTAAATTTGGCTAAAAAAACTACCAGTAAAAGAAGAGTAAAAAGTAAGGAAAGAAAAAATATACCTTACGGGATTGCCCATATTCAGTCTACTTTTAATAATACCATTGTGAATATAACTGACCTGGATGGTAATACTATTGCATGGGGTAGTGCTGGAGGGCAAGGTTTTAAAGGTTCCAGAAAAAGTACTCCGTTTGCTGCTCAGATAACTGCAACTGCAGTGGCTAGAAATGCTCAGGAGCATGGAGTTACTAAAGTAGATGTGAGAGTTAAGGGTGTGGGGTCTGGCAGAGAAACTGCTGTAAGGTCTCTACAGGCAGCTGGACTGGAAATTGGCAATATAATTGATGTAACACCGGTACCTCATAACGGCTGCAGGCCACCTAAGAGGAGAAGAGTTTAAAAAAGTTTGAAAAAAGGGGTTATAAAATAAATGACAGTAGCTAAAGGATCTACCTGCAAGCAGTGCAGGAGAGAAGGAGAAAAGTTATTTTTAAAAGGACAGAGATGTTTTTCTGATAAGTGTGTATTGGAAAAAAAACCTTACGTTCCCGGACAGAGAGCTAAGAGAAGACCTATGAAAACTGAGTATTATGCTCAGTTAAGAGAAAAACAAAAAGCTAAGAGATATTACGGCGTATGGGAGAGGCAATTTAGAAATTATTACAAAAAAGCAGTAAAGAGAAAAGGGGTTACTGGAGAAATATTACTCCAGTTACTGGAGACCAGGCTTGACAATATTGTTTATGTTATGGGTTTTGCTACATCCAGAGCCCAGGCCAGGCAGTTAATTAGCCATGGGCATATTCAAGTTAATAGCAGAAAAGTTGATAAACCTTCATATCAGTTAAAAGAAGGACAGGAAATAAGCGTTGCTCCATCCAGTAAGGAAATAACTCCAATAATGGAAGCAAAAGAAAGCGGAGGAAGTCTAACCATACCTGAGTGGTTGGAAGTCGATCTGGATAATCTAAAGGGGAAGTTATTAAGATATCCGGAGCGGGATGAAATAAAAGCTCCTGTTAAAGAACAAATAATAGTAGAGCTTTATTCTAAGTAATTTAAATATTCATTTGAATATTCTTTTCTTTAGGAGGTAGATATAAATTGCTAAAAATGCATAAACCCAATGTGAGCATTAAGCATAAAGATGATTTTTGTGGTGAGTTTATTATTGAGCCATTAGAAAGAGGTTTTGGGCACACTTTAGGTAATTCCATTAGGAGAGTTCTACTTTCGTCTATAGAAGGAGTGGGGATTACAAGGATCAGGGTTGAAGATATAATGCATGAATTTTCAACTTTAGAAGGGATGAAAGAAGATATGATAGAATTTATCACTAATCTTAAAGGAGTTGTTTTTAAAATGGAAAGTGATGAACCGGTATTGCTGAAACTTGAAAAGAAAGGTCCTGGAACTGTAAAGGCTTCAGATATAAAACTATCCTCTGATGTCGAGATAGTAAATCCAGATACATATATTTGCACCCTGACTAAAAAGGGGAAACTAAATGCAGAAATAAGGGTTGAAAAAAATAAAGGTTATAAAAATGCGGAAGAAAATGTGGTGGAGGGAGAACCTCTTGGAGTAATACCTATTGATACTATATTTTCACCGGTAAGATTGGTTCGATTTAAAGTTGAAAACACAAGAGTTGGTCAAATGACTAACTTTGATAGGCTTTCTATAAATATAAAAACTAATGGCAGCGTTAAACCGGAAGATGCTTTAAGCCAGGCATCTAAAATTATTAATGATTATATGGCGCTTCTAATAGATTTATCCGACAAAGAAAGTAAAGACGAACCTATATTTGAAGAAATTGAAGAGGAAGACAAAAAACAAGAATATCCTTCTATAGAAGAATTGGAACTTTCGGTAAGAGCACATAATTGTCTTAAGAGGGAAGGAATTGTTACGATAGAAAAGTTACTGGAATATAGTGAGGATGAGCTTCTTGATATTAGGAATTTTGGACAGAAATCTATTCATGAAGTAAAAGATAAAATAAAAGAACTGGGATTATCCTTTAAGCAAAAATAGTGGGCGGGAGAAGTAGAATATGGTAATACCTAAAAAAGGTAGGAGATTCGGTGGGAGCAGCAGTAACCAAAAAGCAATTATGAGAAATTTGACCATTTCATTATTTGAAAATGGAAAAATTAAAACCACGGTGGCAAAAGCTAAGTATGTAAGAAGTTTTGTGGATAAATTAATAACCATAGCTAAAAAGGATAACCTGGCAGCTAGAAGAAATTGTATTAGACTACTGGGTAATACTGAAGCAGTACAGAAATTATTTAATGAAATAGCGCCGGGAATGTATCAGAGATCCAGCGGATTTACCAGGATTGTTAAGTATAAAAACAGAGCTGGAGATGGAGCTCAATTGGTAATAATGGAGCTGCTGATAAAATAAAAGTGAAAATTAATGTTATTTTGAAAATTATAAATTATATGGCATAAGATGATGAATAACTACATGGCTGTGGTGGAATATGACGGAACTAATTATAACGGATTTCAAATACAGCCAGGTGGGACTAAAACTATTCAGGGAGAGCTGGCGGCAGTTCTTTCAAAAGTTTTAAATGAAAAAGTAGATTTTAAATATGCTGGAAGAACTGATACCGGGGTTCATGCCACTTGCCAGGTAATAAATTTTAAAACTGGCAAAGATTTAGATATTTACAGAATTTTGTGGTCTGTAAATAGTTTGCTCTCGGATGATATAGTCATCAAAAAAATAGAAAAGGCCGGCCCTTCTTTTGATGCCAGAAGGGATGCGCGCTTGAGAGAATATAGCTATTTTATAGTAAACAAAAAATACCAGAGTGTTTTTTTGAAAAAGTACAGTATTCTTATAACCAGAGAACTAGACATAAGGTTGATGAGAAAAGCTGCCAGGATGTTTTTAGGAGTAAAAGATTTTGCTTCTTTTTGTAATCCTGACTGTTTGAGCAGTAACACTGTCAGGGAGATAAAAAGGTTTACGGTAGAAAAAACTAAAGAGGATTTAGTAATTTTTAAAATAGCAGCAAATTCTTTTTTATATAATATGGTTAGAATTATAGCAGGAACTGTACTTGAAATAGGAAGCGGTGGGGGGGAACTCGCGAGTATAAGAGAAGCTCTGATGAAAAGAGACAGAAAGTTGACCGGGAAAATAGTTCCGGCAAAGGGCCTTTTTCTTACAAGAGTTGAATATTTTAGGTGATTGGAGGAAGTTATGGTAAATGTTGGGCTCAAAACATTTATTTTAAAGAAAGAAGAAATTAAAAGAAAGTGGTTTTTGGTTGACGCTAAGGATAAAAATCTTGGGCGGTTGTGTACGGAAATAGCCAGGATTTTAAGAGGTAAGAATAAACCAACTTATACGCCACATTTAGATTGTGGTGATTTTGTGATTGTTATAAATGCAGATAAGATAAAGGTTACCGGAAATAAGCTGAAAGGTAAAAATTATTACAGGCATTCCGGATATGTGGGTAATCTAAAGGTTATCAGCCTGGAAAAAATGATGGAAAAATCACCCGAGTTTGTTATAAGAAATGCGGTAAGGGGAATGCTGCCGCATAATATTCTGGGCAGGCAAATACTAAAGAAGTTAAAAATATATAAGGGTGAAAATAATCCGCATAGCGCGCAAAAACCTGAAAAAATTGATTTATAAAAAGGAGAATTAATTTGGCAAAGCAGGTAGTTTATAGTGCAACAGGAAAGAGAAAGCAATCGATAGCCAGGGTAAGATTATTTCCTGGAGAAGGAAAGATTATGGTTAATTCAAGGGACTTTAAAGAATATTTTAAGAGAGAGTCTCTTATAACTGTTATTATGGAACCTTTCAGACTTACCAATACCGAAAATGCGTATGACGTTATTGCAGATTTAACAGGAGGTGGAATATCAGGACAGGCAGGAGCATTACGTCATAGTATTTCAAAAGCGTTACTGGAAATTAATGAAGAATACAGGCCAATACTTAAAAGAGAGGGTTTTTTAACCCGGGATTCCAGGGTTAAGGAGAGGAAAAAGTACGGTCTCAAAAAAGCCAGGAAAAGGCCTCAGTTTTCTAAAAGATAGTTATCTTTTCTTAATGAATTATCCTTGTTTAAAAATAGATCTGGAGAAAATCTCCCATAATAGTAAAATCATTAGTGCTCGGTGCGCTCAGTTGGGCGTATTGGTTGTTGGTGTCACCAAGTGCGTTTTGGGTGATATAAAAATAGCAGCGGCAATGAAAAAATCTGGAGTTAATATATTTGGAGATAGCCGGCTGGAAAACCTCAGGAAACTAAGAAATTTTTATGGGAAGGGACAGCAGCTTATGATGCTTAGAGGTCCCATGCCAAGTGAAATTGGCGAGTTAGTTGAAATTTGCGATATTAGCCTGAATACCCAGTTGGAAGTAGTAAGAGTAATAGCGGAGATCTGCCAGGAGAAAAAAATAAAACACCGTATAATAGTTATGGTTGAAACAGATGACCAGAGAGAAGGACTGCTCCCGGGAGAGGTAGTGGATTTTTGCAGGCAGGTTGTAGATAACTACAGGTCTGTTGAATTATACGGACTGGGGACTAATGCAAGATGTATTACCAAAAATGGTCCTGCTCCAGAAAGTTTAAAGATGCTTAAAGATTTGTGGGAAGAGGTTATGAAAGTTACTGGCAGGAGCATGCCGATTATTTCAGGTGGAAACTCAAGTGTCTGGAATTTAATTGAAAAAGGTAAAATTCCCGAGGGGATTAATCAGGTGAGAATAGGGGAGGCTATACTTCTGGGGCATGATACAGTAAATTATAAGCCTATTAAGGGAGCTTTTACCGACTGCTTCCTTCTTGAGGCAGAAATAATAGAGGTAAAAAGAAAAGATGGTAAAGTGTATAAAGTTATTTTGGCTTTAGGACTCCAGGATGTCGATAGTAAGAATATTTACTGCTGCAGTCCTGGTTTATATATTATAGGTCAAAGCAGTGACCATACTATTTTAGGGATAAAAGAAGATAAATTTAGAAAATCCAGGGATGATTATTTAAATTTGGAAGCTGGCGGTATAATTTCTTTTAATCTTGATTATTTTGGTCTTTTATCCTGCATGACCTCTCCTTTTATTAAGAAGAGTTATATAGAAGGATAAGGTAGTAGGATAAGGTATGAAAAATCTTAAGAATCTATTTGGTACAGATGGCATAAGAGGAGTGGCAAATAAAGACATGCTTGATAATAATCTAAAAACTTAAGAAATTTTTCAATTCTTGATAATAAATATTTTGAATCATTACAATATATGATATACTAATAATTGTGCAATTAATAGAACATTATTTTGTACAATTAATAAGTAAATAATTAAAGGTGATTTAGATGTTAAAAATAAAAATTAACGAAGATGTAATTATTGCCGGGACTTCAGAATTTAGAAATTCAATTAACAAGTTTATTTCAATTCTAAAAGATAATAAGATTATCCTGACCAATAGAAATAGACCGCAGGCTGTATTAATTTCTTTTGAAGAGTATGAAAAAATTGGGGAAATTATAGAAGAATTGGAAGATAGGTATTTTGGTGAAATTGCACTTGAAAGATTAGGGAAAATAAAAAGTGGTGAAAGTAAAATTTTAAGCCATGAAGAAATTTTAAAGAGATATTTATAAACAAATAAAATTGATATTTTTATTCAGTTATTTTTTTACATTGAACACATACACATATATTTGTGAGCTTACTTATATAATAAGGGCAAATTTATTTATATGAATTTTAGAATTAGTTACTCGGAAGAAATTTTAAAAAAAGATTTAAGCTTTATTGAAGGAAAACAGGTAAAAAAAATATTAGTAAAAATAGATAAAATTTTCAGTTCAACACCAAAAGAGTATGGAAATTCTATTAGAACCCTAAAAGGTAACTTAGAAGGTTTATTCAGGTTAAGAGTTGGAGATTATAGAGTAATTTATAAAATATTTGAAGAAAGTAATGGAGTTTTAATTCTAAAAATCGGTCACAGAAAAGACATATATAAAAAAATTTAATTAGGCTTCTTTTGTTTT
>SOKC01000049.1 GCA_004376325.1 Actinomycetota bacterium | reverse complement strand
ACTCGATATTCAATAATTTGCAAAACTATTATTATACCGTTCAAGTGCAGTACTCAAGGCTATATAAAAGAAAAAGTAGAGCACAATAACAGCAGTATATATTGTTCTCTACTTTTTAGTAAAAAAACCAATTAGCATTTAATTACTACTCAAATAATCCTTATAAATTTATATATAAGATTTCTCTGTGTCTTTATCAAATAGGTGCATTTTGTCAATATCCACACATAGGGACGCCTTCTCACCACTCCTACATTTGGATTTGGGGTTAACTCTAGCTGTTATCAGTATTCCCTCAATATCAACATATACATAGATTTCTGAACCCATAGGCTCCGTAACTTCAACATTTGCATTAATTGTGCTATTCGCAGGGATATTCTGTACAAAATTACTGTCTTCTAAATCTTCAGGTCTAATTCCTAATACTATTTCTTTTCCTATGAGATTATTATCTTTAATTATCTTCTTAATCCTATCAGCTGTGTTAAGTTCAAACATGCCTCCCTTTAGAATCATACGGTCAGTTATAGCAGCATCCAGGAAGTTCATTGCGGGACTTCCCATAAATCCAGCTACAAACATATTATTTGGGTGGTCATATACTTCCTGGGGTCCACCAGTCTGCTGCACTATTCCATCTTTCATAATAATTATCTTATCTGCCATGGTCATAGCCTCGGTCTGGTCGTGGGTTACATATATTATAGTGGCATTAAGTCTCTGGTGAAGTTTTGCAATTTCTGTTCTCATCTGAACTCTAAGTTTTGCATCAAGATTGGATAGTGGCTCATCCATTAAAAATACTTTGGGATCCCTTACAATTGCCCTTCCCAGGGCAACTCTCTGTCTTTGTCCTCCGGAAAGCTGCTTGGGTTTTCTCTTCAACAGGTCTTCAATTTTTAAAATTTTTGCCGCCTCATGTACCATTCTATTAATTTCAAGTTTAGGTATTCTTCGCAGTCTTAATCCAAATGCCATGTTGTCATAGACATTAAAATGAGGATAGAGAGCATAGTTCTGGAAAACCATTGCTATATCCCTGTCCTTTGGAGCAATGTCATTGACTAACCTGTCTCCGATGTAAATATCACCTTCCGTTGCCTCTTCCAGTCCTGCAATCGTGCGCAACACTGTAGTTTTTCCACAACCTGATGGTCCTACCAGAACCACAAATGCCTTGTCTTCTACAGTGCTGTTCATATTATTAACAGCAACCACATCATCAAATTTTTTTGTTAGATTCTTTAGGATAACATTTGCCATTATCTCTCCTTTTTTAATTGTTTATTAATAATCGAAATTATAAAATAAAAAATGATTATTTTCTATAGAAAGATATATAATTCATACCATACGGATCTCTACCAGCAAGGAAATCTGCTGCTTTTATTGCTTCTGCCAGATTATCTATTAATGGATCAGTAATAGGAGCACATAAACCACTAATTATACCCATGGTAATAAAATGAATATTAAGCAGATTCCTGTCTGGCATTCCAAAACTAACATTAGAATATCCCCCTGTAATTGATACCCCGAACTCTTTTGCAACTCTTCTTTGAGTTTCCAATGTAATTCTACCTGTGTCAGAATTTGTAGAATTAGGCATAACCAGACAGTCAAATACCAGATCTTCTTTCTTTATGCCTATAGACTCTGCCCTCTTTATTATTTTTTCTGCAATTTCAAATCTTTTTTCAACATTATCTGGAATTCCACCCTCATCCATTGTAAGGCATATTACTGCGCTCCCACTCTCTTTTACCATAGGTAAGATTTCTTTCAGTGATCTTTCTTCACCATTAACTGAATTAATAAGAGCCTTATATGGATAAACTTCCAGAGCTGATTTTAGCGCTTTTGGATTTGCAGAATCCAGGCAAAGGGGTTGATTGGTTACTTCCATAACCATCTTAACTGCCCTGGGCAGCATTTCAACTTCATCTACCCCAGGCGCTCCAACATTAATATCAATTATATGGGCGCCAGCTTCAGTTTGTTTTATAGCATCTTCCCTTACAATATCAAATTTGCCCTGTTTTAATTCCTCAGCTAAAGACTTCCTGCCAGTAGGATTAATTCTTTCAGCAATTATAACCGTGGGAAGATCTGGTCCAAATTTAACTTCAGTTCCCTTACCGGTAACTACCGTCTCCATTTCCTTTTGTCCTTTCTTTTTCTTATAGACTGTTAAATATTTTTATAAAGACTGACAAAAATTTTTCATTTATCTCCGGTAAAGCTATAGTAACTCTGATATATCCAGGTATTCCCAGATTTTTCCCCGGTCTTACTATAAACCCATTTTTCAGTAGTCCTTCTACAATCTTATCACTATTTTTACCGGTATTAATTAATATAAAATTTGCATATGATTTAATAAATCCTATTCCATTTTTATTTAAAATGTCATAGAACCTGTCTTTTTCTTTTTCTATCTTTTCCCTGATTTCATTAATACGAGATTCATTATCCATCGCAGCTGCAGCAGCTTTCTGCGCAATTGAATTTACATTAAAGGGAATTCTTACTTTGTTTAATGCGGAAATAATTGACCTGTCAGCTATTCCATATCCGATTCTTAATCCCGCCAGCCCAAAAATCTTTGAAAATGTCCTTAATATTATAAGATTACTGCACCCGAATAGATATTCTATGGTATTAATTTTTTCCTGCTCCGGGACGTATTCCCGGTAAGCTTCATCCACCACCAGTAATACATCTTTATTAATATTTTCTATAACATAGTCAAATTCCCTACGATTGATATTAGTGCCTGTGGGGTTGTGAGGATTGGTCAGGAATAATATTTTAGTCTTATCATTTATGGATTCTATCAGCATTTCCACATCCTGCCTGAAATCCTTTAAGGGAACTTTAACTGCTGCTCCACCATACTTTACTACTGACTTTTCATAAATTAAAAAAGTAGGATCGGTAATCACTACTCCTTCTCCTGGACCAATAAAACTGTCACAGATCATCTCAATAATCTGATCTGTGCCGTTCCCCATAATTATGGTATCACTATCTACATTATACTTTTCGGCAAGCTTCTGCCTTATTTCCCTGCACTCGCTATCAGGGTAATATTTTATATCATCCAGGTTCTTGCAGATTTCTTCTAAAACCCCGGGGTGTGGTCCATATAAGTTTTCATTGGATGCTAATTTATAAACCTTATCCAGATTGTACCGCTCTTTTATTTCTTCTATGGTTTTGCCCGGAATATATTCCGGCAATCTGGAAATCCACTCCTTAATCTTTATACTCACTTTATATCCTTTATGTTTTTAAACCTTAACCTAACAGAATTTTGATGTGCAAATAATTTTTCGAATTCAGATAATATCTCAATAAACTTTTTTTCCTTCCGCAGAGCATCCTTGCTGTAAAAAGTTACACTGCTTCTTTTTAAAAAATCATAAGCGCCCAATGGTGAAGAAAACCTCGCATTACCATTGGTGGGAATAACATGGTTGGTACCCCCTATATAATCACCGACAGCCGCAGGACAGTATCCTCCTATGAATATGGCTCCCGCATTTTTTATCTTTCTTAAAACTTTCTTTGCATCCTTTACCATTATCTCCAGATGTTCCGGCGCTATCATATTACAAATCTCAACCAGCCGATCTTTTTCCTTGATGAAAATAATTTTACAATTTTTCTTAAGTGATTTTAAAATGATCTCCATATTCACCCTGTTTCCATATTCTTTTAAAAGACTATCCAGATGCCCGTAAATTTTCTCAATAACTTTTTTTGCCATATCCGGACTGGAGGATAATAATATACTTCTGGAATCAGGATCGTGCTCAGCCTGTGAAATCATATCAGCAGCAATAAAATCAGGATTGGCAGAATCATCTGCCAGAATAGCTACATCGCTCGGGCCAGCCAGACTATCAATACCAACATCACCAAATACCTTCTTCTTGGCCGTAGTAACATATACATTACCAGGGCCGGCAATCTTATCCACTTTTTTAATGCTTTCCGTACCGTATGTAAGGACAGCAATTGCCTGTGCGCCGCCAATTTTATAAACCTCCTTAATTTTCAGTCTTCCGCAAAGATATAGTAAAATCTGGTCTATATTACCGTCAGGCTGAGGTGGGGTGCATATGACAATCTCCTTTACTCCTGCCACCATTGCCGGAACTACAGTCATAAGTACTGTGGATGGATAAATATATCTTCCGCCCGGGATATACACACCAACTCTTTCCAGAGGGAGCAAGATTTGTCCGACCTCTTTGCCCTTGCCCGGCTTTATGGTCCATGAACCTGACTCTTTTTTAAACTGGGCATTGTGATATTCTTTTATATTTCTGTAACTTACTTCCAATGCCTTAACCAGATCGGGAAAGGTTTTTTTTACTTTTTTTGAAGCCAGTTCAATTTCTTTACTCTTAACCTTAACCTCATTAATATCTTTAGTGTCAAACCGGTCAAACTGCCTGCAAAACTTCAAGATTGCCCTGTCTCCGTTTGCTTCCACTTCCTTTAATATTTTGTCCACTGCCTTTTCTACAGAGCTGGAAACTTTAAAACCCTGGCCAAAGAGAGTACCTATGTCCTCAAGCTTTTCTGGTTTTTCTATCTTTAAAAAATTATAATTCATAAAAAGACCTTTGATACTTTTAAATGTTTTTATTAATATACCTGAAGAAAATAAAATTAGCAAAACAGACTTAAAATTATAGGTAAAATGTTAAAATATTCAACTATAAAACCAAAAATCCTTCTTCATGTTTGCTGTGTAACCTGTGCCCTTTATCCTTATTTTCTGTTAAAACAGGACTTTGATATAAATTTTTTTTATTATAATCCAAATATTCATCCGCAAGAAGAATATATCAGGAGACTCAGGTGTATAAAAATAATCTCAAAAAAATATTCCATTCCACTGGCGATTGGAAAATATGAAGTAAAAAAATGGTTCAGATTAACCAGAGATTTAAAAGATGAACCCGAAGGCGGAAGCAGATGCAGTCTGTGCTTCAGGATACGTCTGGACAAAACCGCCGATATAGCAAAAAAGCAGGGTTTTGATTTATTTGGAACCACCTTGACTATAAGTCCCCATAAGAACCACAATATTATAAACTCCATAGGGCTGGAACTTGGGTTTGCAAAAGGAATTAATTTTTACCAGGCCAACTTTAAAAAAATGAATGGTTTTAAAAAAACCATCCAGTTAAGCAAAGAATTAAACCTGTACCGTCAAAATTACTGCGGCTGTATATACAGTAAAA
>SOKC01000001.1 GCA_004376325.1 Actinomycetota bacterium | reverse complement strand
CCTTTTATTACTTTAAAAATTCTTAGGGAATATTATTTGTAATAGGTTTGTAACATCCGGGTTAAAATATCATTTACCTTTATCAATGTCAATAAAAGCTCGTTTGTGATTTCCTGTAAATTTAACAATTTTGCTGAACTTATATATCATTCACAGATCATTTTTATTCTTGCAACGATCTAAAACCCATTTTACCCATTTTTCTAGACCAATACCAGTTTTGCATGATAATTTTATCACTTCAGAGCGGGGGTTAAGTTCACCAATTTTTTTATCAAAAAAACTCTGGTTAAAATCACTTATTTTTATCAGATCCATTTTATTCAGTAAAATCAAGTTACTTTTAATAAAAACCGGTGGATATTTTACCGGTTTATCATCACCTTCATTGACCGATGAAATAACAATCTTATAATCTTCTCCAAGATCAAATCCTACAGGACATATTAAATTACCTACATTTTCGATTAGTATTAAATCCAGATGGTAAGTTCTCATCTTACTTACCGCCTGTTCTACCATAGTGGCATTCAAATGACAGGTGCCTCCGGTATTTATTTGAACTACATTATCTGTAAATTTTTTAATTTTTTCAGCATCATAAGTTGAGGAAATATCTCCCTCAATTACCCCGATATCTTTCATACCCTTTAGCCTTTTTATAGTCTCGATAATCAATGAAGTCTTCCCTGCACCCGGCGATGAAAGCAGATTTAAAACTAAAATATTATTATTTTTAAACAAATTTCTATTTTTATCTGCCTGGTCTTTATTATATTTTAATACATTCTCAACAACTTCTATTTTCATTTTTATTTATCCAGTATAGAATAAAGCAAATTTTTAAAAAAATTTCCATAAAAATTTACATTATATTACTCTAATTCAACCTAATGTCAACTTCACTACAAAAGGAACATTTTATTTGAAAATTAAATTTGATATTGCTATAATCTCAAATCAATTTTATATTAACATTAGTAAAACTTTAATAATACACTAACACGAAGGGATTATATATATGGTAGACATTTTACCCCTCAACGGACTTTTTTATAATGAAAATAAAATCAGAAATATTTCCAATGTAATCTCTCCTCCTTATGATGTAATTTCACCACCCTTTGAAAAGATGCTATACAATCTTGATCCTTATAACATTATCAATTTAATACTTCCCAAAGGTAGCAACAAAGAAAAATATAAAAATTCAAATAAAATCCTAAACAATTGGATAGAAAACAATATTTTAAAATTCGATAATGAGAAGTGCTTTTATATTTTTGAAGAAAATTTCTATTTGGGCAGTAAAAGAAAAAAAATTCTTGGTTTTATTGGAATTACAAAAACCGAGCCTTATTCTAAATTAAAAATAATTCCACATGAACAAACAATACTAAAGCTCAAACAGGATAGACTAAATTTACTTGCAAGCTGCGGAACAAATTACGGTCTTGTATATACTCTTTACAATGATAACCAAAACAAAATACTGGACATTTTTAAAAACATTGTACAAAAAAAACCTTTTATATATACCCCTGCAGAGTATGATTCCTCACTGAGCTTTAAATTATGGAGAATTTCAAACATATCAGATATAGAAGAAATTAAAAAAATAATGAGAGATAAAAAACTAATAATAGCTGATGGACATCACCGCTACGAAACCTCTCTGGCCTATAAAGAAGAATGCGATAGTTTAAAAAATAAAAGTAACCAGAGTTTGTCAAATCCTGAAGATTTTATACTGACTCTATATATTGAAAGCAGTCAAAAAGACATTTTGATATATCCTAACTACAGGATTATAAAGTTTAAAAACTATCCCGGGTTAGAAAACATACTGGAAAAACTTAACATCTATTTTAATATTGAAACTGAAATTTTAAAATCTTATAAATATCTTGAAAAAAGACTCCTTCAATCAAAGTCTAAAGGTTTAAGAAGTTTCTTCATATACGGTGAGGACAAAAAACTTTACTTGTTAACTTTAAAATCATCCATTGGTGATATTTACAGTAATAAAAAACCGTTCAGCGGTGAATATCTAAATCTTGATGTAAATATACTACATAATCTTATATTAGAAGAAATTGAAACTCAATTTAAAATTGAAAAAATTGATTTCACCCATTCTTTAGATAGAGCAATAGAAAATATAGATAACCAGAAATTTGATATTGGAATACTATTAAATGCCCCAACAGTAAAGGAACTGGAAAGAATCTGTATGTCCGGACATCTAATGCCGCATAAATCTACTTACTTTTACCCCAAACCCTGTACCGGTCTGGTTATGTACAAGTTTGACCGGTAATCATCATTATTTATTTACATCATAAAAAATTTATAAAAACATTTAAAATGCCAGTGGAGAAATGTATTCTCCTTTTTTATTTTTTAAACTCTCCAGTCTTGACTTCTGTTCTTCAAGTATTTTAAATAATATATCTGGAACCCCGGGACCCAGCTCATTATAAATTTTTACAATCCTATCTATTTTTGATATGTTTTCCGGAACTCTCAATGTAAATTGTTTTATATATTCTTCCTGTCTGTAATCCTTTCCAAGGACATCTTTAAATAACTTTTTAAGGTCTTCATATTTTGGAATAAAACCTGTACCAACATTAATTGTCTTTACTTCTTCATGAACACGGAGCTCCATCCACTTAAGCCATACCCTTTTATCAGTCTTTTTATTTAAATAATTACCATTACTATCCTTTAAAAAATAATTAACACTAAATATTTTAGGTGGATCTTCAAGTGACTCTCCAAATTTAAGATTAATATCTATATATTTCCCAACAGGGATTGAAAGAAAATCAAGATTAGACATAGGATTAAATTTTCTTACACCCGTTTTACCAAGAGTAGCTGCGGTTGTTTCTGACTCTATAGAGGCACCCATACTTACAATTCCATGAGCCCAATTATATGCCTCCTGTACCGGTACCAGTGTATCTGAATCCCTTCCTCCATATATTATGCCCTTGATTTCGACACCGTTTGGATTATCATAATTTATATCAAGGTTATCTAAATTTTTAAGATTAACTGTAAATCTTGCATTCTTATGAGAAGGAGCTATCTCTTTTCCTTCAGAGTCTTTCTTTCCTGGATACCACTCACCTGAATAATTTATTCCTTTTTCAGGTACTTCTCCAGGCTTTCCTTTCCAATAAACATTTCCATCCTCGGTTACCAGCACATTTGAAAATATAATTTCATTTGGCTCATTTAGAACTTTCCATATATATGGATCATCGTCTGGATTAATATCTTCTATTATTCCAAAAATTCCTATTTCCACATTAACAGCGTATACTTTATTTTTAATTTTCTTAATATAAACAATATCATCGCCGACTATTGTCTCCTCAGGAATCATTGCTGTAGAAGTCTTTCCACACATTGATGGAAAAGCACCGGCAAAATATGTTACTCTGCCCTCCGGACCATGTATTCCGGAAATAAACATATGCTCAGTTAACCAATTTTCTTTTGAAGCTCTGTTTATTCCAAGACGCATAGCAAGCTTCTTATGCCCGATAGTATTTCCTCCATACTGGGTATTTACAGAATATACAACATCCTCTTCAGTATCCATGTATATTCTTCTTTTATTGACATTTATACTTACTGCATCCTTAACTTCTCCTTCAGAATGTACGAACTGGAAGTAATCTTTATAATTTCCAAGCCTCCTAAATTCTTCATATCCAGGTCTATAAAGTATAATTTCAGAATGCGCTACATAACTTGAATCAGTTAACTGAATTGCAGGTATTGAGAAATTAGAATTCGCCGGTCCCAAACAAAAAAACAGGATATATAATTCTCTATCATGCATTATGTTTTTCATAATGCCAAAAATTTCCTTAAGTCCACTTTCCTTATCTATTATATTCAGATTGGGTCCTAAATAAACTCCTTTGGGAACCAGAAACTTAGTCCGCTCTTTATCTCTGGCCTGATCATAGTAGCCATCAAAATGAACTGTATGTCCTTCTATGGAAAGTTTCCTTTCCTCACCATCTTCTACTGCCTTTTTCCTAATATAATTAAAATCACTTTCAGAATCATTACAAATAAAAATTGATTTAGGATTTAAAAGTTTAACAAATTTTGCAATGAAATTAAAAAGATAATTATTTTCTAATTTAACTACCTTTTCAAAATTTACTTGGCTGCATTTAGCTTTTACTACCTCCAGATTTTTATTCATATCTTTCCTCCATTATAATTTCTAAAACATTATTATTTTATTTCCTTATAATGCTTTTATTATTAATCAATAAAAATATAATATTTCTTCAATAAATTAAATTTTTTTAAATTATACTAAATAATTTTAAAAAAACATAGCTATATTAACATATATCTTTAAAATAAAAAATAATTTTAAAAAAACATAAATTTTATCAATTTTAAATAACTTTTTTAAAAAATTCAATTATTTTTTAAAATTTTCAACTAATTTTATATCAAAACAGTCAGGAATATAATATTTTTAGTTTTTTATATAAAAAAACGGTGGTGACCTACTCTCTCACACCGTTGCCAGCATAGTACCATCGGCACTGAAGGGCTTAACTTTTTTGTTTGGGATGGGAACAAGTGTTACCCCTTCGCTATAGCTTGTTTGGATTTCTATCTAAAGAGAAGACCAATCACTAATAAACTACACAATATTTTCTTCATCTTGTTTAATTTCCCAAAGGATTGTGGAAATAGCCTCGTCAATACTTGCCTCCACCTTTTTCGAAAGTTCAGTACCAGGACTTATTGTTTCCGGCTCAATGCCTATCAATATAATTTTGCAGCTTGATAATTTATGGTGAGTCTGCTTCAGTAATTTAAGCACCTCAACTACCGAGAGTTGGTGTGCTGAACGGAGCCTACTCTTAACCTCTTTCAACTCATCATAATTAAATCTATAAACTTGGCCTGGCTCTCCACCAGCACGAATTGCATCTATAATAATAATTTTCCGATGACTTCTAAGCTGAGTGAGAATGCTCGACAAATCAGAACCACAATCAATGATTTGCACATTAGAGGGAAGCCCGATTCGCACAAGTTTTTCTATTATATATACACCTATTCCTTCATCCTTTAGAAGCGGATTCCCTGCGCCAACAATTAATATATCATTCATTTATAATTTACCTCAACTAAATGAACCGCACAAGAAATACAGGGGTCGTAGGCTCTTGCTACCATCTCTAATTTATCTGATAGGGACTCCTTAGACTCATTGATGAGCCTCTCGACCGAAACCCTGAGGTCTTTCTCCATATTGGCTAAATTCTGTGCTGTAGGCGTAATGACATCGGCGTTAGCAAGCCTTCCTTTCTTATCAAAGGCGTAGCTATGAAACAACATGCCACGTGGTGCCTCACAAGCAGCTGT
>SOKC01000009.1 GCA_004376325.1 Actinomycetota bacterium | reverse complement strand
AAATGAAGACGAAGCAAGCCACAGCGTAATAGTAATTTCCGATAAAAAAGGTGGTCTGCCCTTTTCCAAAGGAATACTTGCTTCATCTATTTCGGTAATTGGTTTGGATATCATAACTGCTCATAAAATTGCGCTTGAAATCCAGGATTATTTTCTAAAAAATAAAATATATTCTCTTTCTCTTGGTGAATTAAGATCGCTGGCATTCAGGTTTATAAAAGATAAGGTTAGCTTAGAATATGCTGAGAGGTACTTGCTCTGGCAATCTGTGGGCAAACTCGAAAAACCAATTATAATACTTATCGGTGGATCAACTGGTGTAGGAAAGTCAACCATAGCCACTATACTGGCTAATAGATTGAATATAACCAGAGTAGCTTCGACAGATGCTATAAGAGAAGTTATGAGAGCTTCAGTACCCGAGAAATTAATCAGCTCTCTTAAAGGCTCTTCTTATAATGCATACAAAAATTTAACTTTTCCGCCTTCCGGAGCAGAACCGGTTATTTTGGGTTTTAGGGAACAGGTATTAGCAGTGAATGTGGGAATAGAAGCAATAATAGAAAGAAATATTCTGGAAAAATCAGATACTATTATAGAAGGGGCGCATGTAGTACCAGGTTACCTTAATCTTAACGAGTATTCGTCCAGGGCTATAGTTCAGCAGATAGTTATATCAGTACCCGACAAAGAAGTTCATAAAGAACACTTCACCAAGAGAACTGTTGAAACACAGGGTTCGAGGCCGATGCAAAAATATATCAAACATATAGATAAAATTATAATGATTCAGGATTATATAGAAAAATTGGCAAAAGAGAAAAATGTTAGAATTATTGAAAACTATAATCTTGATAATGTAGTAAATGGAGTATTGGAATTAATATTTCAAAGGGTAAAAAGCGAATTCAGTAAAGTAGGATCTGAATATACAAAAGTCAATTAGATTTTATCTGAGATGTAGAATTTTTTAGAAATTTTACTGCCTCCATTTAAATAAACTCTTACGTTGTAGCCTCCGGAAGGATACATATCATTTTTTTTAACTAATGAAATTATAATCTTTCCTGAACCCTTTTTCTCCGGGTTTACAATATTTTTCTGAATTATTTTGCAGGAACTATTCTCAATTTTTTCCCACTGGACTTTTATTTCATCTTCGGTGGTAAGGTGCTTTACTTCTATTATAAGATAGATATCTAAATTCCGGCCATCAAAGTAATAATTGTTGTTTTGTTTTAATTTGTCAAAACTAGAGTCTCTGTCAGAACTTAAGTAGATGTTTTCAATATCCGGCCTCTTTTTTATAACGGTTGTTATTGAAACTATTATAAGAATTATGGTACAGATAATTAAAATAATTATATTTATTTTCTTCATCTAATTGTAAGAATGCGAGATTTAACAATTCTTTAGGTTATTATAAAAGTTATTTTTAATATTGGCTATAAGTTACTTTAAAATATTTGACTAAAATCTTTAACTGATATATATTTTTTAAATGATTTTTTTAAGGAGGAAATAAATATATGCCTATATATAGCTATAAATGTGAAAACTGTGGGAGAATTTTTGATAAGTTTCAAAAAGTTGGCGGTGATGGCAATATAAAATGTATTTTTTGCAATTCTAATACTAATAGATTATTTTCGCCTGTGGGGATAATTTTTAAGGGATCCGGGTTTTATACTACAGATTATAAATCCAGGTCAGGGAATTTTAATAATAATACCAGTGTTTTAACAAATAAAGAAAAAGATAATAAAAAATCTAAAACCAAATCCCCAGCTAAAAAGGAAACCGGCGGTGTATCAGATAAAAAAAATAACTAAATCTTAAGTATTATTGGTATAATAAAAGTCAAGATATCCATAATTAATTTGTATTCTATTATTTACTGGAATCTGCAGTAGACAATAAATGGAAGACAATAAAACCTTAAAATCAAAAATCTACACTGTTAGTGAGCTTAATCTTGAAATAAGAAAAAATCTTGAATCAAGTTACTCAGATATATGGTTAGAAGGAGAAGTAAGCAATTTCTATTTCCACGACAAGAAGCATATGTACTTTGATTTGAAGGATGAAAATTCCAAGATCAGGGTGGTTATGTTTCATAGTAATAATAAAAATTTACTTTTTAACATAAAAGAAGGCCTGCATATTTTAATAAATGGTTATGTTTCTGTTTATGAAAAAAGGGGAGAATATCAGATAGTAGCTCTGGATGCCAGGCCTGTGGGTAAAGGTTCTCTGATTTTAGCATTTGAACAATTAAAAGAAAAATTAGAAAAAAAAGGATATTTTGACCGTATACATAAAAAAAATATTCCCATTCTTCCAAATAAAATAGGTATAGCAACCTCTGTTGGCGGTGCAGTAATAAGAGATATCATTTCAGTCCTGGAGCGTAGATTTAAAAATTTCCATCTTATAATAAGAGATGTTAATGTGCAGGGGATTACCTCAAGTGATGAAATTTGTAAGGCAATAGATGATCTGTGCCAGTATGGAGTAGATGTAATAATATTAGCCAGAGGAGGAGGTTCACTGGAAGACCTGTGGGCATTTAATACTGAGAAACTGGCTGAAAAAATATTCGACTGTCCTGTGCCTTTAATTTCGGCAGTTGGACATGAAACAGATTATACTATTTCAGACTTCGTAGCAGATAAACGCGCTGCTACACCTTCGGTTGCTGGAGAGGTAGTGATATTAAATAAAACAGAAGCAGTAGAAAATTTAAAAGAAGCCAGTAAAAAGATTAAAAATTTAGTTAAATCGAAAATGGCCATACTTAAAAAAGAGTTTAATTTTTTAACCAGTAGAAGAATTTTCATAAAACCGGAGACTATATTAAATAAATTTAACCAGGCTGCTGGTGAACTCTGCATCAAATTAATAGGGAATATGAAAAGACTTATCAGAGCAAGGGGAAAAATATTATCTGACTATCGTCAGCTGATAGATGAGAAAAATATATTTAAAAGGATTTATATTTATAGAATGGCAATTAAGAATATGGATATCAGAATAATTTCAGATATAAAAAATTATCTTACTCTCAAGAAAAGTAGATTGAAGCTTATATTAGAGAACTTACAGGGGAAAAATCCTGTTGCTATACTCCAGCGTGGTTTTGCTATAATATATAAAGAGAAAGAGGATAAAAATATTAAAAGTATAGATGAGGTAAAAATTAATCAAAAGGTTAGAATAATGCTAACGGATGGAATACTTAATGCAAAAATATTTAAGAAAATATATAAAAAATTAGAAATAGGATTTAAAAATGAAAATTGAAAAAATGAGTTTTGAAGAGTCTATTACAAAATTAGAAGAAATTGTTAAAGAACTTGAAGATGAAAATATATCTCTGGAAGAATCAATGAAAAAATTTGAAATGGGCATTAAACTTTCTTCTAATTGTCTTAAAAGATTAAATGAAGCTGAGGGAAAGATAGAGGAGCTAACCAGATCTGAGGATGGAAAACTTGTTACCAGAGAACTGGATTTAGAAAAAGAAAATAAATAATTTTTTTTAAAATAAAATTTTTAGCCATTTATTAACTTATCAACATGTAATTTAGATATTGTTTAGCTGGACTATATATAGTGTAACATATAAATAAAATATAGAAGAAGTAACTATATATAGTTATATATTACTATTAAATAAATACTAAATTAAATAATCATAATTACCTTCATTTTTTTTTAAATAATAGTTTACAAATTAAAAGTAATGTGGTATCTTGTTGTTGTGAGGTGGGGAGAAATGGAGCAAAAGTAATGTATATTCCCACTAAATAATTAAAAATGAGGTTGACATGTTTGTTGGTGAACATCATAGGACAATTGATAGCAAAGGGAGAATTTTTATCCCTGCAAAGTTTAGGGAAGATTTGATAAAAGGTGTAGTTATATCAAAGGGATTCGCGGGGAGATGTCTTTTTTTATTTTCAAAAGAAGGCTGGAAGAGAATGGAAGAAAAAATGAAGTCTAAAAAGATTGCTGAGAAAA
Organism: Actinomycetota bacterium; assembly: GCA_004376325.1. Classification (GTDB taxonomy): domain Bacteria; phylum Actinomycetota; class Humimicrobiia; order Humimicrobiales; family Humimicrobiaceae; genus Hydromicrobium. The sequence goes on along the minus strand of SOKC01000009.1, from coordinate 15,385 downwards.
ACATGTTAAGATTTTCCAGATGGTTTTCATCTTCTGCCAGTGAAGAGTCTTTGGATCAACAGGGAAGAACCAGGATACCCCAGAAATTACTAAAATATGCAGGACTTAAAAAAGATATTGTCATATTAGGTTTACCAGATAGAGCTGAGATATGGGACAAAGAAGCGTGGCTGAAGTATTACGAAGAGGCTGATACTTATTATAAGAGAGATGAAAATGCACTTGAACAGTTGGATTTATAAAAGAGTATTATAAATGAATTTAGAAGAGATTCATGTGCCGGTTCTTTTAAAGGAGGTTTTGTATTATTTAAATTTAAAGCAGGGCGATATCATTTTTGATGGAACACTTGGCGGTGCTGGTCATACTGTAGAAATCATTAAAGCAATTGCCCCCACAGGCAAAGTAATTGGAGTTGATCTTCATGGTCAGACTATAAGCACCGCCACCAGTAGACTAAGAGATTTTTCTAAAAATGTAGTTTTGGTAAATGATAACTTTGCAAACATTAAAAAAATTTTAAAGAGAATAAATATAAAAAGTATAGATGGAATGTTGCTTGATCTCGGATTATCCTCTTTTCTGATTGAAAAATCAAAAAGGGGGTTTAGTTATCTAAAAAATGAAAAATTAGATATGAGATTCGGGAATGGTGATTATATAAGTGCATTTGATGTGGTAAATAAATATTCTCAAGGGAAATTAACAGAGATTTTTCGGAAGTATGGAGAGGAAAGATGGTCTAAGTCAATTGCAAAAAATATAGTAAATCATAGAAAGAGCGGGGATATAAAAACTACCGGAGAACTGGTGGAGATTATAAAGGATTCAATACCCCGAAAACTTAAATATCAAAGAAGAGGTCATCCGGCAAAAAGGATATTCCAGGCAATCAGGATGGAAGTAAACAAAGAATTAGATAATTTAAAAATGGCAATTGAAGATGGTTTTAAAATGTTAAAAAGTGGTGGAAGAATGGTGATAATATCCTACCATTCTCTGGAGGACAGGATGGTGAAAAGTAGCTTTTTAGAATATGAGGGGAAATGTACCTGTCCTCCAGATTTTCCAGTATGTAAATGTGGTAGGGAAAAGAGAGCTGAGATTATTACCAAAAAGGTAGTTAGACCTGGACTTGAAGAAATTAGCTCAAATCCGCGTTCAAAGAACGCCAGGTTAAGAGTTTTGGAAAAATTGTAAATTAGTATTTCATTAAAAAAGTATTTATTAATTTTTAAAAATGAACTTAAGATTAGCAGAAGAACAAGAAGTTTATAAAAGAAGATCTTACCCTCTCTTATATCTGGTAAAGAAACCAGATAGCGGAAAGGAAAAAGAAAATATAGTATACAGCAATAGTGGGCTGTTTTATATATTTATTATAGTTATACTTTTTACCTGTCTGGGTATTCTCTTAAATGCTGGACTTAAGATACAGAGTATAAATTATCAAAAAAGTATATATGAAATCAATGAAATGATTTCTTTAGAAGAGGAAAGGAGCGACCGTCTGCTGCTTAAAATATCAGAGCTAAAATCACCGTCAAGAATTATTGAAGCTGCTAAAAATGATTTAAACATGGACATGGCCGGTGATTTCAGGATAGTAGAGATTTCAGATAGTGGGCTTGAGAATAACGAAAATATATATAATTACATATCTAAAAATACAACTACTGTAGTTAAAAATTACGATAGTTTCCTGGGAACCATTTATTATATTCAGGATATAGTGCTGGTGGTATCAGAGAGTGTGTTGACATTTTTTATTCCCTAATTATTATGTTAGTTTAAAAAATGCTTAGAAATAGTAATAATATCAAGATAAACAGGAAAAGAATATATTTCCTGTTTATTTTATTTTCAATAACTTTTTTGTTAATAATCTATAGGTTAGTTTTTATCCAGTATTTAAATGCTTCAGAGTTTAAAAGTTATGCAGAGTTTCAACATATAGGTGAATTTGTTCTTAATTCAAAAAGAGGTAAAATACTGGATAGAAATGGAGTTGAACTGGCAATAAGCTTGAATGAAAGGACTGTATGCGCGAATCCAAAGTTAGTTGTTGATTCTGAATATGAATCGAAAATTTTAGCAGAAATATTGGAGCTGGACGTAGAGAATGTAAAAGAAAAGCTGGACAGTAAAGATTTAGGGTTTGTGTATATACAAAGAAAAGTTTCTACAGAAAAAGCTGAAAAAATTGTGGAATATAGTCTCCCGGGTATATATTTTCAAAATGAAGCCAGAAGATATTATCCTCTAAATAATATTGCTGCTTCAGTGATCGGATTTGCTGGGGTGGATAATAATGGACTGGCCGGAATTGAACTGCAGTATGAAAAAGTCTTGAGGGGAGTTGATGGTAAAGCAATTACCGAAAAAGATGTTTTTGGCAATATAATCCCGGGAGAAAATAATACCTACATAGAACCTGTTGATGGTAAAGATATAGTTCTTACTATTGATTCCCAGATTCAATATATCGCCCAGGAAAAACTGGAAGAAATTGTCTCAGAATTTAAAGCTTTGAGAGCAATTTCTATAGTAATGAACCCCAAGAGCGGTGAAATCTATTCGATGGCAGCTTATCCTGGTTTTGATTTGAATAGTTATCAGGAAGCCGATCCGGAACTGTATAAGATATCAGGTATATCCTTTACTTATGAGCCAGGGTCTACTTTTAAGATAATTAATGTTGCATCGGCAATAGAAAATAATACAGTCGGAAAAGACCAGCTATTTGATTTAGCTCCTTCGATTAAAGTTGGTGATAGAGTAATTAAGGAGTTATTCAGGACTTATAATATCAACTATACTACCAAAGAAATAATAAAGTATTCCAGTAATGTTGGGGCTGTTACTATTGCCCTGAGTATGGGAGAAAAAACGTTCTGGGAAAGTATGAAAAATTTTGGGTTTGGTGAGATTACAGGAATTGAAATACCGGGCGAAGAAAAAGGACTTTTTTATGATTATAAGACCTGGCCTGCATCAACAATAGGAGCGCTGGCTATAGGACAGAATATTTCAGTGACTCCGCTTCAACTACTCAGGGCTGTTTGTGCTATTGCTAATGGAGGCTATCTGGTTACTCCTTCTATTGTAAAGGAAGTGAAATTATTGGAAAATGTGGAAGATGATGAATTACAAATGGAGCAACGAAATAGAATTTTAAGCTCAGAGACGGCAGATGCGCTAAAAGACATGATGCTTGCTGTAGTAGAAGGAGGAACTGGAACAAGAGCACAGATAGATGGGGTAAAGGTTTGTGGAAAAACCGGTACTGCTGAAAAGGCCAACAAAAATAGAATTGGTTATGATGAGGGACGGCAAATAACCTCTTTTATTGGTTTTGCGCCCTATAAGGATCCTGAAATTGCAATAATTGTAGTTGTGGATGAACCACAGGGTGAAAAAAATGCAATATGGGGTGGAACTGTTGCAGCTCCAGTTTTCAGGGATATAATGGAGTTTTCTTTAAAGAAGTTGAAGGTCTGTCAGTGACTGATAAGCGGGTATTGATATATAATGCTGCGAAAAAACATAATATTAAATTAATAGAATAAAATAACATTGATACTGGCGGTTATAAAAATGAGGTTGCAGAACTTACTAGAAGATATAAAGTATAAAAAAATTTATGGAAGTACTGATATGGATATCAAAAATATTTCCATAAATTCTAAAAATGTACCGGACAGTAGTTTATTTGTAGCTATTGAGGGCTTCAAGTGTAATGGGCATAATTTTACAGGAGAAGCAGTTTCCAGCGGGGCTGTTGCAGTGATGGGCATGCGAAAGTTAGAAATTCCTTCTCATATAACCCAGGTCATAGTCAATAATACCAGAGAGGTATTACCGGTTTTATGCAGGAACTTTTATCAGGATCCCAGCAAGTCATTTAAATTAATCGGGGTCACAGGGACCAATGGGAAGACAACTACATGTTATCTGATAGATTCTATTTTAAATATTGAAGGAATGAAAACCTCGCTTATTACTACTGTTGAGTCGTTTTTAGATGGTGAAAAAACTTTTTTTGACCGTACTACTCCTGAGTCTCTTGATTTGAATGACTTTTTTAAAAGAAGCAGACAAAAAAAAGTAGACGCTGTCTGTATGGAAGTATCCTCTCATTCAATAGATTTACACCGGGTTGACTATCTTAAATTTAATTATCTTGTATTTACCAATCTTTCCCAGGATCATCTGGACTATCATAAAGATATGGCCAGTTATTTTAATGTAAAAAAGAAATTATTTTTAAAGGAATACAGATATGTATATGGAGGGGAAAAAGCAGTTATTAATATAGATAATAATTATGGAAAAAGAATTTTTAAATCCACTGATTTGGAAAGAATATCTTATTCACTTAAGTCAGACAGGGCAAGTGTATGGGCAAGTAATATTAAAAACTCCATTTCAGGAATTGAAATGGATGTAAATACTTCAGATGGTAAAAAGTTTAATATCTCATCTTCATTATGTGGGTACTTCAATATCTACAATATACTGGCAGCTGCAGGTACCTGTATTGATATGGGTATAAAATACAGCTCTATTCAGAGAGGTATAAAGTCTTTGTATGGAGTTGGGGGTAGATTTGAAAAAATAGATTCGGACAGGAAGTCAACAGTAATAGTAGATTATGCGCATACACCGGATGGTCTGAAAAATGTACTGGCCACTATAAAGCAAATATTAAAACCGGGAGGAAGAATTATATCAGTTTTTGGATGTGGCGGCGACCGCGATAAGGAGAAAAGAAAAATCATGGGCCATATTTCAGGGCAGCAGGCTGATTTTACGGTGATAACCTCTGATAACCCAAGAACTGAAAGACCGGATTCTATAATAAGCATGATAGAAGAAGGTCTGATGGAGTCTGGCAGTAAAGAATATATTAAAGAAACTGACAGGAAAAAAGCAATATTTAAGGCTCTTGAAATGGCGCGAAAAAATGATGTAGTTCTTATTGCGGGGAAAGGTCATGAAAATTACCAGGAGTTCAAAGATTACAGAATACCATTTTGCGATCGGGAAGTAGTAAAGGAGTGGGCTGCGGGGGAAAATGAAAGAAAAAATAAAAGTTGAAAATATAATATCCTGGACAAACTGTAATTTGATTTCAGGAAATATCAAGAAATATGTTTGCAACATATCGACTGATTCCAGAACCATAAAAAGAGGGGATTTTTTTATTCCTCTGATGGGCGAAAATTATGATGGCCACGATTTTATAGGATCAGCTTTAAAAAAGGGCGCTGATGGTTTTGTATTTGAATCAGGATATAAAGAAAAATTAAAGCTCTGGAAAAAGAATCTAAAGCTTAAAAATTTTAATGATCTAATAATCTTGCAGTCAGATAATAATTTAACTTTTTTAGAAAATATTGCCTACAGTTATATACGTAAATTTAATCCAACTGTAATCGGTATAACCGGGAGTGTGGGTAAAACTATCACTAAAGATTTTCTGGTAAATATATTAAGTAAAGAGTATAGAGTTGAATTTACCCCCAGGAACTATAATACTGAAATTGGGGTATCAAAATCTATTCTGGAAATTGACAGCCAAACAGATTTTTTTATTGCTGAACTGGGTATGAGGGGAAAAGGTCAGATAGAAATGCTTTCTGGTATATGTAATTTAGATATAGGAGCTATTATGGCTGTAGGGGAATCACATATAGCTTTTTTTAAAGACTTGCGGGAAATAGCCATAGCGAAAGCCGAAATAGCAGAAATTCTTTACAAAAATAATGGAATCTTATTTTTAAATAATGACGACAGGTATACTGATCTGATAGAAAAGAAAGTTGATTGTAGAATCATAAAATTCGGGAGGAATAATGATATTGCATTTAATTTTATTGAAAAAAATATGGATGAGATGGGAAGATTTACTTTTAATTTCTATAAAGGCAGTAAGAAAATTATAGATATATGTTTGAATATTCCCGGCCATCATAATATATATAATGCCTGTTGCGCGGCAGCTATATGCTCATACTTAAATATCAATAAAGAGTTGGTTAAAGCAGGAATTGAAAGCGCAGTTACCCCCGGTTCCAGAATGGAAATTATAAGGAAAAAAGATAAAATAATTATAGATGATTGTTATAATGCCAGTCCGGTATCGGTTAAAAATGCTATTGATACACTGGTTTTAATTTCAAAAAAGAAAAATATGAGAAGTGTAGCTATATTAGGAGATATGCTGGAACTGGGTAATGATTCATTTAAGTTTCACCGGGAAATCGGGCAGTATCTGTCTGGAAAAAAGGCGGATGTCTTGATAGCCTTAGGTGATCTTGCAGAGAATATATTTGAGGGTTATAGGAATAGTAGTAATTTTAATGAAAATAAAAATCTATGTTTTTATTTTAAAGATAAAGAAAAGCTGGGTAGAGAAATAAACAATTTGCTCAAACCCAAAGATTTAATTTTAGTAAAAGGCTCAAGAGCAAATAAAATGGAAGATATTATTAATTTAATATAGGCGGAAATTAATATATGAACTGGATATTTTTATCAGTTATAATTGGAGGTTTAATATCACTTCTGATAACACCTCTATTTGTAAAATTTCAAAAAAGAAAAAAAATTGGAGAAAAAATCCGCGTCGATGGCCCAAAAACACATTCTGTTAAGACAGGAACACCAACTATGGGGGGAATAATATTTGTTCTGTCTTCCATGACTGCATTTACTATAGTGAGTCTGATTAAATATTACCGGCATAATGTTTACAGCACAGAAGGAATATTTGTTCTTTCCATATTATTGTTATGCAGCCTGATAGGGTTTATTGATGATTATATGGCGCTTAGAAAACAGAGATCTATTGGTATAAGGGGATGGGTAAAGATTTCTCTCCTGGCTATAGTGTGTTTATATTTCATATTGTTTTCAAAGTACATACTCGATGCCAGCACTTATATAGGCATACCTTTTACTGATATAAAGGTTGAGCTGGGAAATTGGTATTACATTATTGTGGTATTGATTATAATCAGCACCACTAATGCGGTTAATTTAACCGATGGTCTCGATGGTCTGGCAGCCGGAACTTCATCCATTGTTCTGGCTGTATTCTGTTTCATTGCCTTTTTAGAATGGTCCATACTTGATGTTTCTTACGGAATAGATATAGCGGTGATTAGTGGAGGAACTCTGGCTGCGTGCATAGGATTTTTATGGTGGAACACAGCCCCGGCTGAAATTTTTATGGGTGATACTGGCTCGCTTGGACTGGGTGGACTGATTGCAGCAGTTGCTATAATTTTAAAACAGGAAATTTTACTAATTGCAATTGGGGGACTTTTTGTTATTGAAACGTTATCGGTGATTATACAGGTTTTCTGGTTTAAGGTTTTTAAGAAAAGGGTATTTAAAATGACTCCGATTCATCATCATTTTGAGCTTCTTGGATGGCCGGAGATAAAAGTTATTATAAGGTTCTGGCTGGTATGTGCCTTATTTGCAGGGGTAGGATTTTTTATTTATTACTTAAAGTTTATAGATTAAAAGAATGAAAAGCAGATATGATTTGGTTAAAGATAAAAATTTACTGGTAGTTGGTCTTGGAAGGACAGGAATATCCGTAATCGGAAAGATACTCGGCTTTTGCAGCTGCATAACTGGAATTGATAGTAATCCTGACCTGAAGCTGGGAGACGCATTTAATAAGCATCAGGATGCCAGTAGTAATAATTTAAAGATAATATTAGGTAAAGACACATTGGAAGGAAAAGAAGTCATAGAAAAAATTGATCTTGCGATAATCAGTCCTGGTGTTCCTGGTAATGCGCCGATAATTAAACTTGCCCGGGAAAATAAAATTCCTGTCTGGAGTGAATTAGAGCTGGCGTGGAGATTGTTAAGTAAAGAAGAACAGGCCAGGACTATTGCTGTCACCGGCACTAATGGTAAAACAACAGTGGTGACTTTGATTGGTAAAATTCTTAATGATTCCGGAAATAATTGTATAGTCTGTGGAAATGTTGGTCTGCCGTTGATTGAAACCATAGATACAGAAAATAAGTACAACAGCAATTCGCGAGAAAATTTAATCAGAGTCATAGAGGTTAGCAGCTTTCAATTGGAGAGAATATACCACTTCAAACCTCATATTAGTGTAATATTAAATATCACCAGCGATCATATAGACAGACATAAATCTTTTGAAAACTATGGTGACCTGAAATTAAAGTTACTGGCAAATCAGAATGAAGATGACTGGTCAATTGTAAATATAGATGACCAGTATATAAATAAAAAAATTAAAGCTCTCTCTGGAAGGCAAAATCAGCTGCCTGAATTTATTAAGTTTGGTCTGGAACCGGAAGACGACACAAACATTTTTTATAAAGATAATTATATTTACTACCAGATAGAAAGGAGCAAGGGGAAAATAAATATAGAAAATACTCCTTTGAAAGGCAAACATAATATATCTAATATTATGGCTTCTATTGCGCCGGCGATACTGATGAATATAAATGAAAAAAATATCGAAAAATCAATTAAAAATTTTAAGCCTCTAGACCATAGACAGGAATATTTAGGCTATATAAACAATATAAGATGCTTTAACGATTCAAAATCAACTAATCCGGATGCAACTATGGTCGCTATTAATGATTTTGGTAAGGAAATTACATTGATTATGGGTGGCAAAGATAAGGATATGGATTTTTCTGAATTGATTTCAGTTCTAAACAAAAAAGTTAAAAACTTAATTTTAATAGGAGAAACTGCTGTCAGGATTTATGACCAGGTAATAGTAAGTCACTATGATTATAAAATATATAAATGCAGCACGCTTGAAGCAGCAGTTAAAAAAGGATTTAAAGTTGCCGGCCCCGGGGAAGTCCTGATGCTCTCTCCTGCCTGCGCCAGTATGGATATGTTTAAAGATTATAAAGAGAGAGGAAACAGCTTTAAAAGATTAGTAATCTCGGAAAAAATCAGGTGATATGAAAAGAGTAAGTAATATCAAAAGACGCAGTTTTCTGAAAGTTGATATAGAATATTATTTTCTATTTATTTTGACTTTAATATTATCAATAATTGGCCTAATAATGATATCAAGCTCTTCTGTATCAATAGGGGAGAGATATTTTAACGATCCCTATTGGTTTATCAGAAGGCAGATAATATGGTGGGCTATATCTTTTATATTTTTCATTCTGGCTTCAAGAATAAATTACTGTTATTACCAGAAATTATCTAATTTTATAATAATTATACTGATCGTACTGCTTACTCTGGTACTTATTCCTGGTTTTGGAATTGAAGTTAATGGTTACAGAAGATGGATAGATTTATGGTTTTTCAGTGTCCAGCCTTCCGAGTTTGCAAAAATAGCTCTGGTCATACTTTTTTCCACTAGCCTTGATAGAAAATATAAAGATAATAAACATATTAAAAATATAGTTTTTCCATCATTTTTTATTTTGTGTGTGGTAACTATTTTAATATTCCTGGAACCAGATCTGGGATCCGTGGTGGTTATAGGGTTGATTATGTTTATAGTTTTATTTGTAGGCGGCTTAAAATTTAAGCATTTATTTAGTTTAGGATTTATCGGGCTTGCAGCAACGGTAAGTTATTTGTTTTTAGAAGATTATAGAAGAGAAAGACTTTTTAACTTTATTGAAAGAATTTCAGACATAATTAAGGGAACAGGAGAAAGTGTAGGAACTGCTAACTTTCAGATATCGCAATCATTAATTGCCCTGGGTTCGGGAAATTTAACAGGATTAGGTCTGGGTAATAGTGTACAAAAATACTCTTATCTTCCGGAATCGCATACCGATTTTATTTTTGCCATTATTGGTGAAGAATTAGGTCTGGTAGGTACTATACTTATAGTAGTCTTATTCATCCTTTTTATGTTTTTTGGCATCAGAGTTTGCATTAAGACAAAGGATTATTTTGGCAGGGTAATGGCAGCAGGTCTTACCAGCATTATAGTGGTGCCGGCAATAATTAATATTTCTGTGGTTATTGGAATGGCCCCTGTTACAGGATTAACATTGCCTTTCATTAGTTTTGGTGGGTCATCGCTGCTTACAAGTATGATAAGTGTAGGTATACTATTAAATATATCCAGGCATAATACATCGCCTGAAAGAATTCAGAATGATCTGGATAATTAAGATAAGATAATTTCAGATTTAAGCTTAGCGAGTAGGATTTAGATGAGAAAAAAAATATTAATATGCGGCGGAGGAACTGGTGGGCACCTGTATCCGGCTCTGGCAATAATAGAATACATCAAAGATAAATATCCTTTATGTGAGCTTCTTTTCATTGGAACCGAAAGGGGGTTGGGAAGAGAGCTTATACCACAATCCGGTGTAAATTATAGGACAGTAAAATCCTGTGGATTAATTTTGGATGACAGTATATCCAGGAAAATTTTAAATATAATAAAGTTTTTATATTCTTTAACTCTGGGTTTTTTACAATCATTTAAGATAGTGCTGAAGTTTAAACCTGATATAATACTGGGTATGGGCGGTTATATCTGCGCCCCTGTTCTTTTAGCTGGTATTTTTATGGGTAGAAAAATAGCCTTGCATGAACAGAATTATATTCCCGGGAGGTTGAACAGTTTTTTTTCAAGGTTTGCGCGGTATATTTTTATTAGTTTTAGTGATACAGATAAATATTTTAAGGTAAAAAAAAATAAAATAATTTTTACCGGAAATCCGGTGAGAAAGGCTGTGGGACAATTAAAAAATATCAAGCCAGAATTTAAGAAATGGGGTCTGGAAAAAGGGCGATTTACCATAATTGCTTTTGGCGGTAGTCTGGGCGCTGAAAAAATAAACAATATGGTAATTAATTTATATAATTATTTTAAAGATAATGATAAAATTCAGATTTTACTTATTTGCGGCAGCCGTTTCTACAACCAATTAGTAAAAAGTGAAAAGAATATTATTGAATCTAAAGGTAAATTTATTTTAAAAATTTTCCCATACATAAGTGAGATGCAAGAAATATATAGAATATCAGATGTAATAATTTCCAGGGCAGGAGCAAATACTATATCTGAAATAATTGAATGCAATATACCTTCGATACTTATACCTTATCCTTATGCGGTGGCTAATCACCAGTTCTATAATGCAGATTTCCTGGCCAGGAAAGGAAAGGCTATTCTGATTGAAGATAAAGATTTAAATGAAGAAAAAATAATTAAAATTATAGAATTGCTTATTAAGGATGATAGAAAAAGATATAAAGAAATGAAAAATATAGAAATTAGAGATGTTAAAACTAATAGCGCAGAGATTATTGCTTCAAAACTGATGGAGAACTAAATTGGAAAATACTGATAATATTTTAAAAAGAAATAAAAGGTGTTTTTTAATTGGAATAGGTGGAGCCGGAATGAGCGCCATAGCTCTGGTGCTCCATGGAATGGGATTTGTAGTTTCAGGTTCCGATATAAAAGAATCCCGCTATACAAATGTTTTAAAAAATGAAGGTATCAAAATTATTATCGGCCATAGTAAAAAAAATATTGAAGGCGCAGATATAGTGGTCTATTCTACAGCAATACCTTACGATAATCTGGAAATAGAGACTGCCAGAGAAAGAAAGATTCCTATACTTGCCCGTTCTGATATATTAGCCTGGATTTTAAATAGTAGAAAGGGAATAGCTATTTCCGGGACTCATGGAAAGACCACCACTACTTCTATGATTTCTTTAATTTTTAGAGGATTGGGTCTCGATCCTATCATAGTGGTTGGGGGAGAATTAAATGAGCTGGGATCAAATGCAAGGTATGGAAAGGGAGATTATGTAATAGCTGAAGCGTGTGAAAGTGATGGATCTTTCTTAAAATATAAGCCTTCTGTAAGTGTTGTTACAAATATTGAAGCAGATCACTTTGATTTCTATAAAAACATTGAAGAAATAAAGCAAAACTTTTTAAAATTTATTGGAAATACCAGATCCGGGGGTCTGGTAATCTTAAATGGTGATGAAATATATCTTCAGGATTTTTTTAAATCCGATGATAAAAAGATTATTTATTATGGGGTAAGTCCTGAAAATCATATTTATGCTGAAAATATAAAATTTTCTAATTTTACTTCCTCTTATACTCTGGTTACTGGCAAGGGTAAAAAACCTAAAAAAATAAAAATCAAGTTAAATGTGCCCGGCATTTATAATATAATGAACAGCCTTGCTGCTTTTGCAGTATGCTATGGTCTGAATCTGGACATGGAAAGAGCTGCTGATATATTAAAGTTTTTTACGGGAGTTAAAAGGAGATTTGAAAAAAGAGGGGAGAAGAAAGGCGCTGTAATTTTTGATGATTATGCTCACCATCCTTCGGAAGTAAAAGCAACTCTGGAGGCTGCAGCAGAAGAAAAAAATAAAAGAATAATCACAGTTTTTCAACCGCACAGATATTCGCGGCTGGCCAATCTAAAAGATAAATTCAACAGTTGTTTTAATATGAGTGATACCCTGATTATTACCGATGTTTATGGTTCAGGTGAACAGCCAATTCCAGGCATTACCGGTAAAATTTTAATTGATAATTTAATAGACAGCGGTTTTAAAAATAAAATAATTTATATTCCAAATCTGCGGGATGTAACTAAATATCTTGAGCTCAATATGAGAAACAATGATATGATTCTGTTAATGGGAGCTGGAGATATCACCAGGGTTACAGATGAAATATTAAAATCTTAAGTTAATGACACGGAGCTTAAGAGATTGAGAAAATTAAAACTAACCAGGGAAGAAATTAAAAGGGTAATTAAAGATACTAAACTGGATAATATAATATTTGACGTAGACACATCTGAATTAACCTCTATTAAAGCTGGTGGTGGTAGGGCATTATGTTATTTTGTAGCAGATAAAATGAGAGATTTAAAAAAAATGATTAAGACCTGTATAAAAAACCAAATTGACCTTATGGTAATCGGAGATGGCACTAATATTTTGTTTAGTGATAAATATATTGACCTGGTACTGTTAAAGCTGGGCAGGGATTTTGATTATCTGGAGTTTTCAGATGAGAATAAAATTATAGCAGGGGCTGCCTATAAGCTTTTAAAATTTGTGGCTGCAGCTGCGGCCAGGGGATACGACTTTTCCAACCTTTCTGGTATACCTGGTACTATAGGTGGAAGTGTTATAGGCAATAGTGGAAGTAAATATAAGGGAATTTGCGATTTTGTGGAAAGAGTAAGCTATATTTCAAATAAAGGAGGAAATATCATAGAAGAGACTATTGGTTTGGGTGATGGTGACTTTGGTTACAGATATTTTTATATCCCGGATTTAATAGTTCTTACCAGAATAGTTTTGAATGCCCGAAAGTCTGATAGAAATAATATTTTAGAAAAAATTGCAAGCAGCATAAAAAATAAAAAACTAACCCAACCGGTTAATGTTAAAAACTCAGGCTGTTTTTTTAAAAACACCCGTTGTTGCCATGAATCTACTGGAGAATTAATAGAAAGGTGTGGACTTAAAGGATTTATTTATGGTGGTGCCAGGATTTCAGATAAACATGCTAATTTTATTGAAAATTTTGATAATGCCAGTTCAGAAGATATATTTATCCTTTCAAAAATAGTAAAAGATATAGTTATGGATAAGTTTAAAATAGAGTTAGAATATGAAGTAAAGGTAGTTGGGTTTTGATATGTCAGATATATCGGAAAAATTTGAAAACCTTCAGGTAAGAAAAAAGAAAAAGTTACTAAAAATTGGAGTAATTGCCGGCGGTATCTCATCTGAAAGAGAAATATCTCTCCTGACCGGGAAAAATATTTACAAATCCCTATTAAAATCAGGGTATAATGCTGTCTTCATTGATTTTAAAAACGATTTCTACAGTAAGTTAAAGAAAATTAATTTAGCATTTTTGGCGCTTCACGGAAGATATGGTGAGGACGGCACTGTCCAGGGGTTACTGGAACTTATGAAGATTCCATATACTGGTTCAGGTGTGCTGGGAAGTGCTATTGCTATTAATAAGATATTATCGAAGAGAATTCTAGAATATGAGAATATACTTACTCCGGAATACATTGCCCTGGATTCTAATGATGGCCTGGATTTAAAGAAGATAAAATCGCTTATAAATAAAAAAATATTCTATCCTGTAATAGTAAAACCGAACTGTGAAGGTTCAACTATAGGTGTAAATATTGTGAATAATAATGATCAGATCAAGCAAGCTATTGAAGATGCGGCAGGATATGATAATAAAATTTTGATTGAAAAATATATTAATGGAAGAGAGTTAACGGTGAGCATTATAGGCAATGAGCCAGTTGCTCTTCCAATTATTGAAATAAAACCAAAAAGTGGTTTTTACGATTATAAGTCAAAGTACGTTAAAAATATGACCGAGTATATAGTTCCTGCCCAGTTGGATAAAGAGATATCCAGGCATATATCTGAAGTAGCGGTTAAGAGCCACAGGGTATTGGAATGCAGTGGCATATCAAGAGTGGATTTTATACTGGATAATCATAACAATGCTTATGTTTTTGAATTAAACACCATGCCTGGCATGACTGCTACCAGTCTGGTTCCCAGGGCAGCTAAAGCTGCAGGAATTAATTTTGATCTATTAGTAGAGATAATATTGGATTTGGCAAATTTAAAAGTATAACTTCAGGTGGTAAAATTAAAAATAGTGAAAATATTATCTTAGCCAGAAAAAGAAAAATTTTTAGGAGGAGACTTTGGAATTTTTTCAAGTTCCTGTTGATTTGCTTATTTTTTGCAGCAGTAGTATGGGGCTTAAATTATTTTTATAAAAGTGAGTATTTTAAAGTTAAAAATATAGATATCCAGAACAATACACATTATAAAGATGAGGAAGTCAAAGTTTTAATATCTGAAGTAATAGGCGCCAATATATTTGAGATAAATAAAAAAAGGGTGGAAGAGACTATAGCCCGTGAGTTAAACTGGGTTAAGGAGGCAGAACTAAGAAAGATTTTCCCTGATAAAGTTATAATAAAATTGGATGAAAGAAAACCTTACCTTAAAATAGTCTATAAAGATAAATATTTTCTGATGGATAGTGAAGGAGTGGTGCTGGATAAGATTGAGAAAGAAGATTTGGATGAGTACAAAGATCTAATTCTGGTAAGAAATGTTGTTAATTATAGTGTTAATATTGGAGAAAAAATTGCAAAAAAAAATGCATTGAGCTGTGTAGATATTTATAAAGCCTTTGATAGTCAAATAAAAAGTATGATCAAAGAAGCGAGACTTGAAGATAATATTTCAGGAGATATAGTTTTTAAAACTCACAATGGAGAGGAAATCGTCTTTGGCAACAGCAGTGAAATAGTAAAGAAAGTTGAAA
>SOKC01000053.1 GCA_004376325.1 Actinomycetota bacterium | reverse complement strand
GCAAACAACAGGAGGTTTGCTATTGATTCATATAAAAAGGCAGGGTGAAAATATTCATAACTTGCGTAATCATAAGGCCTGTTAGCAGGGTTTATATAAATAGCCCAGGGAAGATTGGTCGGTCTTCCAAAAGCTTCCTGATTAAAAAAGTTACCCCATCTTCCTATAGCCTGCCCCAGTATCAGGCCGGGAACAGCTATATCAGCCCATAACCAGAAATCAAGCTTTCTTATTTTACAGAATACGATAAGAGCTAAAACTCCTCCCAGTATAACTCCATGTATGGCAAGCCCGCCTCTTCTAAATACAAAAATATAAATCGGATGTGCGCTGTAATAAGACCAGTTAACTATGACATGAACCAGTCTGGCAAAAAGAATTGAAGATATTACTGCAAACGGCGCGAAATTTAAGATTTCTTCTTCTCTCTTGCCTCTATATCTTGCTATAAAATAAGCAACTGTAAAGCCTATAACCAGCGACAGCGCAGTTATTATGCCATACCATCTTATCTCTAATCCAAATATACTGAAAGCTATTGGGTCTATAGACAAAACGTCCTCCTTAGAATTAAATTAATATTACCTTTTTAAAATCAGACGTATAAATATTTAAGATTTTATCATAAATCAAATTAAAAAATTAAATAAAAATTAATTTTATTTAAAAAAGGTAAATACCTTGATAAGAAACCTATGACCAGAGTCATGGAATCTGTAATAAGAATAATTCCCAGAGCCACTAGAAAGATCCCTGAGATAATAGACACCATATTAAGATGCTTGTTTATTTTTTTTAAAAAACTGGAAAATAAACTTATAAATATACCTGCAAGAATAAATGGAAGGCCGAGTCCCAGTGAAAAAATACCCATTAGTAACACGCCCTGGAGTAAAGTCTCCAGCTGGCTGGCTAAAAGTAAAATACCTGATAGAATCATACCCACACAGGGGACCCATCCAAATGAAAAAATTACTCCTATGATAAAAGACCCTGCATAACCTGACTTTAAGGAAGCAGGTATATTAAATCTTTTTTCCATATTTAAAAAAGGAATCCTGAAGATACCTGCATATTGTAGTCCAAATATTATCAGTATTACTCCACCAATTCTGGCAATAATGCCGGAGTAATCTTTTAGCACCTGACCGATTATAGTAGCAGTTGAGCCCAGAGCTATAAATACTATTGAAAAACCTGATACAAAGGCTAAGCTATTTATCAGCAAGTAAAGTCTTTCAGATATTTTTATGGTCTCACTTTTATAGATTGTCTTACCGGACATAATGCTTATATAAACAGGAACCAGGGGTAGAACACAGGGAGAAAGAAATGCCAGTAGCCCTGCAATAAAAGCAGTAAAAAAACCAATTTCTAACATTTATAATGCATCTTCTATATTATTTTCTAATTGTTCTCTGGTCATCATACCGATATTCTTAAATATGACTTTACCATCCTTATTCAGTATAAAAGTTGTAGGAATTGCACGTATACCCCACTCTCC
>SOKC01000124.1 GCA_004376325.1 Actinomycetota bacterium | reverse complement strand
TACATTGTCGGTATTGATATAGGCACCACCAAAGTAATCACTTTAATTGGAAGAGTAGAAAAAAATAATATACTAAAGATAAAGGGTTATGGAATTTCTGGTTGCAAAGGGATGAAAAAGGGTCTGGTTATGGATATTAGCGAAGCTACCAAGTCTATACTTAATTCTGTAGAAATGGCTGAAAAATCTACTAAAATGTTTATTGATAATGCTTATATAGGAGTTACAGGAAAACATATTTCTTCTATAAGTAATTGGAGTGAAATAAATATCAATTCCTCTAATAATATAGTAAGAAAAACAGATGTAGATAAACTTATTTCTATGGCAAATAAAGTGAATATACCCTCACAACACGAAATTATACATACTTTAATCAAGCAATTTGTTATTGATGGAGAAAAAGGTATAGTAGATCCTATAGGTCTTTCAGCCAGCAAACTGGCAGTTGAATTATTAGCTGTTTATGGGACAGCTTCTTTAATTAACAATGTTGTTAATAGTGTAAAAGCAGCTAAAATAGTGATTGAAGATATAATTATAGAAGCCCTGGCTTCAAGCGAGGCTGTTCTTACCCCTGAAGAAAAGGAGAGCGGAGTAATACTTCTTGATATTGGAGGCGGAACAACTGATGTTGCAATATATAAGAATAAAAAAATGATATTTGCATATTGCCTGCCGGTAGGTGGAGATTTAATAACCAATGATATTTCTATTGGTCTTAATATAACTTTTCCAAAAGCAGAAGAGATTAAGAAAAAATTTGTTAATGTTGATTACAACTTTTATGAGACTTTAAATAAAATCAATATAGGTGATATTAAGATTGATAGCAACAGGACAACATTAAACATACGGTTGTATAATATAGTAAATTGCAGGGTTAAAGAATTGCTGAACCTGGTTAAAGAAAAAATTGAAGGTTATAGTTTTATGCATCAAATCCCATGTGGCCTGGTTATAACTGGAGGAACATCACTACTAAAAGGTATAGCTCTCCTGGCGAATTCAGTTTTTAATTTACCGGTAAGATTAGGAGTTCCTTATGACGTTGAAGGACCTTCAGAAGTGATTAATAACCCTATTTATTCTACAGGTGTAGGTTTATTAAAATATGCTTCTCAACTGGAAAATTACCTGGATTTGGACCAGATAGGTGAAAAGAACCGGCAGCGTACTTTTATGAGTAGATTTAGGGAATTTATTTTAAAAATTTTAAAAAATGAAAGTAGGTGATAGCTATGAGTTTGAACTTTGATAAAAGTTATTATGCTGTTATAAGAGTTATAGGGATAGGCGGCGGTGGCAACAATGCAATTAATAGAATGATAGAAGATAATTTAAGCGGATGCGAGTTTGTGGCAATAAATACTGATGCCCAGGTTCTTATGATGTCAAGTGCTGATAGGAAAGTATTACTTGGCGAAAGTGGCCTGGGGGCAGGATCCGACCCGGAAATTGGCAGGATAGCTGCTGAAAAATCCATAGAATCTATAAAAGAAGTAGTAAAGGATGCAGATATGATATTCCTTACATTAGGTGAAGGCGGAGGAACTGGAACAGGTGCGGCTCCTATTATAGCAACTGCTGCCAGAGAAGCAGGATGCCTGATAGTTGCAGTTGCAACAAAGCCGTTCACATTTGAAGGCAGAAAAAGGATGAGTCAGGCTGAAGAAGGTATCGAGAATTTAAAAGATAAAGTTGATACCCTTATAATAATACCAAATGATAGACTACTGGAGATTTCTGATGATAACACCACACTACTTAATGCCTTTAGACTGGCGGATAATGTGCTTAAGGCAGGTGTTAGAGGAGTTACTGATCTGATTACTCTGCCAGGACTGATTAATTTGGATTTTGCAGATATAAAATCAGTAATTAAAAATGCAGGGAATGCAATATTGGGAGATGGAATAGCATCTGGTGAAAGTAGAGCTATTAAAGCTGCTCAAAATGCAATTAACAGCCCTCTGATAGAAACCTCTATAGAGGGGGCAAACGGAATTTTACTGAATATATCTGGTGGACCCGATTTGAAACTTTTTGAAGTCAACCAGGCAGCAGAAATTATAAGGAATGCTTCAAGCCCAAATGCAAATGTTATTTTTGGCGCTGTTATTGATGAAAGTATGAGTGATAAAGTAAAAGTTACCATTATTGCTACCGGATTCGAACCCAAGAAGGCTAAAGTAATGAAAACAGATGATGGAATCAATAAGAAAAAAGAAGTAGAGAAAAAGTTATTTGAGTTTGAAAAAGATATACTTGCCGGAAAAGATAAAAAAGAAGATTTTAAAAAAATATCAGAAGATGACCTCAGATCTTTAGGAGAAGATGATTATCTTGATATACCTACTTTCCTGAGAAAAAATAAAAAATAATTTATTTATTTAAAATGTTTAAAATAGAAAAGATATTAGCGGATGGTCTTCCAGTATATTTATCCACTTATTTAAGAAATAACCATAGAATAGTTTTTTGCTTTACCAATGGAAATGGCGGGCATAGCAATTATCGAGTGATGGTAATTATTTAAATTATAAAAAGTAGTGTTAACTTAATGAAAGAAGCTGACAAATTAAAAAAAAATATTAATAATTTAAAAATTGAAATAGATAAGGTTTGCAAAAAAATTGGCAGGAGTGCTAGAGATATATCGATTATAGTTGCCACAAAGTACGCTTCTGCCAGACAAATAAAACTGATTTCCAATTTAGGGCTTAGAAATTTTGGTGAGAATAGAGCAGACCAACTGGAAGAAAAATATGGTATGGTGGGAAAAGGTTCAATATGGCACTTTATAGGACATCTTCAGAGTAGAAAGGTAAAAACAGTAGTCCCCCTGGTGGAATTTATACATTCAATAGATAAGATAAGTACTTTAAGCAAAGTGAACCATGAAGCAAAGAAAATTAGTAAAATACAGAAATTATTAATAGAGGTTAACATTTCTGGAGAAGAGACAAAATATGGTATAAATCCTGAAAACTTGCACATTTTTCTTAAAGAGGCATTAAATTATAAAAATATCGAGGTCGTGGGTTTGATGACCATAGCGCCTTTGACCGATGACTTTAAGTTGATAAGAGGGATTTTCAGAAGGTTAAGAATTCTCAGGGATGAATCAAATAAAGATTTTAATAATATGAATCTATCGGAGCTTTCAATGGGTATGAGTAATGATTATCCAGTAGCTATTGAGGAAGGAGCCACAATGATTAGAATAGGTTCTATTATCTTTAAATAAATTTTTAATTATATAGAGGAGGAACAATGAGTAGATTTTTTAAGAAAACTCTTTCTTTTTTTGGTTTATCGGATGAAGGTGATATAGGTAGCAGAGATAAAAAGGATGAAGATACAGCAGGACCGGAAGCCAGAACGTTAAGAGATAAAAGAGGTAAAATAGATGCAAGGCATAGCAAAAAGAATCTAAGGAGAGGGAATATTATTAGCTCGAAACCGCCAAGAAAAGTTTCATTAATTGGTTCAGTTAGAGGTAAGGTAGAATCAAAAGTATTTGTAGCAGAACCAAAGGAATTTGAGGAAATACAGATAATTGCGGATAATTTTAAGGATGATATTCCTATAATAATCAATCTACAGAAGGTAGACCAGGATCTTGGTAAAAGAGTTATTGATTTTTGTAGTGGACTTACCTATGCCTTAGAGGGAAATATAAAAAAAGTGGCAGAAAAAGTTTTCTTAATTACTCCATATAATGTGGAAGTTAGTTCGGGAGAAAAAGAACTACTGGAGGAAGAAGGTTTTTATAATCATTTTTAAAAATAGAGGAGTATTTATTTGGATAGTTACAAATTAGGAATAATTGGCTGTGGAAATATGGGTGAAGCAATACTAAAGGGAATACTGGACTGTTGTTTCTTAAAATCTAATGAAATAATATTCTATGATAATGATAATTACCGGAGCAGGTACATTAAAAATAATTATAAAATATATTCTGCTGAAGGAATTATTGAAGTCATAAAAAAGTCCAGGTATATATTACTGGCAGTAAAACCACAGAATCTAAAAATTGTATTGGACCAGATGAAGAGTTGTTTTAATTGCAGGATAAATTCAATTATCAGTATTGTTGCTGGGGTACCCACATATCATATAGAAAAAAAATTGAATTCAAATGTTCCAGTTATAAGAATAATGCCCAATACTCCTGCATTATTTAAAAAGGGTACAGCTGCGATAAGCGAGGGCAGATTTGCAAAAAGCAGAGACTTATTATTTTCGAAAAATTTAATAAAAAATATAGGTGATTATGTAATAATTGAAGAAAAGTACCAGAATATAGCGGCAGCTTTAAATGGAAGCGGACCAGCCTACTTTTTTCTTTTTTGTAAATATTTGGTTGAAGCTGGAATAAGAAATGGACTGGACCCAGAAATATCAAAAAAATTAGTAACCAGTACTATGATTGGGGCGGGAATAACTATTGAGAAATCTAGAATTGACCTTGATGGTTTAATAAAAAAGGTTGCATCTCCGGGTGGGACTACTGAGGAAGCCTTAAAAGAATTTAAGAGAAGGAAGCTGGATAAAATAATTTATAATGCTGTAGAAAGTGCAAAGAAAAGAGCATGCCAGTTGCAGAATTTTCTTGACTAAAGGAAATGTAATGGGATTTTTTATTGAGCTGGTTATATTTTTTTTCAGGGTTTATATTGGTATAATATGTATAAGAGTAATTATATCGTGGTTTAGGATAAATCCAGGTGGTTTCTGGATCAGGGCTTATAAATTTTTAGTTGACATAACTGAACCATTTTTAATAATATTTAGGAAAATTGTACCATTAGCGAAGATCGGAAGGTTTTATATTGATCTTTCTTATATTGTAGCAATTATAATAATTGAGCTATTAATATTATTGTTGCGTTATATAGGTTATAGATATATGTAGATAAAAAATTTTGTCTGGAGGTAGTTTATGAATATAAATAAAGAGGGTATCCAAAAAAAGGAATTTCATGTTGTATTCAAAGGATATAAACCGGAAGAGGTTGATAAATTTTTAGATATTCTTACAGTGGAATTTGATAGATTGCAGAAATCTCAAAGGCAGCTTCAGGAAAATTTGGAAAGACTAAAATATGATGGAAATAAGGAATCTGTTGAAATGAAAAGGGTTATTCAGGAAGCTCTTGTATCAGCACATAAGGTGGCAGAAGATATAAAACGAAAAGCAGAAAAAGAAGCAGAGGAAATAGTAAGAAATAAAATAGCAAAGGAAGAGGAGGCATATAAATACTTATTGGGTAAAAAAGCTCAATTAGAAGGAGATATAAAGAAACTAAACCAGGAATATGAAGACTTTAAAGGTAAGATTTATAAAGTGGTGGATGATTTTAAAGAAACAACTTCAAAATTAGCAGACGAGAAATTTATTAAAATTCCTGAAATTGGTGAGAAGGTTCTTGATATTGATAAAATTAAAATAGGTGAAG
>SOKC01000058.1 GCA_004376325.1 Actinomycetota bacterium | reverse complement strand
AGATATTTGTCTATTTTTTAGACAGTTGCTAAACTGATCAAAACAAACAAATCTCAAAGGTAATTTTATTAAAATCTGTTTTAAAAGTAAAACAGGCATAGGACAAAGAAAGGATATGAAAATGAAAAAATCATTATTATGGGTAGTAGTTTTAGTAATGAGTATTTCAATAGTTGCAGCTTTTTCATTATACGGCTGTAAAGCTGAAGAAGCAGCAGTTGAGGAAGTTGAGGAAGAAGCAGCAGTTGAGGAAGAAGTTGCAGTGGAAGAAGAAGTAGTTGAAGAAGCAAAAACGGTTAAAATGGTATATAGTGGGTATGCGCCTTGGAAAGAATGGTTGGAAACGGCTATAGTTGAATTTGAAACCTTGTATCCTAATGTTACTGTAGTATTAGAGGAAGTTTTAGGCACTGGGGACGAATATACCGTAAAAACAACGCTTCTTTTACAATCAGATGAAACGATTGACGTTCTAATAGTAGACAGCTTTTTGCTTGGTGGATTTGTTGGAGCTGGATATTTAGCACCAATCCCAACGGACGAATGGCCAGAATATGATCAACAGTTTTCTGGAAAAGTCAAAGAAGGTGCGACGATTGACGGTAATGTTTACGCTGTTTCATTTTCGACGGACACAAGAGGCTTATACTACAATACTACTGTGTTTGAAAATGCTGGTATTGCAACATCTTGGGCACCTAAGAGCTGGGCTGAACTTATGGCTATGATTGAACAACTTCATGATGCTGATGTTCCTTATCCAATCTGGATGAATGCTTCTAAAGCGCATGGTGAAGGTACAACCATGCAGACCTTTGAAATGTTCCTTACAGGGACAGAAGATTGGATTTTTGAAGACGGTAAATGGGTAGTAAAAGCTCCAGGTATCGTAGATACTTTAGAATTCATACAGGACTTATACGAAATGGAAATCTATGACAGTACAGAACTTGCTGTAATGATGGAGGCTAACGCATGGCAAACCATAGATCCTTTAATGATTGATAGCGTAGAAGTTGGTGTACTTCTTGATGGTAACTGGAAAGGCGCTGCTTTTGCAGATTACACAGATGTAATCAAGGTAACACCTATGCCAAATCAAGCAGGTGACGGGTTTGCTTCTATGAGTGGTGGATGGACTATAACTATTCCTGCATTATCACAACAGAAGGACCTAGCTATGGATTTAATTAAAGTAGTAGCCAATAAAGAGAATTTAGTCAATTGTAGTAACCTTTCAGGCGATATGTCGCCAAGAGCAGACGTTGCAAATGATTCTCGGTATATAGAAGCAAATCTTTTTAGATATGAAATGAGTGCTTATACTGAGTTTACGCAGTTTCGTCCAGGGCATGAATTGTATCCAAGTGTTTCTGCCGAAATACAAGCAGCTGTTGAATCTGTTTTAATTGGACAAATGACTGCAGTGGAAGCGGCAGACGAATATGCAAAGAATGTCAAGGCTATAGTTGGCGATGGTAATTGGGTTGAAAAATAGAAAAATAAATAAACCCTAAACTCAATAGAGAAGCATTGCACTTAGGTGCAATGCTTCTGCTTTTAATGGAGGTGATAATTTTTGCATAAAAAAGACCAAAAGAGAATGGTGATAGTTTCTTTGTTGCCAGCGTTGGCCTTAATCGGATTTTTTTATTTAGCACCAATGATAATTTCCATTATTTATTCTTTTACAAATAAAACCCTTGTAGGTTCGAAATCACAAGAGTTTGATTTTGTTGGAATAAGTAATTACATATTTATGTTTAAGGATTCTCGATTTATAGTCTCATTCATCAATACATTAGTTTTTCTTATATTTTCTGCAGTATTAGGTCAGCAAATATTAGGATTTATTATTGCTTTTTTGATGCAAAATAAAAGTAAAGGGCTAAGAAAATTTGTAGGTACGTCAGTGCTCTTGGGATGGATAACACCAGAGGTTGTTGTTGCTTTCATATTTTTTGCATTTTTTAGCGTTAAAGGATCTTTAAATGATGCTATTGGCTTGTTTGGAATTGGACCAATAGCATGGTTATTTGATTTTGCTATGATTGCTGTGATTGTGGCTAATATATGGAGAGGAAGTGCTTTTTCTATGTTAATGTATCAGGCAGCGCTTTCAAATGTACCTGATGAGGCCAAAGAATCCGCAATGATAGATGGTGCTAATAAATTTCAGGTTATATTTAGAATCATACTACCAATCATAAAAGGCACAATTGTTACAAATACGATTTTAGTCACAATTCCAACACTTGGTTTGTTTGGAGTGATTTTTGCATTAACCGGGGGTGGTCCGGGAAATGATACGACTACAATGCCTATTTATATGTATAAACAAGCTTTTATTTCATATCAAATTGGGTATGGTACTGCTATGGCTATTATACTTTTATTATTAAGTATACTGTTAAGTATATTCTATATAAAAAGCTTTAGATATGAAATGTAGGGGGTTAATGTGATTCGATACTTAAAGAAACATGTATCAACTATAGTTTTGATATTCATAGCCTCGTTATTTATATGGCCGATGCTTTGGGTAGTCAGTGCATCTTTTGATGCACAGGCAACACTGACAGTTAGACTTCCTAAAGATTTTACCTTGGACAGTTACAAAGCAGTTTTATCCAATCCAAGTAATTATCGTTCGTTTCTTAATAGCTTTATCATTTCTTTTACACAATCAACTTTAGTTGTTATATTGTCCATGTTTGCGGCGTACCCATTATCCCGATCCACTATAAAAGGGAAATACAGAATCATGTTATCATTACTATTTATTACTGGGCTACCCATAACAGCAATCATGGTGCCAGTTTATATGATGTTTTTTAATTTAAAGATTATTAATTCACTTATATCTACATCACTATTTTTAACTGCTGCAGTACTTCCGTATAGCATATGGATAATGAAGAATTTCATGGATGATGTACCTGTAAGCTTAGAAGAGGCTGCTTGGGTTGATGGGGCTAATTTTTTTCAAACCCTTAAAAGAATTATAGTTCCTGTAATTTTACCAGGAATGTGTGTAGTGTTCATTATGGCTTTTTCTGGTAGTTGGGGTAACTTTTTTGTACCGTTTATATTACTTAGCTCCGTTGAAAAAGCACCAGCAGCAGTAGCCATCTATCAATTTTTTGGTATGTGGGGAAGAGTTGCATATGGTCAGCTTGCTGCATTTTCATTGCTGTACACGATGCCAATAGTTGTATTGTACTTTGTTGCGCAAAGATTTATGTTGAGCGGCTTTATGTTCAGTGGTTCATTAAAATAAGAGGAGGGACATAATGTCTCTAGAATTTTTTCACATTGAAAGATTGGAAAAGCATATACAAAGGCTTAAAGAATTAAGATATAGAAATAGAATTTATTTAAATGATTTCTTAGCGACACCAGATGTTGGTGAACAAGTTAATCCATCACCCTTAAAACCAACCCATGAAACATATGAGTTAAAACTTAATGATATCTGGAGTGGAAGGGATAAGTATATTTGGCTCACTAAAGATATACAAATCCCAAGTGATTGGAATAATGAGAAAATTGTAGGTGTTTTTGACTTTGGAACAACAGGGAGATGGAATAACTCAGGTTTTGAGTCTTTACTCTATGTTAATGGTTCACTTTATCAAGGTGTTGATTCAAATCATAAAGAAGTATTTTTTGATGTAAAGAAATTAGGCAATACGATCAAAATGGATTTTAGATTGTGGAGTGGACTTGAAGGTGGTGGCATGCCTCAAATTCAATATCATCAAATTAAAGAGGCTTATATTGCATGCTTAGACAGCCCCACGGACGATCTTTATTATACAGGACTTATGGTTGCTAAAACAATAAAAGTCTTAGATGAAGGAAATTACCATAAGCATAATCTAGGAAAAATACTCATTAAGACAATGCAGATGGTTAATTTTACGAATCAGAGCTCTCAAGCGTTTTATGATTCGGTCAAGATAGCAAAAGACTTTTTAAATAGGGAGCTTGACAAATTTCAAAAGGACTCCAACATCCATGTTTTCTGTGTGGGTCATACGCACATAGATGTCGCTTGGCTCTGGAGACTTAAACACACAAGAGAGAAAGTGGCAAGATCTTTTTCAATAGTTAATAGATTGATGGAAAAATATGACGATTATATTTTTTTACAGACACAGGCACAATTATACGAATATGTAAAGGATGATTTTCCTGAAATTTATGATATGATCAAAGAAAGAGTTAAGCAAGGAAAATGGGAACCATCGGGTTCTATGTGGGTAGAAGCAGATTGTAATTTAATAAGTGGTGAATCTTTAGTTAGGCAAATTTTATATGGAAAAAGGTTTTTCCAAAAAGAGTTTGGTTATAAAAATTCATTCTTATGGCTACCTGATACGTTTGGCTTTAGCTGGGCAATGCCACAGATTTTAAAAAAATCAAATATTGATACCTTTATAACAACTAAGCTCAGTTGGAATGAGTATAATAAAATACCAAGCGATACATTTATTTGGAGAGGGATCGATGGTACAGAAATTCTAACACATTTTGTCACCACACCAGAGATAGATGCGCCAAGTAATTGGTTCAGTACTTATAATGGCATACTGTCACCTGAAACTGTAAAAGGTGTTTGGGATAATTACGAGAATAAAGACCTGAATAATGATTTGCTCATATTTTATGGGTATGGTGATGGTGGTGGTGGCGCTAATCGAGATATGCTTGAGAATAGACGCCAATTAGATAGAATACCTGGCTTACCTAAAGTTTCCAATACAAATGTAACAAATTATTTGGAGCGTCTTCATGCAAATATTAAGGACAAAGAAAACAATGGTTATTTACATACATGGGATAATGAACTTTATCTTGAGTGTCATAGAGGTACCTACACATCACAAGCCTACAACAAAAAAATGAACCGATTACTAGAGTTCAAATATCGAGAAGCAGAAATTTTGCAAGTAATTTCTTCGCTAGTGAATAGGAATTGGGACAATTATTGTGCTTCTGATTTTGAAAAAGGTTGGAAGATTATCTTAAGAAATCAATTCCATGACATTATACCTGGTACAAGTATAAAAGGAGTTTACGAAGATTCCAAGGAAGAATACAACATAGCGCTGAACATTGTAAATAAGATTATAGATAGGTCTTTTAAGAGTATTGCTAAAGATCAAGCCAATAGCTTTACTGTATTTAATTCAGGGTCATTTAATAGAAGTGGGTTGGTAACAATCGCGTTAAGTACGAGCAAGGAAGTACACTTTGAAGATGAACAAGGGAACGTACTACCTGCTCAAATTGAAAAGGACTCTGCCAAGATATATATCAAAAATATATTGCCTCTTTCATTTCAGAATATTTATATTAAGGAAAAGGCGATAGGACAAGAGAGCCAATTTAAATTTGAGAAAAACTCAGTTGAGTCTAATAAATATATTATTGAGTGGAACGAACAGGGTCATTTGGTCAACCTTTATGATAAGGAATTAAAGCGAAATGCCTTAAAAGGCAATGGAAATGTATTTGAGGTATTTGAGGATATGCCAAGGCAATTTGATGCGTGGGAAATTGAGCCGACTATTGATTTAAAGAAGGAGATAATCAAAGTTTTTAAAGGTGCAAAACTGGTTTCTAATGGATGTCATTATGTTAAGATTTTATTTGAATGGGAATACAATAAAACAACCATTAGTCAATATATGGTGCTCTACCATGACTCAAATAGAATTGATTTTGAAACGACAGTAAATTGGCAGGAACGAGAAAAGCTGTTGAAAGTAGCTTTCCCTGTAGATATTAGGTCAACAAAAGCAAGATATGATATTCAATTTGGAAACATGGAAAGACCTACGCATCACAATACAAGCTGGGATTTTGCTAAATTTGAAGTAGTAGGGCATAAATGGGCGGATTTATCCGAAAAAGGTTTTGGCGTAGCATTATTGAATAATTGCAAATATGGGTATGATATTCAAAATAATAACATGCGATTATCTCTACTAAGATCAGCGTATTATCCTGACCCAGAGGCTGACAAAGGCATTCATGAATTTACTTATTCTATTTTTATCCACGGTCAAGAATGGTATGATTCTAATTTAGCTCAAGAAGCATGGGACTTGAACGTACCGATGCCGGCAATAAAGGGTTGCGTGGAGGAGCCGGTTAAAAATCTATTTGAAATGGATGATACAAATATTGTTATTGATGCTGTTAAAAAAACTGAAGATGGTAATCATATCATCATTAGAATGCATGAGCAGTATTGTGGAAAGTCAGATGTAGCATTAAAATTAAACTTTGATTTTATAAGCTGGTATGAAGCTGATCTTATGGAAAACAAAATAGGGCATGCATCAAAAGAAAACATTATTAAACTCACTTTAAGACCTTATGAATTATGTACAATTTTAATACAACTCTAAGATCTGCTAAAAATGCACCTCGATTAACAAAAGAAGAGATGAGGGTTTTGAATCGGATGACGTGCTTCCTAGAAAATTAGAAGTCAAAGAGGACAATATTGGGTAGATATATCTGATAATAAATATGGACTTAGTGTATTAAGTGATACAAGATATGTTTTGATGTAAAGGGAAATATAATATGTATATAGCCAGAACCAGTTACGAACCTGAACCCAATCCGGATAGTGGAAGGCATAGCTTTATCTATTCTGTTTATTCTCATAAGGGAAGCATGCAGTCCTCAAAGTCAAGCAAAATTCCAGAGTCCAGGGTCACGAAAATTCCAGACCCTAAGATAAAAAAATTATTTATCATCACCTCCGTAGGGGTTCACACCAGATTAATACTTGTGAATAACTAAGAAGAACGGAGAACTTAAATCATGAGCAACAATATTCCGAGAAAGGAATACCCCAGACCTGATTTTGAAAGAAATGAGTGGCTAAACCTGAATGGTGAATGGGATTTTGAATTTGATGATAGTAATATTGGTGAAAAAGAAAGCTGGTATAAGAACAGAAACTTTACAGGCAAGATAATTGTCCCTTTTTGCTATCAAAGTGTTCTTAGCGGCATTAACAACCAGGATTTTCATGAATATATGTGGTATAAGAGGAGTTTTAAACTACCAGAAGATTTTTGGGGCAAAAGGATATTTCTCAATTTCGGAGCCGTTGATTATTATGCCAAGGTATGGGTAAATGGTGAGCTTGCCGGTACGCATAAGGGTGGATATGTTCCATTTAAATTTGATATTACGAAATTTCTTACAAATGGAATAAACTCAGTAGTAGTTAAAGCAGAGGACAGATATGAGTGTGTACAACCAAGAGGCAAGCAGTATTGGAAACATAAGCCTGATAGGTGCTGGTATACGCCTACGTCAGGTATTTGGCAGACTGTATGGTTGGAAACCACTGGAAAGGTAGCAATAGACAGGATCAAACTTACCCCTGATATTGACAGGAGGAATGTGCTTGTAGAGATTTTTCTTGATAGTTATGTTTATGAAGTAGAACTAAGCCTGAAAATATGCTATGACGAAAGGATAGTAAGTAACATAAAAACAGTTCTATATGAGAGGATTTCAAAAGTTACTGTTGATTTGAGGGAAGAAGATTTTATAGACGAAGTACACTATTGGACTCCCGAGCATCCAAACTTATATGATGTGGAATTAAAACTTGAAAAAGATAGTGTTGTTTTTGATACAGTAAAGAGCTATTTCGGTATGAGGAAAATTTCAGTTAAGGGTGACCAGATAATGCTTAATAACAGACCTTATTACCAGAGATTGGTACTCGACCAGGGGTACTGGAAGGATAGCCTTCTTACTCCACCAAGTGACGAAGCTATCAGATTCGACATAGAAATGAGTAAAAAGTTTGGTTTTAATGGAGCAAGAAAACATCAGAAGATAGAAGATCCCAGATATTACTATTGGGCTGATAAGCTTGGACTCCTTGTCTGGGGAGAAATGCCAAGTGCTTATTATTTCAATGACGAGGAAGTTGAAAATCTAACCTGTGAGTGGATTGAATTCATAAAAAGGGATTATAACCACCCATGTATAGTAACCTGGGTACCATTAAACGAATCATGGGGGGTAAGAAATATCTATATTAATAAACATCAACAGAGTTTTGCCCGGTCGTTATATTACATTGCCAAGGCACTGGATAATACTCGTTTAATCAGCGTAAATGACGGATGGGAGCAAATAGACGGAGACATTTGCTGCATACATGATTATATAGCTTGGGGAAATGATTTTGTAAAAAGGTATTCAAATATAGAAAAGGTTTTAGAAAGTGATCCCTCTTGGAGGATGCTCTACTGTGAAGGTAGCAGGTATAATGGTCAACCCATTCTGATAACTGAATATGGTGGAATAGCCTTTAAAGATAAGTCTAGTGAAAGCTGGGGGTATAATGATATGGTTAAGGATAAAAAAAGTTTCTTCGAGAGATATTCCAGCATAACAAGTGCAATAAGAAATATGCCTATTATCAGAGGGTATTGCTATACACAACTAACGGACGTTCAACAGGAAGTCAACGGCCTTATGACTGAAGACAGAAAAGTAAAAGTATCCGTTGAGCATGTAAGCAGGATAAATAATGGAATATTTGAATAAATTAAGATAAGTCTCAATGTAAAAATGCATGATGGAATCAATACTTGGTGATAAAAGGTGCTGTTGATTTCTTGTATATTTTAAGGGATAAAAAAATAAAACTTTACCTTATGAGCGGGACAGATTTAGAGGATGTAAGAGAATAAGCAGAGATTTTAGGTTATAAAGAACTATTTGATGGTGGAATTTATGGTGCAGTTAATGATATTAAAAAATTCTCAAAGAAAATGGTTATACGATTTTTGAAATGCTTGGTTTTGGCGGTGAAGATTGGGGGAGTGGAGGCAGTTAATAAATAATTAAAATTATTGAAATAATCTGATGTTTGAAATTGCAAACACGTTTTGTTTGATGATGCTGCAGGTATTCCATCATCTCTTTTACAGGTATTTATATTTCAAGTACTTGGGAAAGTTTTTCATAATAACTTGAGCAAAATGGTAATGTACCGCTTTCTATTATATTTCCACCTGCCATACCTATAGCTGTAAAACCTGCTAATCTTATAGAAACAATACCGGCACCACTATCCTCAATTCCTATTACATGATGTCTGTATTTAAAATCAATACCAAGACCAATGCGGGCTGTTTCAGCATATAACCAGGGATGTGGTTTCGGTTCAAGTTCGCCTAAAGTTCCAACAATACCTTTACGTATTGCGTATCCTGCTGTAATAATAGCATCGTAAAAATAACGTGGATCACCCATTTTGAGCTGTTTAAATGCGGCATAAATTTCCGGCCATGCTTTTTCATAGAGCCCTGAAGTCACTAATCCAATCTTTATCTTTTTACTCTTTAGAGCAAGTAAAAAATCTTTTAATCCGTCAGTTGGTTTAAATGCGTCTATATGACCTCTTCCTTCTAAAATTGCCTTCATTTCATAATCTGTTATTTCAAAATAACATTTCCTTGCTTCCTCTATAGTTTTTTCTGGACAATATTTTTTAATACAGTAATTCATATGTTCGGATACGCTGTGACCTGAGACAAAAGGAAGATCTACTTCCTCCAATTTAAATTTCGGATTTCTCATGAGTCTTGAGATTGTCTGTTCAATAATCCATATCCAGAATTCTTCACTTTTAACACTTGTACCATCTAAATCCATAAGAACAGCTTTAATGGGGCTATCTATTTTTACGGGCAGTAAGGGATACATTGCGGGGTAGCCCATTTGGGACTTTACAAATGCAATAATTTTTTCTTTTTCGAAACAAATATAATCAACTTTTCGATCTTTTGTTGTGAATATTCTTTTAACTCCATTTCTTCCAGACTTAAAAACCCCATCTCCACCTTCTTTTAATGGAATTAAATCCTTTTTATTGTTGAATAAAAGGTTTTCAATAGTTAAATTCCCTTTAGATAAAATCAAATTATTCCCCCTTCTTCAATTTCTTGTAGTGCTGCAAACCTTGTTGATATTTTTAAGGCAACTCTTTATGTCTGAAAAAAATAAGTAATTGCTATTCATAAAGTTTGTTGTACTAAGCATATATTACTTTTAATTAATTTTTAGAAGAGTTGTAATAATTTTATGGGGACTACATTGAAGCTTTATTTTTTTGCCATTGCAATTTAGTTCAGAAACAGGTGTTTCATCAAGTTTTAGAAGTAATGCTGATTTAATAGAAAATCCTAAAGTGATTGAAGCACTTACTCTATTGTTGGAGGAATTCCACATCCTTAAAATAATGCCACTTCCGTCTTCAGCCTGTTTTAAGGCAGATAAAACTAGTTTATCAGCCGGTTTTATGGTAATAAAGCTTTTCTCGGGTGGTAATTTGCCTTTATTGCTAGGCACTCCCTGTATGGCACATAAAGGTACTTTATGCTGATAAGCTATCTGCAAAGAACCTGCCTCTTCCCAATTTCCTTTATGGGGAAAGATTGCATAATTATATTCCAGTGTACCAAAGGAGTGAAGGCCGGTATACCTATCGAACTCTTCCGGAGTCATATCTGAATTTGCGGTCATATAAGCTCTATGGGTCCTCAGCAGGGTAATAGCAATGGTACGAGTTGGATCATCAATAACTTCATATTCGCGAAGTCCTTTGTTTAAAATAGTTACACCTTTGTTATCATCGCTTACGTCAATAAAATTCTGCATTGGCTGAAAAGGATAAAACGACTCAAAATTATCTCCCGTTATAGTCCAGCATATATTTCTTTTTTCGATTGCAAATGCACTCTCAACTGTTACCGAATCTGTATTTATGTGTGTGGGGAAATTGACTCTTAGCCTGTGATCTCTGGCATGATTTTCTATTTTAGTGTTTATTTTTAAATATTTACTATCCTTATCCAATGTGATCCAGAAAGTAATAGGCATTGTGCATTTTTCTCTTAAGCGATCACGCTTATCAATGGTTGCACCGGCAGGAATCCGTAAATTTAGATCTACCTGAAAAACACCTCGCAATGTACTACTTTCAACCAGGGTAATTTGTGCAAAAGACCCCAGGCTGGTTTGAACAGGATTCCTCTGCGGTGTTTCACTTAAATGAGCGCTACCTACTTCTCCATTATCTGTAAAAAAATGCTGATTTTTCATTTCAAATCCGGTGAGTTTATGCAGCAGGTTAAAAGTTCCATTTTGATTTATAGTCACTTTTAAATATTCATTTTCAAGAGTGCCATTTTCTCTTGCAATAAGTTTTCGATTTGGACCTATCTCCGGGTTAGTTATATATTTAGGTCCTCGGGGTCGGAGGGCGTAGGTATTGTATCCCATAGGGGGAACTTCAGCTTTTAAAAGAATTCTATGTCTTACAGCAGGCATTTTAGCTGCATTTGTATCAAGCTCACGCTCAACAGCAATGTTAATTTTTTCTTTACTCTGGGTTATATATTCAATGGAATTGCCATTTGAATCAATAATATCATAATAGTTAATATTATTATCTGAACTGCCAAAGCCGGTACAGGGATCTATTATTCCAGCAGTTGACCCCTGATCCGGGAGATCTATAATGAGCTGAATAACCTCGCTCCTTTTAAAAGCAAGTGTATTAAAAACAGAAATAGTATGGTCATTTTTTTTAAAATTTGATGAAGTATTAATATTACTAAAAAGAGATATAATACCTTTGGAAGCAATCTCTTTTCCAACCATACGGGCTGTTGAAAAATTATAAAGCATATCTTCATGTGCCTGGTCCACAGCAGCACCACAAATGTTATCGTGTGCATGGTTCAACATTAAATAACGCCAGGCTCTTTGGAGGCTTCTTCGCGGGTATTCGAAACCAAACAGCCATGCTGTTGAAGCAATTGGTTCTGCAAGATGTATAAGCTCGGTTTCTGCTGCTTCATTTAAAATTTTCAATTTAATGCGAGAAGAATGAGTTGCTCCTAACAGGCCATTAAATCCGCGTATAACGCCAGTATAGCGTAATTCGCCTCTATGAACCAAAAGATCTGATGCTTTACTTTCACTTATTATCTTGTGCATATATTCATCTAATGAACTCTGAATAATTCCTATATCTTCCGAAATTGTATTTAAAGCTTCAATCATATCTGGCAGCAATTTAAAAGGCATAATATTGTCTTCCATATTTAAGGCTAGTAGATTATTTCCGACTATGTATTCCATAGTCTGTGAAACAATAAAGTTGAGTGCCTTTTTAAGTGCCTCTTTATCTTTATTAAATGTGTAACTCTCCTGCAAAAGTTTAAAACCTCTTTCATAGTAATGTGAGTCACACATATGAACCGGTAAATCATTTTGATTATAGTAATAAGTAAGATCAACTGGCTTTTTTCCAAGTACTAAAGGCTGGTGAACATAAAAAAACCAGTTTGTTCTGGTTACATCATCGAAAGTACGAAGCACATGAAGCTTTGAACCATCCAGGCCTTCCCATAGAAATAGTGGTTTATATAAGTACTTAGTAGTTCCACGATAAAAAATAGCATTGTCAATTCCAAATTCTTTATAGATCTGTGGAAGTTGTGAAATTTGTCCATATGAAGTAGGGGTATATCCACTTTTCATGGCTCCACCATATTCTTTTGCCATTTGCTGGCCAAGTTTTAAGTTGCGAATTAATGCTTCGGCAGCTACTGTAAACATCTCTGGCAAAGTGTACCAATTTGAAAGTGAGATTCTACCTGATTTGGCTAATTTTTTTAATTTTTCTTTTTTTTCTGGTCTTATTGTCAGATAATCTTCCAGAACAACCATTCCACCATCAAGACAAAAAACTTTATAGTTTTCGTTATTTTCGAGAATCTCAATCATTGAATCAATTAACTCAACCAGACGTGGCTTTGATTGTTCCGCAGTATGACGCCATTCTCTATCCCAGTGTGTTCCAGATATAACATGTATTATATATTTTTTTGGCATTTCGATTTATTCTATATAGATTATATTATTATTCTATATATAACTCGGAACTTGTCAATGAAAATGAGACACCCGAAAACTTGACATTGTAATTATTTTTTAATATTCTAATAAAGCACTTGCGTAAGTGCTTGGTATATGTGATTTTCCACCCACTATGTACCACTTTTAAAGATTTTTTTTCACCCTCATTGCACCACCTGAGAGAATTTTTTCTCAGGGACAATGTACCACTTTAGAGCAGTTTTTTCACCCTCATTGCACCACCCCTAAAGAGTAAAGCTGTATAATGCTTCCTAAAAAAGATTAGGAGGCATGATATGGCATACCAGGAGGTACACATGACAGAAATTAAAGAAATACTACTTAGAGCAGCAAAGGGTTTTTCAATAAGAAGTATTTCAAAAACACTTAACACACAGAAAAACCATAAGAGGTTATATAAACTTATCTAAAAAGCTTGGAGTTGATCTCGCAAAAGATAATATAACAGATGATTTGGCAGAAAAGATTAAAGCCCAGTTTTTAAGTCAAAAAAATAAATCCATACTAGTACCCAGAAACCAAATTCTTCTTCCCCGCAAGGACAGGATAGAAAAGTACCTGGAGAAAGGAATCAAGGGATCAAAGATAATGAGGCTTCTAGCTAGAGATGGCATACTGGTAAGCCAGTCTAGTTTTTACAGATTCATAAATTCAAGCTGCCAAAATTATATAAGAAAAAAAATTACAGTAAGACTACCAGAGACTGAACTAGGTAAATATACACAGGCTGATTTTGGCTATATGGGTAGGGTCTGGGACAGTAGCACCTCCAAGCTTAGAAAAACCTACGCGCTTATCCTGACCCTTTGCCATTCAAGGCATATGTATGTGTATATAACCTTTAGCCAGAACATCAGAGAGATTATAGCGGGCTTTGAAGAGACCTGGGCATATTATTTTGGTGGTATTACTGCAATTGTCATAATTGATAACTTAAAACCTGCCATTAAAAAGGCTGATAGATATAGTCCCCACATAAACAGGCAGTTTTTAGAATATGCCCAAGCTAGAGGATTTATCGTAGATCCCACCAATACATCTCACCCCAGGGGAAAACCTATTGTAGAAAGAATGGTCCCTTATGTCAGGGATAACTTTTTTTCTGGCGAGAGCTTTATCTCAAAAGATGACTGCCAGGATAGGGCCATATACTGGTGCACTGATATTGCAGGAGCTAGAATCCATGGAACTACAAAACTTGTGCCAATAAAGGTATTTGAAGAGATTGAAAAGGATAAGTTATTGCCTCATCCTGGGGATAGATACGATATTCCCTACTGGGCAGTATGCAAGGTCCATCCAGATCACCACATAAGATTTAAAAACTCTCTTTATTCTGTTCCCACAAGATACATAGGCAAAAAAGTAGAGGTTAGAGGGGACAGCGCACTGGTTAAAATCTACCACAATGGAAGTGTTATTAAGATTC
The DNA here is from genome assembly GCA_004376325.1 of Actinomycetota bacterium. Taxonomy (GTDB): domain Bacteria; phylum Actinomycetota; class Humimicrobiia; order Humimicrobiales; family Humimicrobiaceae; genus Hydromicrobium. The sequence goes on along the minus strand of SOKC01000058.1, from coordinate 5,268 downwards.
ATAAGAGAGCCGCTCCAGGAAAAAGAAGAACAGATTTTGATGATTATCCGGCTAGTCTTACCCCATATGCCTTAAGAAATCCTTCCTATCAGATAAGCCAGGGGTATAAGAGAAGGCAAGCCATAGGTGCCTTTATGGAGGAGATACTATCCGGTCCTTATTCCCTGACACAGGCTCCGGAGTGCCCAGAAAATACTTAGGCTTGCTGACAAATATGGAGCAGATAGAATGTCTGCTGCCATTATCAAAGCAAACTACTACAGCATATATGGCATAAGAAGAATAGAAAATATGCTAAAAAACGGAGTTGAGGATAAGTTGCCTAACCAGGAGGACAGTTCCATACAGCTTAATATAGAGGACCTTAAATTCTTAAGGAATTCATCATCATTTAATCATTACAAAAGTAAGTAGAAAGGGGAAAAGACATGATGTCAAAAGAACTTAAAGAGGCTATGGTGGCTTTGAGGCTCTCTGGAATTGTAGCTACCCTGCCTGAGAGAATATCCTATGCCAAATCCAAAAAGCTCTCATATGAGGAGTTTTTAGAGATGATATTCTATGATGAGTGGGAAAGAAGGCAGGCAAGGCTTCTTAATACAAAAATGAAAAAAGCAGGGGTAGACTCAAATCTGGGAAGCTACAGCTGGGATACTACTACAGCCTATGATAGGGAACTTACAAAAAAGCTTATGAGCCTATCCTTCGTAGAGAAGCATTCATCAGTTTTAATCTTTGGTCCTACAGGGGTAGGAAAAACATACCTTGCCAAAACCCTTGCCTTTACCGCTCTAAAAGCTGGACATTCGGTTACCTTTGCAAAATGTGATAAACTGTTTAAACATTTGAAGTTATCTGTAATTGATGGAACTCACGACAGGACTATTTGTTCCTATCTTAGGCCAGATATATTAATTGTTGATGACTTTGGGGTAAAAGAGATGACCAGAGAAGAGGCAGGTGAGTTCTATGAGATAATACTTGAGCGGTATGAGAAAAAATCAAATATCATTACCAGTGCCCGCTCTCCGGAGGAATGGCAGGCCCTCTTTCCTGATCCTATTTTAGGTAATTCTGCCTTAGATAGACTGGCACACACTTCATACCAAATACTAATGGAAGGAGAATCAATTAGAAAACAGAATAGACCAAATTAAAATTTTGATATAATATTAACTAATAAATTAGGGGCTGGTACAATGAGGTTGAAAAAGCGGTACAATCAGGGTGAAAAATGACATCCTCATAATGGAAGCATGCAGGGATCAGATACGATAAGGAAAGGCTATAAGATAAATAATAAACTTATGGGTACATGTATTAAAACCAACTTTGGAAGTTTATGCTTGCATGAAGACTTTTTAGGCATTTACTACTGCAAACTTTTTATAGTTTTTGTTAAGATTGTCATTTAAAAGAAGATGTCATTAGTTTATTTTCTTGAATTGTTTTTATACACAAAATTTTATGCTAATGATATTGATAGGAATTTTAGTTGGTTTAAGCTATTTTTTGTGTGAAATGATAGTAGGTAAGACACTAAGAATTAGGAGAATTAAATGAATTATATTCTGGGAGTTGATGGAGGAGGGTCAAAAACCACTGTTCAAATTGCAGACACTAGTGGAAAGGTCATTTCTCAAGCAGTTTCTGGTTCAAGTAGTTATAAAAGTGTTGGAATAAATAGAGCAATAGGAAATCTCAATACAGCAGTGTTTGATGCTGTTAAGAAATTAAAAGTTACCAGAGATATTTATTTTATAAGTTCTTGTTTCGGTTTTGCTGGTAATGATGCTGGAGAAGATTCTAAAACTTATAGGAAAATTGTATTTAACGATAAACTTAATAGTTATCTTAACCCGAAGGGGACTATTATTTGTAATGATACAAGAATTGGTCTTGAGTCAGGAAGTGAAAGTAAAAACAAAATAATAATTATTGCCGGGGCCGGTTCTAATTGTTTTGGGATAAATGAAGATGGTAAACAGGCAGGAGCATCCGGCTGGGATTTTATTCTTGCAGATGAAGGAAGTGGATACTCGGTAGGTCTTAAGGCCTTAAAAGCAATTGTGAAGGCTTATGACGGACGGGGTGAAAAAACTCTACTGTCCAAAACAATACTTGAGGAATTGAATTTGAATGAGATACCAGATTTAGTCAAATGGGCATACGGTGGGTTATTTCCAAAGGATAAAATTAGCGCACTGGCAGAAACAGTAAGTAATACCGCAAAAATGGGGGACAAGGTGAGTATTGACATACTGGCTGAAGAAGCTGAAGAAGCTGTAATTTCTGTTACTACAGTTGCCAATAAACTTGGTTTTAAAGATAAGGATTTTGATCTTGTATTAGTTGGTGGTTTGTTTAAATGTGAAGAGTATTTTAAGAATATTTTAATAAACAGGTTAAGAGAAAACTTTCCAAAAATTAAATCCATGTCTCTTGTAGGAAATCCAGCAGGAGGAGCTGTAAAAATGGCTATTGAAAGATTGAAAGATTTTTAATAATATTGCTCTGCCTATTGAATTTTAGAGTTTTGACACCTTGACATTATTTAAGTGTATAATAATAATGGTTAGGCAAAAATAGTTTGCCGGTGTAGCTCAATTGGTAGAGCAGCTGATTTGTAATCAGCAGGTTGTCCGTTCAAGTCGGATCGCCGGCTCCAGCGTGGAGGGGTGCCCGAGTGGTTAAAGGGAGCAGACTGTAAATCTGCCGGCGAATGCCTACAGAGGTTCAAATCCTCTCTCCTCCACCATAAAGATTTATCAAAGCTTCCAAAAAAAGATCTAATAAGCAATAGTATTGCCCGTGTAGCTCAGATGGTAGAGCATTTCCTCGGTAAGGAAAAGGTCATCGGTTCAAGTCCGATCGCGGGCTCCAGAAAGAGAGCCAATTAACTTTTTTTAGGGAGTTTATAAAATTATAAGTGGATTTCTTCTATAGGGATCCACTTTTTTTATAGGAAAAGAAATAGTTAATCTGAGCAAAGTCTTTAAGAAGCAAAGAAACTTTTAATATTTGTTTTAATATTTTTAACAATATGTATTTGTCTTGAACTGATTATATTTACATTATATAATAACTTATAAATTTTTAAAGATATTTTTAATATTTACTTATAATTGGAAATGAATAAAAAAAATAATTCAGGGAATAAAATTAGAAATAATTCTATAAGAATAGGAAAATTAATAGAGGAGAAATTGAAATTTACTAATAATGAGCTAAGTGTGATATTGGGAGTAGTAGCTGATGGCATACGGGTTATTGATTCAGATTTTAATGTACTGAGAGTCAATAAGCAGTTTTGTAAAATTTCAGGAGTAAGCAAGAAGAAAAATTTGACCGGAAAATGTTACGAGGTTTCCCCCGGGCCAGACTGCCACAAACCTACCTGTACATTAAAACAGATACTGGGCGGGGCAAGCCGGATTGAAAAAGAGGTGGGGAAGGTTAGAAGCGATAACAAGGTAGTTCCTTGTATACTTACTGCGCTTCCACTAAAGGACGACGGTGGAAATATAATTGGTATAGTTGAGAATTTTAAGGATATATCTAAACGAAAAAAAGCCGAAGAATCTATATTGGAGAGTGAGAAAAGATATAGAGAGTTGGATGAAACGTTAAATGAAATAGTAGTTGAATTAGATCCCAGGGGAAAATTTATCTATGCTAATAAAAAAGCATTTGATGAAACTGGTTATACAAAAAAGAGATTTAATAATGGGCTTAATGTAATGCAAGTAGTAGTGCCGGAAGATAGAATTAAGCTTGCAGGTAATTTTAAAAAACTCCTGAGAGGAAAAGAATTAATAAGAGATATCTATACTATTAAAAGAAAAGATGGCACTACCTTTCCTGCTATTACTCATTCTAATTATGTTTTAGATAGTAAAGGTAAAGTAACTGGCATAAGAGTAGTAGTGATAAATATCTCTGATATTAAAGAATCGGAGGAAAAGGTAAGAGAAAGTGAAGAGCACTATCGTTCATTATTTGATAATTCTCTTGATGGCATATACCGTACAACGTTAGGGGGAAAATATATCGATGTTAATCCTGCCCTTGAAAAAATGCTGGGCTATGGTAGCAGAGATGAGCTTCTTGCAATAGATATTCCTACGCAGTTGTATTTCCGAAAAGAAGATAGGCCAGGACCCAACCAGAGAAATAGGATATTTGAAACTCGACTTAAGAAGAAAGACGGCTCTGTGATATCAGTAGAAATAAACTCAAGAGTAATCTGTAGAGACGGAAAGCCTGTTTATTACGAAGGAATAGTCAGGGATATAACCAGACAAATAATAGCTGAAAAAAAGCTTAAAGAAAGCTACAGGAAACTACAAAAAACCTTAGATGGTGCCATAAATACTCTAGCCTCTATAGTAGAAGCCAGAGACCCCTATACTTCCGGTCATCAAAAAAGAGTGGCATTACTAGCCATTGCCATATCAGAGGAACTGGGTTTAGGTAGAGATAAGATAGAAGCTATGGGTACTGCTGCATTGATTCACGATATAGGAAAGATAAATGTACCAGCTTCTATTCTGGCCCGACCGGGAAAAATATCTAAAATAGAATTTGACATGATAAAAACCCACTCCCAGGTAGGTTACGATATTATAAAAAGGATTGAATTTCCCTGGCCTCTAGCGGATATTATACTCCAGCACCATGAAAGAATTGATGGTTCAGGTTATCCAAAAGGCTTAAAAGGGAAAGATATTAAATTCGAAGCTAAGATACTTGCAGTGGCTGATGTGGTAGAGGCTATGGCATCTCATAGACCTTACAGACCTGCTTTAGGTATTGATAAGGCTTTAAAAGAAATTAAGCAAGGTAAAGGAAAGCTGTACGACCCTGAGGTAGTAGATGCTTGTGCTAGACTTTTCACAAAGAAAAAATTTGATTTTGATTAAATATCCTTTTTTGATTTGCATAGAAAAATATATTTAAAAGAATATTGTCCTGGTCACAGAATATTTAAAGGTTCATTTTATTTCAATTTTTAATAACATTTGACACTTAAAATCTTCTTTTATAAAATTTATCCTTACTTTAAAAATAATAAAAATTAACTATAATTACTCTTACCAGTAATGTGTTTGTAAAATTTTAGTGGCGGTGTAGCTCAGGGGTTAGAGCACACGGTTCATAACCGTGCGGTCATTGGTTCAAATCCAATCACCGCTACCAATTTTATAGAATTCAATACAAAGAAAGGATATATTATGGCTAAGAAAAAATTTGAAAGGACCAAGCCTC
>SOKC01000023.1 GCA_004376325.1 Actinomycetota bacterium | reverse complement strand
TCTGACCAATGAAATTTCTTCTCACCTCAAGAAGTACTGATTTCCACATAAGAAGCTCTAATTGAATTTTTTTTGTTTTGTGATATACTTTCCTAAAGAAATTTTAATGTGAATAGTTAAAAAATAGTGGGCGAGCCCCACTTTTTTTTAGTTTAAATTTTTTTATAAACAGGTGATTGGGTTGAATAAAAAATTAATGATAGCATTAGTAGAATTAGAAAAGGAAAAAGGCATAAAGATGGATATTATAATAGAAGCTCTTAAAATTGCCTTTGTTTCAGCCTATAAAAAAAATTACAATGTAGAATATGATTGCCGGGCAGATATAAACATGAAAACGGGTGAGATAAAATTATTTAAGGTTTTAGATGAAGTTGAAAGTGAAGATGAAACAGCAAAGGATAGCATTAAGAAAAATGAGGTAGAAGTTACCCCGGATAATTTTGGAAGAGTTGCTGCCCAAACTGCTAAACAGGTAATAAGACAGAGGTTTAAAGAAGCAGAGCGGGAGATTATGTATGAAGAATTTAAAGACAGGGTAGGAGATATGGTAACTGGCATAATCCAGCAAAGTGATACTAGATTTACTCTGGTAGATTTGGGTAAAGTGGAAGCATTGCTTCCACCATATGAGCAGGTTCCAAGGGAGAGATATAAACATGGCGAAAGGATAAAGTGCTATATTGCAGATGTAAGGAAAACAACAAAAGGACCTCAGGTAATAGTATCCAGGACGCATACTGGTTTAATTAGAAAGTTATTTGAATTAGAAGTACCTGAAATTTATGAAGGAATCGTAGAAATAAAAAGTGTTGCCAGGGAAGCAGGTTATAGAACCAAAATCGCTGTTAGCTCAAATGAGAAAAATGTGGATCCTGTAGGAGCGTGTGTAGGCCCTAAAGGTTCACGGGTTAAAATGGTTGTTGATGAATTAGGAGGAGAAAAAATAGATATTATAGAATATAGTGATGATATTGTAACTTTTATAAAAAATGCTCTGAGCCCGGCAAGAGTTTTAAAAGTGCTAACTGACGAAGATAAGAAGTTCGCATTAATTATAGTTTCGAGTGATCAGCTTTCTTTAGCAATAGGAAGAGAAGGTCAGAATGCAAGGCTGGCCGCTAAATTAACTGGTTGGAAAGTTGACATAAAAAGTGAAAAACAATTTGAGGAAGAATTAGATGAAGCCAGGGAAGAAAGATTGAAGAGCAAAGGAGAGGATATCTGAGTTAACCAGTAACTATAAGGTAAAAATATAAAAAATGACCGGTAAATTTTCAATTATTATAAATATCAATAGTAAATTACGGTTAGTTTTAAAGGGTTATGAACCCTAAAAAAGAAGGTAGTAAAAACAAAATTAAGAAAAAAAATATGGCTGAGTCAAAAAACTTAAAGAAGAATAAGTTAAAAGAAAAGATCAAAATCAAGCCTGAAGGTAAACCTCAATCTAAAGCCGGGAGCCCAATCAAAGAAGCTAAAAAGCTGGAAGTCAAAGATAAAAAAAAGAAAAAAGTTGAACTTAAAGCAAAGAAAAAAGCTGTATCAGCAGCTAAAACTGAAAAGAAAACTGAAATTAAAGCAAAAGAAAAGATTGAGAGAAAAACTAAAGCGAAACTAAAAGATAAGGATTTGACTAAAGTTAAAAAAGAGACCAGGAAGAAAGCTGGAGTTAAAACCGGAAGGAAGGGCGCTGCTAAAAAAGTAGTGAAGAAAATAACCGAAGTTGAAACTAAAGAAAAGCCTAAAACTGCCCGGCCAGTAGAAGCTGTAGAGAAACCAAAGGCAAAAATAGGTTGGGAAGAAGAAAAAAAATCAAGTATTAGGAGTGTAATTGATAGAGAGCTTGATAAAGAGGAGAAGGAAGGAAGACTAAAGGCTAAAGTAATTCTGAAGAAGAAAATTGTCTCTGGCGAGAAGGTAAAAAGAGAGAAAGCTTTAAAAGAAAAAAACAAAGTTTTAGAAAAGAAATTAAAGAAAAGGCCGGAAATAAAAAAAGTAATCGAAATCTCAGAAGGAATAACTATAAAAAAGTTATCAGAAAAAATAAATGTTCCTTCAACTGAGGTGATCACTCTGTTATTTAATATGGGTGAGATTATTAATATAAACCAGTCCCTGAGCAAGGACTTAATAGAGTACCTGTCTCAGGAATATGGCTTCAAATATCATATTGTAGGTTTTGAAGAGAAGTTAGACGAAGTTTATAAGGATTCTGAAAAAGATTTAGAGCCAAGACCTCCGATTGTAACAGTAATGGGACATGTAGATCATGGAAAAACAACACTACTTGACGTCATTAGAGAAACCAGTGTTGCAATTGGTGAGGTGGGTGGAATAACCCAGCGTATAGGTGCTTACCAGGTTGACTATAAGGGGAGGAAAATTACATTCATTGATACGCCGGGACATGAAGCATTTACATCTATAAGGGCCAGAGGGGCAAGGGTTACTGATATTGCTGTGATTGTAGTTGCTGCTGATGACGGTATTATGCCCCAAACAGTGGAAGCAATAAATCACGCAAAGGATGCCGGTGTCCCTATTATTATTGCTATTAATAAAATTGACCTTCCAAATTCAAATCCAGATAAGATAAAGAAAGACCTTACTGAGTACAATTTGGTTCCGGAAGAGTGGGGCGGAGATACTATTTGTTTAGAGATTTCTGCTAAGAAAAAGACTAATCTGGATGAATTTCTGGAAATGATTTCACTGGTAGCAGATTTAAATGAAATAAGAGGTAACCCAAATTCTGAAGGTACTGGAATTATAATTGAATCGAGGCTGGATAAAGGTTTAGGTCCTGTGGGTACAGTTATAATAAAGAGAGGAAAAATAAAAGTAGGGGACTCTTTTGTTACAGGTGATTTGTTTGGAAGAGTAAGGTTGATCAGAGATGAAAATGGTAAAAAACTGAAGGAAGCAGTCCTGTCACAACCGGTTGAAATTATAGGTTTTCCTTCAGTGCCAAAAGCTGGAGATAAATTATTTATAGTTGAAAATGAAAAAGTGTCTAAAGAGCTTTTAAATAGAAAAGAATATGAGAGAAAAATGATGAAAATTGCGGATTCAAGGAGAAGTTTAACTTTAGAAAAGTTGTCTGAATTGGCAAAAGAAAATGAGATAAAGAAATTAAAAATAATTATTAAAGCAGATTCCGGTGGTTCACTTGATGCAGTAGAAAAATCATTAAATAATATAAAAGAAGAGAAAATAAAGATTGATATAATACATAAAGCAATTGGGGCTATAACTGACAGCGATATTCTGTTAGCGGCAGCTTCAAATGCAATTGTAGTTGGTTTTGGCGTAGTTCCCACTCAAAAAGCAGATGTATTGTATAAAAAGGAAAATGTGGAAGTCAGGACTTATGATATTATCTATGAATTAATTGATGACATTACCCTTGCCTTTAAAGGCTTGCTGGAACCTGAATTGAAAAGAGTTAATAAAGGTAAAGCTGAGGTCAGGGAAATATTTAAACTACCGAAAGCAGGGATAATTGCTGGTTCTTATATTCTGGAAGGTGAAGTTGAGAGAGGTAATTTAGTAAATGTCATAAGAGATGGAAAATTAATCCATGAAGGAAAAGTCGCAACTCTTCATAGGTTCAAAGAAGATGTTAAAAAAGTTTTATCAGGATATGAATGTGGCATTAGGCTGGAAGATTTTCAGGATATCGTAAAGGAGGATATACTGGAATTTTATGAAGAGAGATAATCTTTGATATGGTTGTGATTGAGATGGATAGAACAAGGAAAGCTGAGATAGATCTAAAAAGAGAAATAAGTTTTATTATCAATACCAAAGCAAAAGACCCCAGAATAGGGTTTATAACTATCACAGGTACAAAATTATCTTCTGATTTTAAATGGCTTGATGTTTTTGTTAGTATTATGGGCGAAGAGGATGAGATAAACAGGAGTTTAGAGGGGCTAAGAAATTGTTGCGGCTTTATAAAAAAAAATTTGCGGCAGAGATTAAAGTTAAAAAGTATACCCGATATAAGATTTTTATATGATAAGTCTATTGATAAAGGTATAAAAATATCAAAAATACTGGAAACCCTGGATAAAAATAAGTGATATTGAGAAGGTAAATTAATTGGATATAAACAAGTTGTATAATAAGACATCAGAAATAATAAACGGCAATGATAATTTTTTAATTATCACTCATACCTATCCGGATGGAGATTCATTAGGTTCGCAAGTAGCCTTATACCAATTAATATCTCAGTTAAAAAAGAATGTAGTAGCGGTTTGCAATAGTGAATTGCCTTATCAATATAAATTTTTGCCTTATTTTAATAAGATTAAAAAAGATTTAGAAGAAATAAATATCTACGGTAAAGAATATATTTGTTTTTGTCTGGATTGTTCAGATGAAAATAGAATGAATATAAATTTTAAAACATTAAAAGATAATGTAAAGTATATAATAAATATAGATCATCATACTAAGAACACTAATTTTGGTCATATAAATATTGTAGATACCAAAAAATCTGCAACTTCTGAGATTTTATATGAGCTAATAGACAGGCATTACAGGAAACTTTTAGATCATAAAGTAGCCCTGGGTATTTATGTGGGGATACTGACAGATACCGGTAAATTTCAGTACAATAACACTAATTACGCTGTGCATAATGTAGTAAGTGAGCTGTTGAAATTTAATCTGTCTCCTTCCGAAATCCATAGAAATATATACGAGAATGAATCTCTGGACAGGTTTAAATTAATTCAGCTGATTTTTAAAAGAATCAAATATGTGGAGTCTTGCGGCTTGATATACTCATATGTTCTAGAAAAAGATTTTAAAAAACTAAATTTACCCTATTCTGCTCAAGATGGGGTTATTAACCTGCTGAGGAGTGTAGAGATGGTAAAGGTTGCTGCCCTGATAAAGCAAACCGGCAGAAATTGTTTTAAAATAAGTCTTCGCACTTCTGATAGTGATATTGACTTATTTAAGATTGCCAGTAATTTTAAAGGTGGTGGCCACAGGATGGCATCTGCTTACTCTGATAATGGAAGTTTGAGGACTATAATTAATAATTTAAAAAAATATATAAAAGATAATATTTAAATTATGAGCAGTATTAATAATAAATCTGATCTGCTGGAAGATTTTAATGGAATAATATTGATAAATAAATTACCATATACAACTTCTTATGATGTCATAAGACGAATAAAAAGAGTTTTTTTTTAAAAAAAATTGGACATGCCGGCACACTAGATCCTATAGCAGAAGGCCTGCTCATTATTTTAATAAATAAAGCTACCAAACTATTCAATTATTTTTTATCTTTTAAAAAAGAATATATTGCAGATGTAAAGCTTGGGGTAATTACTGATACCTGGGATCTTGATGGCAAGGTTTTAACCAGAAGTAAGATTACAAACATAGATATTAAGAGAATATCCAGTATTCTAAATAAATTTACCGGAAAAATTAAACAGATGCCGCCAATATACTCATCGGTAAAGTATAAAGGCAGACCATCATATGATTTTGCAAGAAAAGGGCGGAGTATAGATTTGAAACATAGAATGGTAAATATTTATAATTTAGAACTCATTTCTCTGAGTAGCGATTTGCTTACTGTAAAAGTAAATTGCAGTTCAGGCACATATATCAGATCTTTGGCTTATGAAATTGGAAATTTATTGGGGTGTGGCGCTTCCATAAAAGGATTAAAAAGAACGAAAACTGGCGATTTTAAACTGGACAGCAGTATTAACGTTGAAGATTTTCTGAAAGGAAAATTTAAAAAAAATGATTTAGAATCCAGCTCATATATGATATCTATTGAAAGATTACTGGACAAAAATCCAAGCCTTTACATAAAAGACGAATATAGATGCCATATAGTGAATGGCCACCCGGTTGATGGTGGAATGGTGGAGTTTGCCAGGACCGAAGATAATGATTTATTAAAAAAGGGAATCTTTATAAAGATTAAAGATAGTGGTGAAAATATAATAGCCATACATGAGATTTTAAGTGAAAATGTAATTTCTGATGTTAGGAGTAAGAAACCGAGTTTAACTAAAAGTATTGTAATTTTTCGCCAATTGAATAAAATCTAATAGTTTAAAATTTTTCTAAACAGCAGGATATCAAGTTGTCAGAATTATTAGAATTAAAAAAAATAAATAATAGCTACTTTAAGGATAAAAATTCAGTAATTGTGATTGGTTTTTTTGATGGGGTGCATCTTGGACACAAAAAGATAATTGAAGCTTGTGTCAAAAGGGCAAAAAAAATAAGCGGCGCCAGTATAGTTCTGACATTTAATAAACCTCCGCTGAATGTACTAAAAAGTGAGATGCATAAAAAACTCATAATTTCTTATGAGGAAAAAATAAAAATTATTGATAGTTTAGAAGTTGATTTTATCGTAACTGCTAATTTTGATTCCGATTTTTTTATGTTGAAACCGGGGCGGTTTTGCAAGGATATACTTATAGGAAAATTTCATGTAAAGGAAATTTTTGTAGGAAGTGGATTTCGTTTTGGCTTTAAAGCAGGGGGGAATGTATCTTTCTTGAAGAGATTTTTTAAGTCTTACAATATAGAGGTGAATGTAGTACCTCTCCTGAGAATAAAGGGAGAGACAATTTCAAGTACCAATGCAAGAAAATATTACTCTGAAGGCAAAATAAAAAAAATAAAGAATTTGTTAGGGAGGAATCCGCAAGTAGAAGGAGTTGTAGTTAGAGGAGCCGGTAGGGGGAGGAGATTAGGATTTCCTACAGCCAATGTAGATGTTTGCGAGGATTTTATCACTCTAAAAGATGGTGTTTATCTGGGTAATGTTGAAATTAACGGTAATGAAAATAAAGTATTTCCAGCCATTATAAATATCGGGGACAAACCAACTTTCAAAGAATCGAAAAAATGGATTGAAGCTTTTATAATCAATTTCAGAGATAATATGTATAAAAGAAAAATAAGAATTAATTTTTTAGAAAGATTAAGAAACGAAATCACATTTGAAAGTAAAGATAAATTAATCAGCCAGATGAAAATGGATTTAGAATGTGCTAAAAAATATTTTAAAATAAAAAGTTAATGAACCTGGACCGAGTTTAAGGGATTTTAAAAAGTTTTTAGGATATTTTCAGTTATGAAGGCGGTCAATACTGGAATGTGATTAAATTGTAATTAGTATGTGGTTATGATAAATTATAGTACGGGTAATTTTGAGGAGGTGGAAAAAGTTGACTTTAGTCAAAGAAGATAAAAAAAAGGTTATTGAAAAATTTAAAACTCATGAGAATGATACCGGTTCTTCCGAAGTTCAGATAGCTATTCTTACCCAAAAGATTAACAGGCTTAATGAACATTTGAAGGCGAATAAAAAGGATCATCATTCCAGAAGGGGTCTGGTTATTATGGTGGGTAAAAGAAAAAGACTTCTGGGATATTTAAAAAATAATGATATGGGCAAATATAAAAAAATAATTAAGGAATTAGGTTTAAGGAAATAGATCTATATTTAAATAGTTTTGTTAATTTTGGTAGCTTAAAGGAGAATATAAGATATAAATGGAAAGAAGATGTGAAATTGATATTGACGGAAAGAAAATGTCGTTTTTTACTGGTAAAATAGCAAGACAGGCTAATTCGGTCCTGGTTAAATTCGGTGGAAATGGAGTTATAATCACTGCAGTTATGAATCAGAAACCAGTTGATAATGTAGACTTTTTACCCCTTGTAGTTGATGTTGAAGAGAGAATGTACGCTGCAGGTAAAATACCCGGAGGATTTTTTAGAAGAGAAGGAAGAGCCAGTGATAAAGCAATCCTTAACTCAAGATTGACCGATAGGCCTCTAAGACCATTATTTGATAAAAATATAAGAAATGAAATTCAAATAATTGCCACGGTTATTTCGTTCGATCAGGTTAATCCTTATGATATTTCGGTAATAAATGGAACTTCGATGGCTTTATGTATATCAGATATACCATTTGAAGAACCAGTAGGCGCTGTCAGGATTGCTAAGGTAGGTGAAAACTGGATAGTGAATCCAGTTTATAATGAGATTGAAGAAAGTATTATAGATATAGTGGTAGCAGGGACAGAAGAAGCAATATTGATGGTTGAGGCAGGTGGCAAAGAAGTACCCGAAGGAGTAGTATTGGAAGCTATAGAAAGAGCGCATAGTGAAATAAAAAAAATTGTTAACATTCAAAAAGAATTTAGAAAAATAGCAGGTAAAGAGAAAAGGGAAACATCTAATTTTAAGTTAAATAAAGAAGTTGAAAAAAGAGTAGGAGAGTTAGCAGAAGAAAAAATTCAGGAGATATTAAATAGTATTATGAAATACTCAAAAGATGATAAAAAGAAAATTTTATTGGAAAATACTGATAAAGGTTATTTCCAGGATAGAGTTTCAATTATCAGAGAAGAGACTGAAAAAAAGTTAGAATCAGGATTTCCGGAGGATAAAGAAAGTATAAGTGAAAGCTTTAAAGAGCTTGAAAGAGAATTAGTAAGAAAAATGATTTTGGAGAAAGGGGTAAGACCTGATGGCAGGGAACCTGATGAGATAAGAGAAATAAATTGTGAGGTAGGTTTATTTCCAGATACAACCCATGGTATAGGTCTTTTCACACGGGGGAAGACACAAGCTCTAACTATATTATCCTTAGGTTCAATAAAAGAAGCGCAGAAAATAGATAGTTTAGGAAAAGAGGAATTTAAAAGATATATACATCATTATAATTTCCCGCCTTTCAGTACTGGAGAAACAAGGCCTCTTCGAGGACCAAGAAGAAGGGATATCGGGCATGGTGCTCTGGCTGAAAAAGCTCTAAGACCTATGATTCCTGATGAAGATAAATTTCCATATGTCTTAAGACTGGTATCTGAGATTTTAGAATCCAATGGTTCAACTTCAATGGCCAGTGTATGTGGAAGTAGTCTGGCTTTAATGGATGCAGGCGTTCCCATATTAAATCCGGTTTCCGGCATAGCAATGGGTCTAATTAAAGGCAAAGATGATAAGTTTGTTATATTGAAAGATATACAGGGTATAGAAGATTTTTATGGTGACATGGACTTTAAAGTTGCAGGAACTAAAAATGGGATTACTGCGCTGCAGATGGACATGAAAATAAAGGGTATTAACTTAGATATTATAAAACAGGCGTTGGAAAAGGCACGTGAGGGAAGGTTTTTCATATTAGATAAAATGTTAGAAGTCATTCCGGAGCCTAGAAAAAGTCTGTCTAAGTCTGCGCCAAAAATAACTACTTTTAAAATTCCCAGGGAAAAGATCGGCGAAGTTATTGGACCTGGTGGAAAGAATATTAAAAGAATAAAAGAAGAATTTGAGTTAGATGAAATTGATATAAGTGACTATAATGGAGAAGGTATGGTTTCCATTATTTCTTCAAATGATGTTAATATTAAGATGGCCAGGAAAAGTATAGAAGGAATGTTAAAGGGTATTGAAGATATAAAAGTGGGAGAAGAGTTTATGGGAACTGTGGTAGGAATAACCAGCTACGGAGCTTTTGTAAATTTAATTCCCGGAGTAGATGGACTTCTTCACATATCCAAAGTTACAAATAAAAGAATTAAAGATGTTAAAGATTATTTAAAAATAGGTGATAAGATACTGGTTAGAGTTGGTAATATTGATTCCAGGACTAAAAAAATAGGTCTGGAAAGAGCTGATATCTGAATATTTTATTAGTGAGGTAAATGAAAAAATAGTTTCATCAAGTAGCATAAAATTTGACCAATATGAAATAACTGAGTTAGATAATGGAATAAGGGTTATTAGTGAGTATATCCCTCATTTTAGGTCAATATCGTTAGGTTTCTGGGTACTGGCTGGATCCAGAAATGAAAATAGAAATATCAATGGAATTTCCCACCTTATAGAGCATCTTATTTTCAAAGGCACTAAAAAAAGAAGTTATAGAGATATAGCCATTGAATTTGATTCAACGGGTGCAGAATTTAATGCTTTCACGGATAAAGAAAACTGCTGTGCCTATGCTGATTTCATTGACACTCATCTGGACAGTTGTACAGAATTATTATTTGATATTCTAACCAACCCCTCTTTTTTAACAGAGCATATAAAAACCGAAAAGAAAGTAATAATTGAGGAAATAAAGATGGTAGAAGATAATCCCTCTGACAATATTATGAATTATTTCTATGAAGCGGTTCTGGACGGACATCCTCTAAGCCTGCCAATTTTAGGCACTAATAATTCACTAAAAAATATTAAAAAATCTGCTATACTGGGCTATTTTAAGGAAAAGTTTGGTATCGGCGGTATTGTTATCTCAGCTGCGGGTAATATAAAGCATAAAGATTTGATAGATAAAATTAAGAAAAATATTAGTGGAATGGAAAATAGAAAATATATAAATGATTTTACCGGGCAGGAACCTCCGGAAAATGGAAGGGTGAAGAAAATACATGATAGTAAGACCAGCTCAGTTCATATGTGCTTTGGTGGTCTGGGCTGCAGGCGGGATAGTGAGGATAAATATCCAATTTCATTATTCACAAATTTATTTGGTGGAAGTATGAGCAGCAGATTAGTCCAGAAAATAAGGGAGGAAGAAGGTCTGGCTTATTCAATTTTTAGCAGCAATGTCCAATATCTGGATACAGGGGTAACAATTATGTATTCAGCTTCTTCACCTAAAAATGCTGGTAGAATTTTAAAATTGATTAAAGATGAAATAGTTGATATCAAAAGGCGCGGAGTAGAGGAGGTTGAGCTGGAAAGGGCCAAAGAAAATTTAAAAGGAAATATTGTTCTGAGTATTGAAGATATGAGTTCAAGAATGTTTAGGTTGGGAAAGGGACTTCTATTTGATAAAAAAGTTTTGACTATTAACCAGATATTAAAGAAAATAGATAAGGTAAAGCAAAATGATTTAAATAACATAGTTGATAAGTATTTTAAATTAGATAAGATGAGCCTGGTAGCACTTGGAAGACTAAATAAAGGCAGGTTATTATGAAAAAAATAGTAATGTTCGGTATTTGTGGAAAAATGGGGACATCTATTTCCAGAGAGTTGATAAAGGAAGAAGAAATAGAGTTAGTTGGAGGTTTTGATATCCAGAATGTGGGTGTTGATATAGGCGAATTTTTAGTTGGTAAAAAAACAGGGTATAAAATTTATAATTCTTATGAGGACATTAAAGAACTGAGTCCGGATATTATTATTGATTTCACCAACGCCAATGCAGCTAGTAAAACTATTAATTGGGCTATTGACAATAATATAAATATAATTGTAGGTACTACTGGCTTGAGCAGAGAGGATTTAGACAGTATTGAAAATAAAGCGTTAAAATCCAATAGTAAAACACTTATCACGCCAAATTTTTCGATTGGGGCTGTAATTATGATTAAAATCTCAAAAATGATATCAAAATATTTTGATAATTGTGAAATAATTGAACTGCATCATGACAAAAAGAAAGATGCTCCATCCGGTACTTCCATATTGACAGCAGAACAGATAAGTCTAAGTAATAATTTTAACAAGTCCAGGTTAAAAGAAGGTGAAACCGAAACCATAGAAGGTTGCAGAGGCGGATTTACAGGCGGTGTCCATATACATAGCGTAAGACTGCCGGGACTGCTGGCGCATCAAAATGTTATTTTTGGAATGAAAGGTCAGACTCTATCTATAAAACATGATAGTCTGGATAGATCGTCGTTTTATCCCGGGGTTATTCTTGCTATAAGAAGTATGGATAAGCTTTCTAATTATACTTTTGGATTGGATAAGTTAATAAACATTTAGTTGCATTATTATTTGAGGGAGGTGTCTATGATAAACATGGGTGAGGTAATTACAGCAA
Source organism: Actinomycetota bacterium (assembly GCA_004376325.1). Classification (GTDB taxonomy): domain Bacteria; phylum Actinomycetota; class Humimicrobiia; order Humimicrobiales; family Humimicrobiaceae; genus Hydromicrobium. Next base: position 7,952 of record SOKC01000023.1, on the reverse strand, counting down.
TGGTAACTCCATTTGATAAAAACTGTAGTTTGGATCTCAACTCTTGCGGTAGATTATTGAATTATTTGATTAATGGAGAAGAAAGTGATGGAATTTTACTATCCGGCTCTACAGGAGAATCGCCAACCCTGGATGATGACGAGAAGATAAAATTATTTAAATTTGCAAAGGATAATTTTGGGGACAGGGTTAAAATTATTGCAGGTACAGGTTCTAATGATACCAAGCATTCTATAGAATTATCAAAAGAAGCGGAGAGTATAGGAATTGACTGCCTGCTCCTTGTTGCGCCTTATTACAATAAGCCTTCACAGTGGGGTCTTTTTAAACATTTCGAAGTAATTGCCAGTGAGGTTAAGACTCCCATAATACTATATAATGTTCCTTCAAGAACATCATCTAACATAAGCTCGAAGACCTGTGTGGAATTATCAAAAATTGATAATATTTGTGGAATTAAAGAAGCCAGCGGTGACATGAGGCAAATTTCAGAAATAATCAGGGATACCGATGATGATTTCCTGGTATACAGTGGCAATGATGGTGATACATTACCCATATTATCCCTGGGAGGGTACGGAGTTATCAGTGTTGCTTCTCATATTGTTGGCAAAGAGATAAAAGAGATGATAGCTAGTTTTAAAAGAGGAGATTTTAGAGAAGCAGCAAAACTGCACCGGGATTTGATGGATATATTTTATGGGATTTTTATAGCAACAAATCCGGTTCCTATTAAAGAGGCATTAAATCTAAAAGGTATTAATGTCGGCCCATGCAGGCTTCCATTGTGCTCTATGGAAGATAAGGAGCTGATGGCTTTTAAGGAGATTTTAAAAAAACATAAGATAATTAATTAGTTAGAAGGTGAAATTTTGCAAATAAAGAATTATGTCAAAAAGAACTAGTTTAAAATTAATACCTCTGGGAGGCCTGGGTGGTATTGGCAAGAATATGATGGTCTTTGAAAAAGATAATCAGATTATAATTGTTGATTGCGGGATAATGTTTCCGGATGATGATATGCCGGGAATTGATTTTATAATACCAGACTTTTCGTATGTTAAGAAAAATAAAAATAAAGTAAAAGCAATAATACTTACCCACGGACATGAAGACCATATAGGTGGTCTACCATTCCTGTTTAAAGAAATTAACGCTCCTGTTTTTGCCACTAAACTTACCATAGGTTTGACTAAAATAAAGTTTGATAACTCACAAAAAGCAATTCCTATTAGATATAATGAGATTAATCCCGATAAACCACTGGATATTGGACCATTTCATATAGATTTTTTCAGGGTTAATCACAGTATACCGGATGGTTTAGGATTAATTATAAAAACAGATATTGGAACCGTAGTCCATACCGGGGATTTTAAATTTGATCATGTTCCTATTGATAATAAAGTTACTCAATTTTCAAAAATTGCCAGAGCTGGCCAGGAAGGTGTACTGGCTCTTTTATGTGATAGTACCAATGCCGAAGAAATAGGATTTACTCTTCCGGAAAGGGATGTGGGTAAAACGCTGCTTGAAAAATTTGAAAAAGCTTCAAAAAGAATTATTGTAGCCACTTTCTCATCACATATACATAGAATACAACAGGTACTGGATGTGGCCAATAAACTGGAGAAAAAAGTTGCTATTTCCGGTATGTCCATCCTGAAAACTGTTAAAATTTCTGCCAAACTTGGATACCTGAAAATTCCTGAAGATACCATAGTTCCAATAACTAAAATTGACCAGTTTCCTATAAAAAAAATAGTAATACTTTCGACTGGCAGTCAAGGAGAGCCACTTTCAGCTCTTAACCGCATGGCTTTAGGAGAACATAAGAGAGTCAGAATTATGAAAGGAGATATGGTAATAATCTCAGCTTCTCCGATTCCGGGAAACGAAAGAGTTATATCCAATACTATTAACAGGCTTATAAAACAGGGAGCAGATGTCTTTTATGAGTCTATAGCGGGTGTTCATGTGTCGGGGCACGCTGCCCAGGAAGAGATAAAGATTATGATAAATTTAACCAATCCTAAATACTTTATCCCTATTCATGGAGAAGATAAACATAAGGTTCAGAATGCACGAATAGCGGAATCAATGGGAATTGATGGGGAAAATATTATCATTGCTGAAGATGGTGATATTATTAAAATGAATTCAAATTTATGTAGAGTTTCAAACAACTTACATCCGCAGACTATTTATATTGATGGAGTTGGAATGGGGAATATAAAGGATATGGTTCTTAGAGATAGAAAGATATTATCAAGAAACGGAATTATATTTATAGTAGTTGGAATAGATTATGTCAGGAGAAGAATTTTATGCGAACCTGATTTTATTCTAAAGGGGATAATATATATTGAAAATTTGACAGAAATTCTAGATGATTCAAAGAAAATTATAAAAAATTCCATACAAACGTGCTTTAATAATAATATGGCGAATAAAACGATGATTGAAGATTTTATTAATGACAGGTTAGAAAAATTTATTTTTAAAAAAGCAAGAATAAGACCTATAATAATAACTAAAGTTATTAGTCCTGATAAGCATTAATTAAAATATAAGTCCTTAAAAAAATGGTTAGAAGAAATTATAGAAGAAAAAAAACAACCAAAGTTAAAAGCAGTTTAAGTTCAGGGAATTCTAGAAATAGAAAAAAATATGTTAAAAGAAGAGCTGAAGTTTATGGTATTTTAATAATAATGGTTTCATTACTACTATTTATTAGTGTATATGGCTTTTCGGATTATGGTTTTATAAATATATATGTGAATGATTTTTTATCTCTTGCTTTTGGAGCAGGTAAGTTTCTGGTACCTTTCATGCTTTTAATCTGGGGTTTTAGCTTCTTCCTGAGGAGGGTCCGCCTGCTACCTTCCAGTTTTGGGTGGGGATTTTTTCTGTTATTTTTCTCTATACTGGGAATTCTAAGCAACAACTTTAATTACGTGGATATTTTTGATGAAGTTCTTGTAAAAGCCAGAGGGGGGATGGTAGGAGCCGGGATTTTTTATGGATTATCTAAGCTCTTTAGCAGCGCTGGAGCTGTGGTAGTGCTGAGTTTTTTACTGGTTATATCAATATTGATTATTACAAAGATATCCCTTGTAGATATTGGTAAAAAGATAATCTACTTACTTAAAAAAATAAATTTTAAGTCTGTGGCTAATTTATTTAAAAGAAGAGGCACCGCAGATCAATATACAAAATTAAAAAAGCCGGTAATGGATGAAAATGAAATTTACGGCAGTGATGAAAAAATTGACTCAAAAAGAATTGAATCTATTAATAATGAATACAGGGCATTTAAGGAAAAAGCTGAAATGCAGGATGAATATATAAAGGAAATTAGCGAAATTGAAGCTGCTAGTGATCAATTAAAAATACCAACAGTAAAAAGCAGTGATCTGGAAAACAATTATAGATTACCTCCTATAAATTTACTGAGGAAATCCAAAGATTTGCCTTCTAAATTATATAAGCAAGGGGTAAAGGAAAGAGTTCATATCTTAAATAGACTGTTCAGTGACTTTAATTTAGATGCCAGGATAGACAGGGTGGTTAGTGGCCCTACTGTAACCCTTTATGAAATGAAACTTTCACCTGGAGTAAAAGTGCAAAGATTACTTAGTCTGGAAGATGACTTTTGTGTTGCTCTTGGTTCACCAGATTTAAGAATTCATACTCCTATACCCGGGAAATCTGCTATTGGTGTTGAAGTGCCCAATATTGTTAGAAGTATTGTTACTCTGGGAGATATTTATTCTGAGGATGATAAGAACTTAACTGATAATTTATTAAATATTCCTTTAGGCAAGAATCTCTCAGGGAACATTATTTATATGGACATAATTAAAATGCCGCATATTCTTATTGCCGGCGCTACTAATTCAGGGAAAAGCTCATGTCTTAACAGCATTATAATTTCTCTTCTTATGAAGGTAAGACCCAGTGATGTTAAATTTATCATGATCGACCCAAAAATGGTAGAGCTCAGTATTTATAATGGAATACCTCACCTTTTATCACCAGTGGTAATAAATCCAAAGAGGGCTGCTTCAGCTCTAGCATGGGTAGCAGGGGAGATGGAGAAAAGGTTTAAAGTAATGGTTGAAAGAAATTTTAAATCCCTGGAAATGTACAATTTTGAGGCAAAAAGGAATGAGAATAAGTATGAGAATTTCAAACCTTTGCCATACATATTAGTATTTGTTGATGAATTGGCTGACCTGATGATATTATCAGCATCGGAGGTAGAAGACAGCATTTGCAGGATTGCGCAAATGGGAAGAGCAGTTGGTATTCATTTAATAATATCTACTCAGAGACCTTCGGTTAATATAATAACCGGGTTGATCAAAGCAAACATACCTTCAAGAATAGCATTTATGGTTACAGCAAATGTTGATTCCAGGGTTATCCTGGACTGTGGTGGGGCAGAAAAATTAGTTGGAAAAGGAGATATGCTATTTTTACCTTACTATTCCAATAGACCGGAAAGAATTCAAGGAGCTTTTGTAACTTCAAGGGAAATAGAGATGATTACCGGATATATAAGGAATATCAGTACACCTGAGTATAGCCTGGAAATTTCAAAAAGAATAAGCGATGAAAAAAAGAATATGCATGATGAAGATGATCTATTCTACGAGGCTTTAAGAGTAGCTGTAGATTTCGGGCACGCATCAGCTTCATTATTACAGAGAAGGCTAAAGATAGGTTATTCAAGAGCTGCAAGAATTATCGATCAAATGGAAGATAGAGAATTGGTTAGCGCCTATGATGGTAATAAGCCCAGAGAAGTATTAATCTCAAAGGTGGATTTAATCAAGTTATTAGATGAAAAAGAAAATTAGAAATTTTAATAAGTTTCAAATATGAATTGTTCAATAATAAACGTAGGAACTGAACTAAATCTGGGACTAATACCGAATAAAAATTCCCAATATATAGCGGAAAGAATTACTGAACTGGGTATAGAATGCAAATATATGTTTACTGTTAGCGATAGCCTGAGTGAAATATCTAACGTATTAAGACAAAGTTTAAAATATAGCGATTTAATAATAATAAGTGGAGGGTTGGGTCCTACTGATGACGATGTTACCAGAAGTGCAGTGGCTTCAACTTTAAATTTAAAACTAATAAGAGACAGAAGCCTTGATAATACCAGTCTGAAATTTATTAGAAAATCAAGAGATAAAAAAATTACTGAGAGGTTGCTACGCCAATCTTATATTCCCGAAAATTCTTTTCCAATTAAACCAGGATTGGGAAGCGCTTCCGGATTCAGGATAGAATTAGACAACCGGCAGATAATATTCTGTATTCCAGGGGTTCCGAAAGAGATGAAAAGTATGTTTGAATATGAGGTTATACCTTTCTTAGAAGATAGAAAAAGAAATAAAAGTTTAAGAGGTGATAAGTTTGAAATAAGAAAGTCTACTCTTCTAACTACTGATATCAGTGAAACAGAGATAGAAGAAAAGATTAAGGAGGTTGTCAGTGAAGCGAAGAAGATTAATGTTGAGATAGGGATTACTGCTGATCCAGGTTTAACAAAAATAATACTGGTGGCAAAATCACCGGACAGCGCAAAAGCTAATAAGAATTTAAAAAGAATTGAAGAGAAAATTACCACTAAATTGGGAAACTATTTTTATGGGAAGGATGATACTTTAATTTCTGATAATTTAAAAGAAGCTATAGCAAAAATTGGCAGCAGGTTAACTATCAGTATAGCTGAATCAGTAACCGGCGGCCTTATAAGCAGTATTATTACCGATACACCTGGAAGTTCCAGGTTTTTCCTGGGAGGTATAGTATCTTATTCGAATTATTCAAAAATTAAGTTACTTGATATAGATGAGAATATTCTGGATAAATACGGAGCTGTGAGCAGAGAAGTATGTCTGAGTATGGCAAGAAAGGTGAGGAAAATTTTTAATTCTGATTACGCGTTAAGCGTGACTGGATTTGCAGGGCCGGAGGCAGAGTATAAAAGAGTAGGTCTGGTGTATTGTTGTATATTGGGACCTGATGGATATGAGAAGATATTTGAGAAAAATTTTCCGGGTAATAGATGTGAGGTCAAATTCAGAGCTGCACAATTTGTACTAAATGAGCTCAGAGCAGCGATAAGTGAGAAGTATTATAGGAAAGAAAGATTTAGTGGAAGAAGATAAAAATAATTTTGAAAAAAGATTATTTATAGCTATAGATATTCCGGAATTTATAAAGGATGATATATATAATTTTACAGCAGCTTTGTTGAAAGGAGAAAAACACATAAAAGTAGTATCAGCTCCAAATATTCATATAACTTTAAAATTTTTAGGGAATATAAATACAGGTAAAATAAATAAAATAGGAAAAGCTATAAAGGAAACAGCTGACACATTTAGAAGATTTAGGTATGAAATTAATGGAAAAATAAATGCATTTCCAGGCCTGAATAATGCCAGAGTTGTTTTTTTGGAGATAGGTAATGGAGGAAGGCAAATATCCGAAATTTATAATGAGTTAGAAAATAATCTTAGCAAGGTTAAAATAAGAAAAGATAAAAGAAAATTTTTTCCCCACATTACTATTGCCAGAATAAAGAATAAAAAGGATATAGAACAACTAGTAAATAACCATGAAATGGATTCAGTTGACTGGTTGGATTGTTTAGAAATTACATTATTTGAAAGTCGGTTGAAACCACAAGGAGCTGAGTATACTATTCTTGGTAAATTTAGTCTAAAATAAAAAAAAACATATTTTTTTAATGTGATTTTACTATTTAAAAATATTTTTAATATGTTAAAATAGGCTTATGCGCAATTGCACATAAGATAATATTTATTTATTATATAATTTTTATATGAGCATTGTTTATTGGAGGGTTTAATATGGATAGGGAGAAAATTATTGAGAATACAGTATCTCAAATTGAAAGGCAGTATGGAAGCGGCGCCATAATGAAATTAGGAGATAAAAGTTCAATATTGGATATAGGGTATATATCCACCAATTCTTTGGAACTTGATATAGCATTGGGAATAGGAGGAATTCCAAGGGGAAGAGTTACTGAAATCTTTGGACCGGAAGCTTCAGGAAAAACAACCCTGGCGCTGCATATTATTGCGAATGCTCAAAAAGAGGAGGGCGTAGCAGCTTTTATAGATGCCGAGCACGCATTAGATCCTGGTTATGCCAGGAATGTGGGAGTTAATATTGAAGAGCTTTTACTATCTCAACCAGATAATGGTGAGCAGGCTCTGGAAATATGTGAAATTCTACTGAAAAGCGGTGCTCTGGATGTAATAGTGATAGATTCAGTTGCTGCTCTGGTACCAAAAGCAGAGTTAGAAGGCGAGATGGGGGACTCTCATATGGGACTTCAGGCAAGATTGATGTCGCAAGCCTTAAGGAAAATAAGCGGGGTGGTAAGTAAGACTAGAACTTCAGTAGTTTTTATTAACCAGCTTAGAGAGAAAATAGGAATTATATTTGGCAATCCGGAAGTAACGCCCGGGGGCAGAGCTTTAAAATTTTATGCATCGGTGAGAATAGATATTAGAAGAATTGACAGCATTAAGAGTGGAACAGATGCTGTTGGTAATAGGATACGGGCAAGAGTAGTAAAAAATAAAGTAGCGCCTCCTTTTAAAAGTGCTGAATTTGACATAATGTATGGAAGGGGAATATCCAGGGAAGGAAGTATATTAGATGTGGGTACTGAGATGGGAATTATAGACAAAAGTGGATCATGGTACTCATATAAAGATGAACGCATCGGACAGGGCAGGGAAAATGCAAAAATGTTTCTGATGCAAAATACTAAGGCAATGGAAGAAATTGAAGAAAAAGTTAAGAGTGTGCTCAATATGGATACTGGTAAAAAAGAAAAGAAAGATAGTGTAAAAGAAAAAAAATAAATTTTTATAAATATAAATATA
>SOKC01000002.1 GCA_004376325.1 Actinomycetota bacterium | reverse complement strand
ACTTTTATTTTGTTGCATGGATTTAAAAAGAAAACCAATAAAATACCTAAAAGGGAACGGGAAATGGCAAAGAGGGAAATGATAGAATATATTATATTAGCATTGAAATATATTCCTTTTAATATTATAATAGCAATATAATATACTTACATATTAATACAGATTTGATAAGAATAGTGCTGGAGCTATATGTATTTAATATCAATTAATAAAAGTTATTAAATTACAATGATAACAAAAATAATTATAAAAGAATTAATGAAGGAACAGGAGCAATTCTTTTTAGATACCAAGGGGTGTTACCCCCGTGAGGTATTGACTGGTTCTGAGCCCCTAAGAATTATTTTTAAAACAAAGGAAATAATAGTAATAACTGGTGTTAGAAGGTGCGGCAAATCTATTTTAATGCGCCTTGTTTGGGATAAAATTAAGACTGAGAAAAAATTGGATGATAACCAATTTCTGTATATAAATTTCGAGGATGAAAGGTTATCAGATTTTAAAAGCACTGATCTAAATTTAGTATTAGAAAGTTACTATGAATTAAAAGAACCTGATGATAAAAAGCAAATATTTTTATTTTTTGATGAAATCCAGAATGTTGCAGGCTGGGAGAAATTTTTAAATAGATTAAGAGAAAATAAAAATTACAAAATATTTATATCAGGATCAAATGCTACTTTATTATCAAAAGAGATATCTACTCATTTAACTGGGCGAAATATCCTTATTGATTTGTATCCATTTTCTTTCAGAGAATATATATGGACAAGGGGTATATCTTTCGAGAAAAACGATATCTACACCCTTGATAAAAAGTCCAGGCTTGTAAAGCTATTTGATGAATATATGGGGATTGGTGGTTTTCCTGAAGTTATAAGCACAGGATACAAGCCACTTCTACAAGAGTATTTTAAAAACATTATATACAGGGATATAGTTGTTAGATACAAGGTAAGGCATGAGGCAGGTCTCAGGGAAATTGCAAATTTTCTGATATCAAATATAGGAAATATTTTAAGCTTAAAAAAAATTTCCGATATGACCGGAATAAAAAACCTATCTACGGTTAAAAATTATCTAAAATATCTTAGGAATTCCTTTTTATTTTATTTTGTTTCTCTTTATAGCTATTCTATAAAGCAGCAGATATACAATCCGGATAAAGTATATATCTGCGATTTAGGTATTTATAATGAAATGAGTTTTAGGTTTAGCGAGAACAAAGGAAAAATATTAGAAAATATAGTTTTCCTTGAGCTTATAAAAAAAGGTAGGCAGTTATTTTATGGATTAAGCAGAGAATATGGTGAAGTAGATTTTATAATTTGTAAAAATAATAGAATAGATAGATTAATTCAGTGCTGCTATGATATTTCAAGCGAAACGACAAAAAAAAGAGAAATTAATTCATTACTAAAAGCTGCTAGTTTTTATAACCTAAAAGAAGGATATATCTATACTTATGATTATGAGGGCGAAGAGACATACGAGGGCAAAAAAGTTATTTATTTGCCAGTGTGGAAGTTTTGCCTTTTTA
>SOKC01000101.1 GCA_004376325.1 Actinomycetota bacterium | reverse complement strand
AAGATAGTTTTAACAAATATAGTAGATTATTTTAAATTAACTATTTTTAGTATACAATGTGTCTAATTGGAAGGGTTCACCCCAATTTTATATTAAAATAATAATATAATTTTTAATCAGGAACCGGTAGGGAGCATAAAAGAATGGCATTATTCAGGAGGAAGAAAGTAGGAAGACCCAAGAATCCTCTGGGGTATGCATTGTACCAGTATGATAATATTATCAGGAAGGATTTAAAGAAGATTATAGCTGGAATACTGGCAAAAAAGAAACTTGATGCAAGGAAGACCAGTATTATTTTAGAAGATGCTTTTAGTAAATTTGATACCATACTTGATGATTTATCTAAGGAGAATTTAAAGATTGATTATAGATCAGACAAAATAAGATATATGATCGTTGATATGATAAATAAACTTGAATCTTTTTTTAATAAAGCAAAAACGCATGATTTTAATCCATTAAAAATAGAGAAAGATGAAAAATCTCCTGGATTGGAAGAAATAATGGAAATTCGGGAGGTTATAAAAGTAAAGATGAAGGATATTGAGAGTGATTATTTTTGACATCCTCCCCTTAAACGGCGGGGTTTTACAGTGCGGAGGATAAATATGGATTTATTTAATTGTCTGGAACTATACATAAAGTACTTAAAATATGAAAAAAATTTATCTCTAAATTCTATAAATTCCTATCAAAAAGATATCTTGCAATTTTTGCATTTTTTAAAAGGTAAGAATATCAATGAAACTGCCGGGATAAATTTAGATATTTTCAGAGATTTTCTTAAGTCTTTAGATAGTAATAATTATTCAAACAGAACTATTATCAGAAAGTACTCTTCCTTCATCAACTTCTTTAGATTTCTTGAAAGAGAGGGTTATATTGATTTTCAGTTAACCCAGGCCATAAATGTTCCCCGCAAGCGTCACCGGTTTTACTCTTTTATGTCTGTAGGTGAAATGGAAAGGCTTTTTAATAACTTTAAGCCTGAAAATGATTTAGAAATCAGGGATAGAACTATACTTGAATTACTTTATTCTACCGGTGCCAGAATAAGCGAGGTGGAAGGTTTAAAAACTGGCGATATTGATCTTGAAAATAGGGAGATTATAGTTACCGGCAAGGGTAGAAAACAGAGAATGGTTTATTTAAATCAGGCTGCGGTGTTCTGGATAAAAAAATATCTGCAAGTAAGAAGTAAATTAACTTATTCAGGTAAAGATAGATATATAATGGATAGCCATTTATTTTTAAATAAATTTGGAAAAAGATTATCGTCACGAAGCATAAGAACTATAGTTAAAAAATATGTAAAAAAAGCAGTTATTGGTAAAAATATCACACCTCATAGTATCAGACATAGTTTTGCTACTCATCTGCTTCAGGAGGGAGCGGGAATAAGGGAAATTCAAGAACTTCTGGGGCATGAAAACATATCTACCACACAGATATACTCACATTTAAATATTAAAAAATTGAAGAAAGACTACCGGAAATTTCACCCCAGAGCAGGAGCAAAATAGAATAAAAAATAGTTTTG
>SOKC01000035.1 GCA_004376325.1 Actinomycetota bacterium | reverse complement strand
AAATTAGTTATAGAATTACTTGGTGGGCTGGCCCTTTTTATCTTCGGTATCAATAGACTCAGTGGTAGTCTCAAGAAAATCACATCCAATAAATTAAAAACAGTAATAAATACCCTGACAAAAAAATCCTGGTCTACAGTCCTGGTAGGCCTTTTTACTACTATGCTTATCCAGAGCAGCAGCGCGACATCAGTAATGGCAGTTGGCTTTGTAAATGCCGGTCTTCTAACCTTAAGACAGGCAATAGGAATAATAATGGGTGCAAATATTGGCACAACAGTAACTGCCCAGATAGTAGCTTTTAAAATAGACATACTGGCTTATCCTATAATAATCATAGGATTCTTAATGCATTTTCTAAGCAGAAGAAGAAGATATAAAAATATTGGGATGACAATAATCGGTCTGGGACTTCTATTTCTTGGTATGACAGTAATGAAAGGAGCACTGGGGCCTCTTAAAGATAATGAAATCTTTAAAAACTTCCTTTTAGTTTTCAGTAGAAATCCATTCTATGGGATACTGGCAGGACTGGGCCTGACTGCACTCCTGCAGAGCAGCTCAGCTACAATTGGACTTCTTATAGCCCTTGCTTCTCAGGGACTTTTACCTATAGAAGCTGCTATCCCCATTCTTATAGGAGACAATATTGGCACTTGCTCAACTGCTCTAATATCAAGCATTGGCGCAACAGTTACCGCCAAAAGAACTGCCTTTTCTCATTTAATATTTAATATCCTTGGAACTATAGTATTTGTCATTTTATTATATGTCTTTAGGCTCCAGCCTTTAATTGCAAGTTTAACCGGAAAAAGTATTCCTCGCCAGATAGCGAATATTCATACTATTTTCAATATAATTACCACTATAATCCTATTTCCAATGATTGGATTATTTGAAAAAGTAGTTTTAAAAATTATTCCAGGTAAAGATATAACAGTGCATAAAATTGCGTTATATCTGGACAGTAGACTAATTGATACCCCATCTCTTTCATTAGAGCAAGCAAAAAAAGAGTTACTCCGAGTAACCAAAATAACTCAGGCCATGTTAAATCTTTCATTTGAAAGACTGTATAAAAAAGATGCCATTATTGAAAAAAAGGTACTTGACAGGGAATCTGCCGTGGACAGCATTACAGAAGATATAATAAGATACCTGACCAAAGTATCTCAAAAATCATTGGGTTTAAGACTATCCAATAAGCTAACCAATTTATTTCATATAGCCTATGACGCAGAAAGAGCCGGTGACCATGCTGAAAGTATACTCTATCTAATGCTGGTAAAAGAAGAAAATAATATGACTTTTAGTAAAATTGCTTTTCAAGAACTAGAAACGACACATGATAAAGTCAACCATCTGTTTAATATCTTAATATCAGGTATGGAAAATAACAATTTAGACAAGCTCAAACAATGCGAAAAAATTGAATCTGAAATAGATTTAATGGTAAAAGAAATAAGAATTAGTCACCTAAAAAGACTCCAGAATGGTGAATGTATGCCACTTTCAGGAGTTGTTTTTGCAGATATTATTTTACATCTTGAAAGAACAGGAGATCTTCTTTTTGGGATATCAAGAAATCTGTTAAATATCGAACAATATTAATTTAATCAAAGAATAACATGAGAAAAGCATTCCCTATACATAATATTGTAACCGTAATAGTAACCTCAATTGGAGATATTTTTATTCCTGAATTATTTACTTACCACAGGACAATAAGATACCCCCCAGATTCCGGGACCGGTATGAGCACTCATAACTGTGGTTACTTCAGTTAAAATCAGCTCGTCAATCTTAATTCTGTTGTCCTCTTCTATCATCTTTTTAAGTTCTAGAGCTGGATTGATATCAGTACCATAAAAGATTCCGATTTTTTTCTTTACGGTAGAAAAAGGATCAAAAGAATCTTTCCTAATCTGCCTGTAAAGCTCAATAATAGAATTTCTTTTATTTTTTACAAATTTCTTCAGCTTTACCTTTCCATCACTTCCTATAGTAATAATTGGTTTTAGTCTTATTGACCTGGATAAAAACTTTCCTAAGAAAGGTGCTCTGCCTCCTCTAAATATATATTCAAAATTTTCAAAAGTGGCAAACATCCTATTCTTCCTTATCATAAAATCTATAATACTGGCTATTCTTTCTTCACATTCGCCCCTTTTTACAGCTCTTGCAGTTTCCAAAACAATAAAACCCAGGTTAATTGCAGCAGTTTTAGAATCAATAACTTTTATTTTAGCTTGAGGGAAAAATCTTTTGGCCTGATCTGCTGAATTTGAAGTAGCAGAGAGCTTTGAACTAACATGGATTGAATAAATTAAAGTTTTTTTCTGTCTCTCTATTAAATCCCTGTAAACCTCTACAAAATCACCGACAGAAGGTGTGGAGGTATATATTTTTACTCCGGCTTCAAGCTTTTCATATACTTCACTACTGGTTATTTCCTTTCCCTCCCGATATAATTTTCCGCCAAATCCGATATATAGAGGCACCACCCTTATTTTATACTTACTGGCTAACTGTTCAGGAATATCAGATGTGGTATCTGTAACTATAGCAATATTTTCCATTGATTTATTCTTTATTTTTTTAAAAGTTAAAATCCATTTTACAATATTTTAAATAAAAAATACTACTTTTTTAAAATTAAATTAATTTTTTTCTTACTGAATTCCCGCCACCATGATTTGGTATACATTGATTCTGGTGTAAATCTTTCAAGGCTATCGGATTTAGCTTCAGAAATATTAATCATCTCTTTTACAGTCTCATCAGTTATTTTAACTTAACTATTTTTAGTATACAATGTATCTAACTGTAGGGGTTCACCCTAAAAAACATCGGTATATTAACACGATAGATAGGAGGAATTATGAAAGTAGTTCAATTAATTATTAAAGCACTTAGGCTGGTTGGCTCACTGGCCTTCGTACTCGGGCTCTTCACTGCAATATTTGCTGGGGTACCCTGGTACGTCTACCATGAACCAATTTTACCCTGGTGGCTCAAGACTGCAGCGTACTGCCTTCTGGGTGGTATTTTGCTAGTTCTGCTGACAGTGGCTGCAGAACAGGGAAAAGGCAAAGCCCAGGGAAAAGAGCTTTCAACTGCTGAGCCTCGTTCTCGTGTGTTGATCCAGAATTCTACAGAAGTCCCCAATCGCAAGGTAACAGAGATTTTAGGTTTGGTAAAAGGACACACTATCTTTGCTATCTGGATTGGAAGGGACCTTTCTGCGCTGGTGCGACTTGTTCTTGGGGGAGAGCTTCTTGAGTACACAGAGATGATGGGGCGAGCGCGCAAAATAGCTACTGGTAGGATGCTAACTCAGGCTGAAGAGTTGGGAGCTGACGCTGTAATTAATGTCCGTTTTATGACTACCAGTGTTATGGGCAGTGCTGCTGAGCTTTTGGCATATGGCACAGCTGTTAAGCTCAGTAAGCCAGCCTACTGATGGACTGAAGCTCAAGTAGATTCAAGATTGAAGGATATTTAGCCGTAAAAATAAAGTATAAAAACATAAAAGCTAAAAATGCTATACATAATAGATCAGTTATAAATAGCCCTCTGCCCCAGCGGTGATCACTGGCACTCATAACCCAAACACCTTTTACAATCCTGGTTATAGGAAAGAAAATTGCACAAAATATAAAAAAATCAATCATCAGTACTAAAAAACGGCTCAAAAGCCCTGCATATTTTTTAACTTTCTGGTTCATAGGTCCCCCATACAATAAATAAAATAAGCACTAATATCATTGGAAATATAACTAAATTAGACCATAAAAAAAATGAACCCGCAAATAATCTTACATTTTATCTATTAAAAAGCCTTGCTCTCCTGATACCTCAAAACAGCACCTATCCTAATTTAAGTTATTTTAATATATACTATGTTTGACTAAATAGATTCAGATCGGATAATATAGTTATTGTTTTTATAGCATATAAGGAATTTGACATGAAAAAGAATAAACTTTTTATCATTATCATAACTCTAATTTTCATTACTATTTTCAGCCTCTCTGCCATTCTCAACCAATGTGGAACAGCATCAACTGAAATAAAAAATATAGAAGATTCAGATAATTATATAGAGGAAGAAACTGAGATCTCAGAAATTATACAAATATCAGCAGAAGAGGTATATGTAATCATTATTGAAGAAAAGGACTTTCTGATATTAGATGTTAGAACAATTGAAGAATATAGCGAGGGCCATATTGAAGACTCAAAACTAATCCCGGTATCCGAACTTGGAAGTAGATTAAATGAATTACCTCAAGACAAACCCATAATTGTTTATTGTAAAAGTGGAAAGAGGAGCAATACAGCTGCCAATATCCTAATAGAAAATGGATTTAAAAAAATTTATGATATGGGTGGTGGAATCTTAGAATGGCAGGAAAATAGTTTTCCACTTGCAGTAGAGGAAGAGCCAATATTTGAAATTATACCAATTACTGTAGACGAAGCTTATGAAATTTTTATCAACAATAAGAATTACTTATTTGTTGATGTAAGATCTGAAGCAGAATATAACTCAGGTCATATAGAGGCAGCTATACATATTCCAGTAACAGAAATTGGAGATAGGCTTAATGAATTACCTGAAGATAGACCAATAATCGTTTATTGCAATGGCTCCAGCTGTGCTAGAAGCGGAAGAGCTGCTACTATTCTCTTGGATAATGGTTTTAAGGAAATATATGATCTGGTTGGTGGTGGCATTACAGAGTGGGAAGAAAAAGGTTATCCTGTTTTAAAAGAATAAAAAACTCTATTTAAATCTCATTAGCCAGTTTATTTATTATATTTACAACAGCCCAGCATTAGGTATTTCTTGTAAAAACATTAGCAGTCCTGATGATATAATTATTTTGTTATAACACCAGAACTGCTCTTAAAACTAAAACAACATCCTGTCCAATTGAAGCGATCATTTGAAATGACCAAAACCTGGCCCGGATGGACTAAGATATTGTACGCCATGTAAACCAGCACCAGCATCATTCTCAACTTGCTGAACTATGGCAAATGAACCCCATATAACTGGGCCTATCTCTGTTCCATCGGCTGCAAGCCAAATATTGTCTATAACAGTTGCATCTGCAGGAACAGCTACAATTTTACAAAAATACGACCATTTAACTATTTTTCCATCTACATCTTCATATGTTCCGGATTGATGATTTGTTTCCCAGGCTCCTGAACCAATATATGTTGTAAACCCATAATGCCTGTCTAATTTATCATCTCCATCACAATCCTTATTTGAAAGCCATGCATCATTCCATTTCATTATAAGCTTTACATCACGGTAAGGCCAGTACCACGTGGCCTCTGCGTCTGGGTTTTCTGCAAGATAAGCTTCGCTGTCGCCTTCATAAGGTGGAAATCCGTCCCTTCCAAGATAAACATTAGCATAAGAACCTTTAAACATATGAGCCTGATAGTTATACCCATATGGGTCATAACCAACCATAAGAGGCTCTCCCCCTAGATAGTGCTCTGCTGAGTAGGTTAACACTCCGTCTTGGATAGTAGTGCAGTCAGATTTTGCACCAATACTCAAGCTTAATGCCAGAGTTAATACAACAACCACAGCTATTATTA
>SOKC01000012.1 GCA_004376325.1 Actinomycetota bacterium | reverse complement strand
AAAAACATTTTTTGGATCAAGATTTATAAGGATAGCGCAAACCTCTCCTCTATATCCGGAATCAATAAGGCCCGGAGTATTTACAATACTTATGCCATTTTTGGCCGCAAGTCCTGATCTAGGTTGAATAAAACCGGCATAACCTTGTGGTATGGAAATTTTAATGCCTGTAGGTATCTTTTTCCTTTCAAAGGGTCTTAATTCACAATTTATAGAACTATATAAATCCAGCCCTGCATCTCCGGCATGGGCATATTTGGGTACTGGAATTGACCTGTCAAGTATTTTTATTTTTATTGTTTTCAATTAATTATCTTCTAAACAATTTTTAAAAATGATCTTTTAAATAAATATAATAATAAAGCTTTGTTGTTTTAAAATCAAAAGCATTCTTGAATAAGTGTTAATAAAAAATTAAAAATTTATTAACTTTTTTTTAAATACCATCTAAATCTTATATAACTTTTTTTAGTTATTTGCTAGAATAGAAATCAAATCATTTATGTAGTCCCCTATCTGGCTACAACTATTTTTATGGAATAAATATTTAATAAAATTGGAGGAGAAATAATGGCAGAAATTCATTATGATAAAGATATTAATATGAATATCTTGAAGGGAAAGAAGATCGCTATAATTGGATATGGAAGTCAGGGGCACGCACACGCACAAAATTTAAGGGACAGTGGAATGGATGTAATTGTAGGAGAACTGGAGGGCAGCAAACCCTGGAATATGGCAAAGGAAAAAGGATTTGAAGTCTACACTACTGACAATGCCTCAAAAATGGCTGATGTTATAATGTTTTTGGCGCCAGATACTTTACAGAAGGATATCTATTACAAATATATAGAACCAAACCTTGATAAAGGAAATATACTCTGTTTTGCTCATGGTTTTAATATTCATTTTAATCAAATTATTCCTGGAGAAGATATTGATGTTATTATGATAGCCCCCAAGGGGCCCGGTCATATTGTAAGAAGGATGTATAAAGAAAATAGCGGAGTTCCGGCAATTATTGCAATTTATCAAGATTATTCAAAAAAAGCCAGGGCCTATTGCCTGGCGTATGCAAAAGCCCTGGGAGCTGGAAGAGTTGGAATAATCACTACAACATTTAAAGAAGAAACAGAAACAGATCTATTTGGAGAACAAGCCGTACTTTGTGGAGGAACGACAGAACTTATCAGAGCCGGATTTGATACTCTGGTAGAGGCTGGATATCAACCGGAGATAGCATATTTTGAGGTGCTAAGTGAGTTAAAATTAATAGTAGATTTAATATATGAGGGTGGAATATCCTGGATGAGATATTCTATTAGTGATACTGCAGAATATGGCGACATGGTAAAAGGAAAAGAGGTTATTACAGATGAGACTAGGAAAAATATGAAAAAGATACTGAAAGATATTCAAAGCGGTGCTTTTGCCAGAGAATGGATACTTGAAAATAAAGCCGGCAGGCCAGTTTATAATGCAATAAAGAAAAAGGAAGAAAATCATCTTATAGAAAAAGTGGGAAAAGAGCTGAGAAAAATGATGACCTGGATTAAAAAGGAAGAAGA
>SOKC01000095.1 GCA_004376325.1 Actinomycetota bacterium | reverse complement strand
ATAATATATGAATTCAGCAATGAACAGCCGGCTGACAAAATATTTGATCAGGAACCTGTTCCATATTCAAAGGTCTCTAAATCAACAAGTGTGATCTTATATGTAAGCAAGGGTGAAAATCCCCAGGCCTTGATTCCCGATGTTATAGGGATGACAAAAGAAGACGCAAAAAATACACTAAAAACTGCTGGTTTTAACGATATTTTAATAATGGAAGGAGAAGATTTTGAAGAAAATAGCAACGAAAAAGATAAAATATTTTCTCAAACACCTGTAAGTGGGACCCTTTATGATAAATCCCAGGAAATAATTATCAAAATAAGCAAGGGTATAAAAGTGCCGGATGTTATAACTATGACTAAAGAAGATGCTGTAACCAAACTTGAAGGCTTAGGATTTGTTGTTAAAATATCTCCCGATTCTGCTGCTGCCGGTACAGCTACCGGTACAGTTATAAATCAAATACCTGGAATCAATACATATCTAAATCATGGCTCTACAGTTGCAATAGAAGTTCTGGAAGAGGTTGAAGAAGAATAGCAAGAGCAAGAAGAAAAAAGTGGAGATGAGGAGGAGTAAAAGGTAAAAGGAAACCGGGAATAATATTGTTTATTCACTCTACTCCACGAAACAAATGTCCTTTTGAATAGTTTCTAAACAAGTAATCATCCTGCAGATAGGAAGTAAAAATTTTATATTTTCCGGTACCCTTGTTATAAAGAATATCTATTGCCTCTCTGTAACTCTTTATTATCTTGTAGAAATCTTTTTTCTCCAGGAATCTACTATCTATAATAATATTGTTGACCCCACTAGCTTTTACATTGTCAAGATTAAATAAAGTGCAGATATTCCTTGAATTAAAAATTATCATATTTTCATTGTAATCTGAATCGACAGGAAACCTGTAACCTTTAATGTCCTCTATATAAAAATTACCACCGCCATCTTTGTCTGTAAGGAATTTAATCTTGTATCTTGAATTCATAACCGGAAAGTAACCGTGACCAAAGATAGAAAATTCTATTTCATCCTTAAATAAATTTTTTACATTCAATATTATTTTTAAAATTTCTTCCAGGTTTAGCTCAGGAGAAAATTCTATTCCTTTCAAAGTAGTTTTTAAATTCATAATATCATTGAAAAAAACTAATGATAAACTATTGAATAAGTTAAAATTGAAGCCTAAATAGAGGTTAATATCAGGCCTGTTCTTACCGCCTATTCCATTTAATAATTCCAGTACTCCCGGATTTGATATTTTAAAATTGTTTAATCCAAAATCCAGTAATTTTAAAATATTTTTCTTAAGATGCATAAAATCATGGTCATATAAAATTGACGGAGTATTAATTGATATTTTTATATCTTTAAATTCATTATATTTCTTTAAAGATTTGATTATACTGCTCCTAAAACCACTTTCACCTGTCAGCTCTTTAAAATCACTGTAAATGATATGAGTAATTCCTTTATCTACAGCAGGTTCAATGCACTCCTGTTCGTATATATAGGAAGAGAGAGTCAATTTAGGTTCTGGTTCTTCCCCCGCGGATTTATTATTCTTTAATAGAAATTTATTTAAGTAATTTTTAATTTCTTTTTCATTTATTTTATTACCCGTGGTTTTTACACTGCAAGGTACTGCTGCCCTATCTTTATTAATATCATATTTAAACAAAGATTTGGCTTCGTCATCTATTTTCTTATCAAAATATTTAAATACTCTATCTTTTTCCAAAATACTGCTTCTTTTATTTAGCGCAATTTCATATGTATATCTTTTATCTTTTTCATCTATCAGCTTAAAGTTTCTAATACTTATCCGGCTGTTGCCCTTTTTAGTCCATATTTCGATAATATCGCATTTATTTATTTTCCACCTGCTCCTTATGTAAATAGATTTTACCAGTAAATTTTTCCTATCATTGCCTTCATAATCTATCTTATAAACTCTGCCTAAAAAATTTCCGATACTTCCTGATTTTTTTAATGATATGATGTCTGCGGGATACTTTTGTTTTAAATATCCGGTTCCCATTTCTCTTGAAAATATTTGTTCCAGTTTATAAAAGTCATATTCATCTACATTAAAATTCAAAGGATTCTCATAATATAGATCTATATATTTTCTGTAAATTTTAGTGACCATGCCTACGTATTCCGGAGATTTCATTCTTCCTTCTATTTTTATGGCGCTGATTCCTGCTTCTATAATTTCGGGTATAATACCCTGTACGCATAAATCGCTTTTACTGAATATATAACTTCCATCCGCGATAATATAATTATATTTACCGGCATCTCTTTCCAGGATCTTATATTTCATTCGGCAGGGCTGGGTGCATTTTCCTCTGTTACCGCTTCTGCCTCCTACAAATGAACTGAAATAACAGCTTCCCGAGTATGAATAGCACTGAGAACCATGACCGAATACCTCTATTTCCATCAACTTTTTTTTGCATAAATCTTTTATTTCATCCAGAGTCATTTCTCTAGCAAGGATGGCTCTTTTAAATCCAAGATTGCCTGACAATTTTAATGAATAAATATTATGAATGTTAAGTTGTGTACTTGCGTGAATTGGAATGTTCTTAAACAAATCTTTTAGAATTTTATATATACCATAGTCCTGAATAATAATTCCGTCAGAACATATATAAATGTATTGGTTCAGGAAATTTATTACCTCTGGTATTTCTCTATCTTTTATCAGTGTATTTAAGGTTAAATATACTTTTACACCATGACTGTGAGCAAAGCCTACTGCTTTTTTTATTTGATTTATATCAAAATTTTCAGCATACGCTCTGGCGCCAAATTTTTTATATCCCATATAAACAGAATCAGCGCCAGCGTTAACCGCCGCTACCAATTGATCCCAGCCTCCCGCCGGTGCTGTCAGCTCTATTTTATTTATGGTGTGATTCATTTTTTAAATCTGAAATATGAATCCTTAAGCGTCGATGTATTTTATGATTTTCTCAAATTTAGGAGTCCTTTTGATTAAATCTTTGAGTTTGTTCCCGCTATCTTTTATTTTTTTCTTTCCTGATTCAATATTTAAAATTACCTGCCCTCTTTCTGTACCGCATTCCACTTTTTTACTTGATATGCATGACTGAATTTTTACCATATCATGTATATCACTTTCAAAATAAGGCGAATGATTTTTAAGCTCCTCTATCTCTAAATCTTTGAATGATATCTTTTTATCAATACAAATCCGTACAATCTTTCCTACAATGTTATGCGCTTTTCTAAAACTTTCACCCTTCTTTACCAGATAGTCGGCAATATCGGTAGCTTCTAAAAATCCCTCTTTCAGGGCATTATTAATTTTTATGCTATTGAATTTTATTTTCTCAAGTAACTTAGAAAATAATTCAATACTGTCAGAGGTCTCCTTATAAGCGCTGAGCAGTATTTTTTTATCTTCCTGAAGATCCCTGTTATAGGTTGAAGGCAAGCCTTTAAGAAGTATCATTGACTGCATGAGACTGCCGATAACAAGGGAGCTCTTGCCCCTTATTAACTCCAGAACATCAGGATTCTTTTTTTGAGGCATTATGCTGCTGCCTGTACAAAAATCTTCATCTATTTCAATAAATGAAAACTCACTGGTATTATATATAATAAGGTCTTCACATAACCTGCTCAGATGCAGCATTATCTTGCTGCAGGAATATATAAAATCTATTAAAAAATCCCTGTTCCCCACTATGTCCATACTATTAGAATCAAGATCTTTAAATTCAAGAAGTTCTTTTAGTAGTTTTCTATCCAGCTTATATCCGCTACCCGCACAGGCTGCAGCTCCCAGCGGCATATAATCGCAGGTTTCAAAATTGAAAAAAAGGTTGTCGGTATCTCTCTCAAACTTTTTAAAAAAAGAGAGAAAGTAATGCGAAAGCAGAACAGGCTGGGCTTTTTGCATATGGGTATACGCTGGAATAACAATATCGATTTTACTTTCTGCAATTTTTAATATATTTCCCTGCAGAGCTAAAATCTTAGTTATTACATCTATTAAGGCATCTTTTAAAAAAAGTTTTTCATCCAGCACAACCTGGTCATTCCTGCTCCTTCCGGTATGAATTTTCATTCCTGTATCTCCAATTATTTTTTCCAGTTCAGATTCAACCAGACTGTGAATATCTTCATAAAGACTTGTATCAATACTACCTTCCTCAATATTTCTTTTAACTGTTTTTAGACCATAAAGAATTTTTTTAAGCTCATCATCCGGGATAATTCCGATCTTATTAAGTCCAATCGCATAAGCTGCTGTTCCGGTAAGATCATATAGATATAAGCTTTTATCTATGTCTATGGAACAGGTAAATTTATCAACCGTTTTATCAGTATTTTTTTCTATCCTGCCCTTCCATATTTTATTTCCCATTAATTCTTCCTCTTCTTCCTAATAGTTCATAGGGATAACCCCAAATTTTTATAAAACTTTCCGAATTTTTTGGATCGAATTTATCTCCCCTGTCGTAAGTTGCAAGTTCCTTATCATATAATGAATAATCTGACTTCCTTCCTTCAACTATAAAATTCTTATACTCAAGCTTAATCTTTATGGTGCCGGTTACATATCTCTGGCTTTTGTCTATAAATGCACACAGGCATTTACGCAGTGGAGTGAACCATAATCCATAATAAACCAGCTCTGCCATTTTCTCCTCTAGCAGATATTTATAATGAATGAGCTCCCTATCAAGCACCAGTGATTCCAGCTGTCTGTGAGCTTCAATTAATATTTCCGCTGCCGGCGATTCATAAATTTCCCTTGATTTTATTCCAATAAGCCTGTTTTCCACCATATCAACTCTTCCAATTCCATAAGAGCCGGCTAATTTATTTAATTTTTTTATAACCATATAAGGCGGAATATTTTCATTATTTAAAGAAACAGGTATTCCTTTACCAAATCCTATTTCTATATATTCAGATTCACCACTATTTTTTGTTATTTTTGTCCATATATAAATATCATCAGGTGGTTTATTCCAGGGATCTTCAAGGACGCCGCATTCGATGCTTCTCCCCCATAAATTTTCATCAATACTGTAAGGACTTTTTTTGGTTACGTCAATCTTAATACCACATTTTTTTGCATATTCAATTGCCTCTTCCCTTGAGATACTCCGCTCTCTAAGAGGTGCAATAATTTTAAAGTCCGGTGCCAGGCTTCTGATTCCTACATCAAACCTCACCTGATCATTGCCTTTGGCGGTACAACCATGGGCAACTGCTTTCGCTCTTTCTTTTCTCGCTATTTCCACCAATTTTTTAACCATAAGCGGTCTTGCCAGCGCTGTTGCCAGCGGATATTTTTTTTCATATTTTAAATTTGCCTTTATTGATGGAAAAATGAAATCATTTAAAAATTCCTCTTTTGCATCAACTATTACAGATTTTATAGCTCCTATATCCAGCGCCCTCTGACGGGCTTCTTTTAAATCTTTAGGCTGTCCGCAGTCTATTATTACAGCTATCACCTCCATATTATATTTTTCTTTAATCCAGTTTATACAAACCGAGGTATCAAGTCCGCCAGAATAGGCCAATACTACTTTTCCACTCATTTTTTTATTCCCTTCATTTTTTTTAAATATAAAACCATATAAATTCAAATATTACTGGTAATTTTCATTAAAATTGATTTTGCATCAATTTCAATATTCTTTCCCCATTATCATTACTATCTGCAACACAAATAATAGTGTCATCACCTGCAACTGTACCCAGTATTTCCCCAAAATTCATGCCATCTATTATCGCTGCCGTTCCCTGAGCTTCACCAGGAAAAGTCTTGATCACAATAATATTGCCTGCTCTTTTTGCTGATATTACACTTTCATTAAATTTTGACTTAAATTTTGCCGGATCAAAAATTTTTCCATCTATGGTTCTACTTTCAATAGAGTAATATTCTTCCTGCTTGTAATTTCTAGTCTTGGTAAGTCTCAGATGTTTTATATCCCTGGAAATAGTCGACTGTGTAACAGAATACCCTCTTTTTGCCAGTTCATTTAATAATTCTTCCTGAGAAGAGATTTTTTTACCGCTTATTATCTCTTTTATTGCTCTAATTCTTTCAATTCTGCTCATTTTACCATCTTATATTTTATTTTATCTTTTAAATTTAATCAGCATATAAATAAACCAGTAATGCTTTTTGGGCATGAAGGCGATTTTCCGCCTGCTGAAGTACAATAGAATTTTTACCGTCCAGAACCTCTGATGTAATTTCCTGGCCCCTGTGAGCGGGCAGGCAGTGCATTACTTTTACTTCTTCTTTTGAATATTTTAATAACTTATAATTTACCTGGAAACTTTTAAGATCCGTTAATTTCTGTTTATTTTTTTCATCTCCCATGCTTAACCAGACATCAGTATAAACAACATCTGCATCGCTTACTGCCTTGACTGGATCATATACTAAATTAAGTTTGCTTCCTTCTTTCTGGTTTCTTGCATATTTGATTATTTCTTCCGGAGGTGAATATTTTTGGGGACACCCTATAGTTATATCAATCCCTAACTTTGAAAATCCAATAATAAGGCTATTTGTTACATTATTGCTATCCCCGACATATGTAAATTTCAGATCTTTATTTAACAACTCCATTTCTTTTAATGTCAGCATATCTGCAAGTATCTGGCATGGATGATATATATCAGTAAGTCCGTTTATTACCGGTATGGTTCCATATTTTGCAAAAATGTTTACAATTTCCTGGCTGTAAGTCCTTATAACTAAACCATCAATATATTTAGATAGAACCTTTGCTGTATCCTGGTAAGTCTCTCCCCTGCTTATCTGTAAATTTTTGGAATCCAGATATATTGAATTTCCACCCAACTGGTTTATCCCAGCTTCAAATGACAGTCTTGTCCTGGTGGAATGTTTGTCAAACAACATTGCTATATTTTTGCCTTCAAGTACTTTGCTGTATGAATTTTTATCTTTTTTTATCTTACCTGACAGATCAAGCAGATATTTAATTTCTTCTTTTGAATAATCTTTCAATGTTAAGAAATCTTTTTTCATTTTATATCTCCTTAATATTTACATCCAGCCACTTTACCAGCCTGTCTATGTTTTTTTTAGTTATTATCAGTGGTGGTAGAAACCTTAAAGTACTACTAGATACTTTATTAATAACGATTTTATCATATAAGGCTCCCTTAACCAATTTCTCTGCAACAGGCTTATTAAATTCCATTCCAATCATAAGACCCGCTCCTCTTATTTCTTTTACCACTGCATACTTCTTTTTAATCTGCATTAATTTTTTTAAAAAATACTGGCCTAACTTCATAGATTTCCCGGGCAAATTATTCTCTATAAGATAATCAATTACTGCCAGTCCTGCGACACACGCAGCAGCATTACCTCCAAAAGTTGAACCATGAGTTCCCGGTCCAAAACTGTCACTTATTTTCTCTGTTGAAATAATAGCCCCTATGGGCATACCCCCTCCAAGACTCTTTGCAACTACCAGGATATCAGGATAGATATTATAATTTTTATAGGCAAACATTTTTCCTGTCCTTCCAAATCCGGTCTGTATTTCATCAAGAATCAGCAGTATGTTTTTTTCATTGCAGATATTTCTTAGCCATTCCATAAATTTTTTATCCGCAGGATAAACTCCACCCTCGCCCTGGACAGGTTCCAGCAAGATAGCGCAGGTATTTTCATTTATCAGCTTACTCACTGAACTAATATCATTCAGAACTGCATATTTAAATCCTGCAAGTAATGGCTCAAAAAGCTTCTGTTTTTCCGGCTGCGCAGTGGCGGCAAGAGCTCCCAATGTCCTTCCATGGAAAGATTTTTCAAAAGAAATTATTTCATATCTGAAAGAATTATATTTATCCGCAGAATACTTCCTCGCCAGCTTTATGGCTCCCTCAATAGACTCAGTGCCACTATTGGCAAAAAATACCTTTTCTCCAAATTCAGTGATCTCACAAAGCTTTTTAGCCAGTTTTACCTGAGACTGGTTAAAATAAATATTTGAAGGCTGGATAATTTTACCAATCTGCTGCTTTAGCGCATTCACCACAAATTTATTGCTGTGCCCGACATTCAAGCAACCATATCCGGCTATAAAATCAAGATATTTACTGCCTTCTGCATCCCATAAGTACTGCATTTTAGCTTTTACAAATACCACTGGAAGTCTGCTGTATGTGGACATCAAATATTTATTTCCCTGCTCGAATATTTCCATATTCTTGCTTATGTTCATTTAATCTCCTCATCAGTTATCATTGTCCCAATTCCTTTATCGGTAAAGATTTCCACAAGTACTGAATGTTTTTTATTCCCGTTTAATATATGGGTTCTCTCTGCTCCTGATTTTAATGCATCCACACATGCCATCACTTTTGGAATCATCCCGGAGCTTATCAGTCCTGACTCAATCATCTTCTGACATTGACTTACTGTCAATTTTGATATTAATTTATTTCCATCTTTAGCACTTTTCATAATTCCATCCACATCTGTAAGTAATATCATTTTCTTTGCATTAAGTGAAATTGCAATTTCCGCTGCGCAGGTATCAGCATTTATATTATATATATTGCCCGGGCTATCCACTCCTAAAGTTGCAATAACCGGAATATAATTGCCATCCAGAATATTTTTTAAAAACTCAGAATTAATGCTCTCGATCTCCCCTACAAATCCCAGATCTATACTCTTTCCATATTTTTTATATTCTTTTTTATGACATTTTATGAAACTGGAGTCATTTCCCGACACCCCAATGGCCATATTACCGTGCTTATTAAGGAAAGATACTATCCTGGTATTTATGCTTCCTATAAGAACCATCTTTACAATCTCAATAGAATCTTTGTCTGTAATCCTGAGGCCATCTATAAATTCCGGCTCTATTCCTTTTTCCCTTGAAAGTTCGGAAATCTGCTTACCGCCGCCGTGTATTAGAACCACTTTTATTCCCACATATTTCATAAGAATTAAATCATCCAGGACGCTCTGGATGATGCTATCATTCTCCATCATACTTCCGCCAATTTTTACTACTACTATCTGGTTAAAATATTCTTTTATATAGGGTAGCGATTCCAGCAGTACCTCTACTTTATTCATATATGATTCTCCTGTTTTCATTTTATTGTCTTTATAATATTTCATTTCTTTATTATTTTCTCCCTGGTCTTTGATAACATCAATTACCCCATCTAATCAGGTGTGGTATAAGGCATTAATTTTTATATAATCAAACGACATATCTGTGGTCAGTACACTGAATTCCTCTTTACCATAACTTAAGTCCACAGTAAATTTTACTTCTTTTTCTTTCATTAGTTTTTCTGTATATATCCTGTCAAATTCAACCCCCATACCGTTTTTTACAATTAAAACATCGCCGATATATATGTCTACTTTTTCCGGATCAAAATCACAATCAACCGAGCCCATAGCTACATTTATCCTGCCCCAGTTCAGATCCTGGCCAAACATTGCCGTTTTAAATAAATTTGAGTTAGCAACAGCCAGGGCCAGTTTTTTTGCATCAACCTTATTTTTCGCATTTATAACCTTTAGCTCAATTAATTTGGTTGCCCCCTCACCATCCAGAACTATTTTCTTTGCCAGATCTTTCATCACCAATGACAGCACATTTTTAAATTTTTTATAATATTTATCCTTTTTATTTTTTATCTCAACATTGCTTTTAGAATTTGCAATAACTATTACCATATCATTGGTACTCTGGCATCCATCTACAGTAATGCTGTTAAAACTCCTGCCAACTTCATCTGAAAGTATCTCGTCCAGTAAATTTTTTGGGATCTTAACATTTGTGGTTATAAATGAGAGCATGGTGGCCATATTTGGTTCTATCATGCCGGAACCTTTTGCAATGCCTCCAATTATAATATCACTGCCACCTTCAACTTTAATACTTACTGCTATTTCTTTGGCAACAAGGTCAGTGGTCAGTATTGCCTCAGCAGCGCTATGACCATCAGTACCGCTTAGTTTGCATGCACATTGCCTAATGCCTTCTTCTATCTTGTCCATTGGCAATTGCCTGCCGATAACCCCGGTTGATGAAACTATTATATTCTTCTTCTCAACTCCTAAATATTGGCTTGTAATCTCAATGGTCTTTCTTGCATTTCTGTACCCCATCTCTCCGGTGCAGGCATTGGCAATACCGCTGTTGATAACAATAGCCTTAATATTTCTGGTCTTTTTAAGCTGTTCCTTAGTTACAATAACCGGCGCTGCCAGAAATTTATTGGTAGTAAAAACTCCACTGCAGGTGCCGCCTTCAGGTGTGTATATAATACACATATCAGGTTTTCCCGAACCCTTTATATCACAATGGCATGCAGCAGCGTAAAACCCCGGAACACTGGTAATAGTCCCATTATTTATGATGTTAAATTCAATATTCTGTTTACTGCAATCTGTATTCACCTTAAAATTTCTCACCAATATTTGAAATAATTATATTTACGAAAATATTCCATTAAACTGTAAGCCCTCTTTTTCATCAAAACCCATCATTATATTCATATTCTGAACCGCCTGTCCCGCAGCGCCTTTAAGTAGGTTATCAATTACACTGAATATTTTTAATGTGTCAGTCCTAACATCCAGACAAAAACCTATAAGGCACATATTGGTGCCTATTACATCTTTAAGCTGAGGTATTTTTTTGCCCCTAAATTTTACAAAAGGTGAACATTTGTAAAAATTTTCAAACAAACTGCATATTTGCTTTTCAGTTTTTTCTTCCTTAATTACTCCATCAAGTTTACAGTAAATAGATGTAAAGATTCCTCTGTTTACTGGCAGCAGATGTGGAGTAAAATTTATCTTAAAATTCTTACCACTCATACTCTCAATTTCCTGCTCTATCTCTCCGGTATGCCTGTGTCCTTCAGCCGAATAAGCGTAAAAATTATTATCCAGGCTGCCAAACAAATATTCATCTTTTAATTTCCTTCCTGCACCACTAACTCCCGACTTTGAATCAATATTAATATCTTTTATCTTGATATTGCTTTTCAGTACCGGAGCAAGCCCCAGCAAAATGGATACCGGATAGCAACCAGGATTGGCAATATATTTGCTTTTGCCTATTTTGTCTTTGTTTATTTCCGTAAGACCGTAAACGAAATCAGAAAGTTTTTCCTTTAGGATATGTTCGGTCCCGTACCAGTATTTATAATCATCAGAGCTCTTCAACCTGAAATCAGAACCCACATCTATAATCTTAAATTTATAATTACCGGATATACCCTTTAAAAATTCCATTGATTTTAAAGGCGGAAGACATAAAAATATCAGATCGATTTTTTCCAGATCATCTTTTTTAGGTTTGCAGGTAAAAGCTAACTTCGTATCTCCATTATCCTGATATGACGGAAATACCTCACTTACAAGTAAATTTTTATAAGTCCTGGAGGTAGCAAAACTGATTTCAACATATTTATGCCTGCTCAGTATTTTTACCAGTTCCATTCCTGTAAATCCGGATCCCCCAATGATACCTACTTTAATATTTTCCTTCATGATTATATCTTTCTATTCTTTAAAATGCATATTATACACATAAAATAAATATTATGCAATACTTATTTTAAAAAATTTTTTAAGAGTTTAAATATATTATGGTAACTCTATAAATTGGTTTTTTAATATTACAAATAGAAATGGAATTGCGGCCAATCATTGTTAAAACAAAAAAAAGAATCTTCTAATATATACTACGCAATAAATCTGGCATATATATCTCCACTGAAAGCAGTCTTATAGGGTATGGATAAAAGAATATTACATATTTTGCCGTCATCAACCCATTCTGGCAAAGCAAGAATCATCGATTCTCCAAATGAGTAATTAAATTGAACATTACTAATAGCGGAGAGGTGTTTTATAGACTCTATGGACCGGTTAATTAGTTTTGGAGTAGGAGTAAATTCAAAAGAAATCATTTCAGCCGGTTGGGACAGGCCCTTTATAACCTGGTACTCAAATCCCTCCACATCTATCTTGCAGACTGCCGGGCTTCCATATTTTCTAATTAATTTGTCTAAAGTAGTAACCGGAACTGTAACATTCTCATGCCATTGGAAAGCTGAAGTGGATGTAAAAAACATATCACTATCTCTGACACAATCTATCCATTCCTCTGACATAGACGAAACAGTATGTGAATTACTTAATATTAGGTTTCCCTTACCTTCTCTTGACCCCAGCGCCTTATGAACTAAAAATACCTTATTGTTGTTTCCATATTTTTTCAGTAATTTTCTCATACAACTATTTTGGGGTTCAACAGCTACTACAGTGGCTCCAAGTTTAAGAAAAACTCCAATTCTATTGCCTATATTAGCACCTATATCAAAACACAGATCACCTTCATTAACATATTGGGAGTAAAATCTTAACAACTTTCGTCTGCTCAGGACATTTGATATAAATAAAACTGTAACATACACAGCATTATATAATCTAAAAAACCTGAGTAATTTAACAAAAATATTTAATGCTTTTATAGGTATCAAACCAGATTTAGTACAACTTGCCTTACTTTCATTTCTTATTTTAATTTTTCTAATGTAATTCATAAAATAACTTTTTATTTAAAATATTCTACTTTTCTCAAAGTCAATAATCTACCAAACAGCAAGAATAAGCAAAATTATCAATATTAGAAGTAATTATCAGGAATTTAATAATAACTAATATATTTGCCCTATCACTTTTAAGGAACATCGTTAAACATAAAAAAAGTATAATTATTATAACTTTTTCTATAAAATATAGCTAACAATGTTTTATTTATTAAGGATCCTTTAAAGTTTTATCATGCTCACCGATTTTTCTTAAGAGAATACCATCCTTATAATATTGCCAGGTTAATCTAATATTCATTGTAACAGTAGCTTCAAAAATGTATCTTTGTCCTTGAATTTTTTTAGTCCTGAGTGAAGGATGATTTGGGTTTTCTTCTAAAAGTGCAATTTTTTCCCGAAGAATTTTTTTAACACTTCTTGATAAGTTCGAAGCATTGTCTTCGAAGTACTGTGAAAAATATATTTTCATCTACTATATATTTAATTTTTTGTATAGCTCATCTAAATCTTCTGCTGAATGGATCTTGCCCTCTCTTATTTGACTGTCTACTTCTTTTTCACCTTCTTGCCATTCCGGTGTATAAAACCAGGCCTGAGATCTA
Organism: Actinomycetota bacterium; assembly: GCA_004376325.1. GTDB lineage: Bacteria > Actinomycetota > Humimicrobiia > Humimicrobiales > Humimicrobiaceae > Hydromicrobium. The sequence continues at coordinate 6,905 of SOKC01000095.1, read as the reverse complement.
TCAATTATTGCTACAGGTTTAATAATTATCCTGTCATCATCCAGGCTGAATTCTAATTTGTCACCGGGCTTTAAATTTAATTTCCTAACTATTTGCTTTGGTATTGTTACTTGAGATTTAGTTTTTAAATTTACTAACATATAAATCACCAACCAATATTTTACATAAAAATCTATAAGTTGTAAAGTTAGAAAGTAATAATTTTAAAAAATCCATAATTTATTTTCATAATTCCATCCTATACCCGTCATAAGCTACTATCGCATCAATTTTTCCTCCTGTATACTCCTCCAGCCTGCTTGCAAGTTCTTTTTTATCCATATTAACTATTTGTTTGCCACAGTGGGTCACAATTAAACTGCCAATATTATATTTTTTACACCACTCTATTATGGTCTTAACTCTGGTATGACCGAATAGTTTGCCTTCTTTTCTTCTAACCATATTTATATTAAGACTGGAACCATCGGCAATCAGCAGGTCAACATCTTTTAATACTGTGCCCTTATCTTCCTCAAAATCCACAATATCCGGGGCATAAATTATAGTTTTATCCCCTTTGATTTTATATCCTACTGCAGGGCATCTAAGGGAGTGAATTACTTTATATATAGTAATATCAAGACATTTAAGGCTATATTTTTTACCGGTTTGAAAAATCCTGTAATCTTTAGGCTTATACTTGCCATAGTCAAGGGCAATTCTGGTTAGATAGACCGGGATATTTATTCTATCTTCATCTTCCACTGTCCATATATAATGGTCGGGATGGGCATGAGTTATTAAGATGAAATCAAAATCATTTATTTTATTTATCAGTTGTGGATTATATTTTAAACCGAAATCAATAAGCGCACCTGTTTTTTTATATCTTATAATTAGAGATGAATGATATTTATGTTCTGCGCTGCTTTCTTCAATCTCACCTCTTGTGCCTGGAAACTCGATTATCATATCTTATTTATTCTCTAATCCTGGCATTAAATTTCTTACCTAAATTTTCCAGTATCCTGGCTACTATTATCTCTATTTCTATGTCCTTCAAAGTTCTGGTGTCATCCCTGAAATTCAGAGAGTAAGCCATGCTTTTCTTGTCCTTTTCTATCTGTTCCCCTCTGTATATATCAAAAAGTCTTATATTTTTAAGCAGTTCCGTCCCGCTTTCTTTTATTTCATTTACAATATCTTCACTCTTTATTTTATTATCAACTACAATTGCAAGATCAATATCTATAGAAGGAAAGGCGGGTATGAATTTATATTTTTTGGTCTCTTTTATATTATTTATAAATTTATCCATATCCAGTTCCATATAATAGGCATCCTGTCCGGATTCAGTCTCCTCTATTATTACCGGGTGAATTTTGCCAATTATTCCCACTTCCAGATCTTCAATATTGACTGTTCCGCTGATCCTGGGGTGGAAAAATCTGTACTGCCTCTCTTTTATCTTTAAACTGCCAGAAGGATAATATCTCTTGCATATAAAATCTAAAATACCTTTCAAATCGTAAAAATCAAAAGCTCTTTCCTTTTCATTCCATCCTTTCTGTACTGCTTTTCCGGTTAGCATCACCCCGAGCGTATTTATTTCGAAAGGCAATTTACCAGAACTGTTTTTCTTAAAAACTTTTGATATCTCAAATATTCCAATATCTTTTATATTATGGTTAATGTTATCTTTAATATTTTTCATAAGTGCCGGAAGAAGCATTGGCCTTAACAGCTTGAAATCTTCATTAATAGGATTTAATATCTCTACATTATTCTTATACCCTTCTTCCAGATTTATTTTAAATTTTTTAAGTGATTCAGCACTAATAAAAGAATAGTTTATAACTTCAACCAGTCCGATATCGCAAAGAGCCTGTCTGATATCTTTAATTGTTTTCTGATATAGACTATATTTTCCACGCCTGTCGCTTGCTGAAGTAGGAATAGAATCCAACCTGTCGTACCCATAAATTCTCGCTACTTCTTCAACAAGATCGATCTCTCTCTGGAGATCTTCATATCTAAAAGAAGGAACTGTTGCCTCTATGATATTATCTTTTATTCTGTTACTGATTTTTAAATTTGTAAGGATGTCGGATATCAAACCCGCATCAATATCTTTGCCCAGAACCTGGCCCACTTTGCCTACTCTTAAATTAATCTTTCTTTCTCTTTCTACTTTTTTAAAATTATCATATATACATTCTTCCGTTTTAAAATTGGCTACTTTTTCCAGTAGATCTTCAAACCTCCTGATTGCAAATACAGTAAGCATTGGGTCAATTTTTTTTTCAAATCTGTTTGAAGCTTCCGACCGGAGCCCAATTTTTTTAGAAGTTCTCATTATAGAAGGTCCGTAAAAATTTGCCGATTCCAACAGGACATTTTTCGTATTCTCACTTATTTCAGTATCCTTTCCACCCATTATACCGGCAATAGCTACAGCTTTATCTTCATCTGCTATTACCAGTGCATCATCGTCCAGTATCCTTATAGAATCATCAATAGTTTTTATGTTCTCCCCTTTTCCTGCTCTTCTGACTATAATCTTGTTTGAATATAACATGTCTTTATCAAAAGCATGCAGCGGTTGACCAGTTTCCAGCATAACATAATTAGTCAGGTCAACAATTAAATTTATTGGTCTTACATCGCATAGAATAAGCCTGTTTTTAAGCCATTGAGGCGACTTAATATTCGGTATATTTCTAAACAGTTTTGCTGAATATCTTGGACAAAGATCATAGTCCTCTATTTCAATTTCAAATTTGGAATCTATATTCAGTCTTTTTTTAAAATCATATTCACCAGTTATAAATTCAGCGCCAATTAAAGCGCTGATTTCTCTTGCGATTCCTATTACGCTCAAGCAATCAGGCCTATTAGGCGTAATCTCAAGCTCCAGCACAACATCATCCAGACCAACTGATTTTGAGAAACTGTCACCTATCCCACAACTACTGCTCAGAATCATAATACCTTCTGATTCGGAAGAAAGACCTAATTCCATTTCTGAGCACATCATTCCTTCAGAAATCTGACCTCTTATCTTATTTTTTCTTATAGTAATATCCTTAACTTTTGCTCCGGGCAGCGCTACAGCAACTCTATCTTCCTTTTTAAAATTTTTAGCGCCACAAACTATGTTTAGCTTACTTGAGCCAATGTCCACTTCACACAATGATAATTTATCAGAATCAGGATGAGGAGAAAAATCAACCACTCTACCAATTATTATATTCTTATATTTATCACCTATATATTCAACTTTTTTTACTTCAGTTCCGCTCATAGTCAGAGCGCTTGCAATTTTTTCAGGTTCAAGCCTTTCAGCACCTAAAGATTCGCCTATCCAGTTTAATGTTACTTTCAATGCTTAAGCTTTCCTCTCTATTAAATATTTCCTTAAGATAAAGATTATTTTAAAAGATACCCGTTTATCTAACATATATCAGATTAATGATATTGAAAGTTAAAATTGACTTATAAATCTCAGGTCATTTTCGAAAAATAACCTTAAATCATCAATGCCATACTTTAACATGCAAATTCTCTCTATGCCCATTCCAAAGGCAAAACCACTGACTTCTTCCGGATTATATCCTACAAATGAATATAAATTCGGATCTACCATTCCGGCCCCAAGAATTTCAAGCCATCCGGACTCTGAACATACCCGGCATCCTTTTCCGCCACAAATATTACAGGAAACATCAACTTCAGCACTCGGTTCTGTAAACGGAAAATAATGAGGCCTGAATCTGACTTTCCGGTCCTTTCCAAAAATTTCATGGGCAAATGTTTCAAGTGTCCATTTAAGGTTACCGAAATTTATGCCTTTATCTATTACCAGGCCCTCTATCTGAGTAAACATAGGAGTGTGCGATACATCATAATCTCTTCTATAAACTTTCCCCGGTACTATTATTAGTAAAGGAGGCTTGTGACTCTCCATATATCTTATCTGAACTGGTGAAGTATGAGTCCTCAGCAATATATTTTCAGAAATAAAGAATGTATCATGTAGAGACCTTGCTGGATGGCCACTGGGGGTGTTTAATGCTTCAAAATTATAATAATCAGTTTCCACTTCGGGGCCCTCCGCTATTTCGAACCCCATCCCAATAAAAATTTCTTCTATTTCCTCAACAACCTGAGAAATAATATTCTTTCTACCTGCAGCGGTGCTTCTTCCCGGCAGTGACAGATCTATAATTTCTTTCCTTAGCTTATTTTCATATTCAATATTTTTAAAAATTTTTTCTTTTTTTAGAATATCAGATTCTATTTTTTTTCTTACAGTATTTGATTTTTTACCTGCAATTGGTTTAATATCGTCTGGTAAATTACCAATGTTCTTTAAAGTTTTAATTAAAAAACTTTTTTTCCCAATATATTTTGTTCTTAGCTTATCTAATTCAATTAAATTTTTTACTGTCTCTAATTCTCTGGTAAAATTATCCAGTTCTGTCTTTATCTTTTTTTCTAATCCACTTATATTTTTTTCTTTTTTACTCATAATTTTATAGGGGTTGTCCCTAAATAATATTTTCGCTTCCTGTTTTTCGATCTCACTTCTTTGCAATTTCAGTTAGTTTTTGAAAAGCGTCAGGATCGCTTACTGCAATTTCTGATAATATTTTTCTATTAATATCAACACTTGCTTTCTTCAGTCCACTTATAAATTCATTGTATGAAATTCCATTTATCCTGGCTGCAGCGTTGATTCTGGTAATCCATAACCTTCTAAAATTTCTTTTATTATTCTTTCTATCCCTGTATGCATAGCTCATTGATTTGAGCAGCTGCTCTTTAGCAATTTTATAACTCCTGCTTTTAGAGCCGTAGTATCCTCTTGCTTCTTTTAATACTTTCTTATGTTTTCTTCTTTTGACCTGTCCCTTTTTAACTCTGGTCATTTTAATCACCCTTCCTTATCTGCCTAATAGTCTTCTTACTTTTTTCTTATCTGAAGCAGACACTTCTTGTTTTCTCCCTAACCGTCTTTTTCTTTCAGCATTTTTTTTAGTCAGAATATGACCCTTATACGCTTTTACTCTGACAATCTTTCCGCTCCCGGTAACTTTAAATCTTTTAGCAGCACCTTTATGAGTTTTAATTTTTGGCATAATAACATCCTTCCAATTTGATTTATACGAGATAACAATTTTATTTGTAAACTGGTGCCAAAATCATAATTATATTGTATCCATCCAGCCTGGGCTCTAACTCCAGCACACATTTATCTTTTAACTCTTCTATCAACTTATCGAGAATATTCATCCCCAGTTCTTTATGCACTATTTCTCTTCCTCTGAACATAACGGTTATTTTCACCTTATGACCGCTTTTTAAGAATTTTTCTATTTGCCTTTTTTTAGTATTAAGATCATTAGTATCTATTTTTGGTCTTAACTTGATTTCTTTTATAATAATCTGGGATTGCTTCTTTTTCTTTAATTTTTCCGATATCTCCAGTTGATATTTGTATTTTCCATAATCCATTATCTTGCAGACAGGTGGATCACTTTTAGGTGAAATTTCAACTAAATCCAGGCCTCTTTCCACAGCAGTTTCTAATGCTTCTTTAACCGGAACTATTCCAACCTGGTTACCATCTTCCGTAATTAACCTGACATCAGGTACCCTAATTTGTTCGTTTATACGAATTCTCTTGTTGTTAAAATTACACCTCCTTAAATATTTTTGAAAAAAAATAGGCAGAAAGATCATCTACCTATTTATTTAAACTTAAATATAAATAACCAAATTAACAAGTTTAAAAAACTGCCACCTGGTGAGAAATAGATGATTTCTACTTATTTTTTCTATTTTTTCTATTTTTTTAACAATTTTATATTAATGATTTTGGAATTATACTAATTATTAATTATTTTGTCTATACTGCTGTTTCTCCCTCTTCTTCAGGAACATAGTCTTCTTCCCACACTTTATCTACAATTTCCTTATAATCACCGGCATACTTATCCAGTGATTTTGCAAAACAGCCAATAATTGATTCTGCTCCATTATGGGTAGGATAAGCGCCGGTTTCCGCAACTATATTTCTTAAAACATAGGGATTATCTATTATACAGCACGGTCTGAGGTGATTTTCGGTATAAGGCTGCCTCTTTCTGAATGCCATAAAGAAATCTGAAGTCAGAATATCTACCAGGCTCTTGTCTTTTATATTATCAGCAGCAAAGTGGACAAAAACGCAAGGCTCAACATCACCATTTGCATTAATATGTAAATAATTTTTTCCACCGGCCATACAGCCATTTACAAGTGGGCCATCATTCCAGAAATCAGCTGCTATTAATTTCTTACTCTTTCTTATTTCTAAAATTCTTTTCCTCCTGTAGTCTCTTTGCTCTGGAGTTGGCATCAGCTCCATGTCAGGTTCTTTGCCTATAGGGATATAATTAAAGTACCATCCAACAAACGCTCCTTTTTCTATTAATAAATCAACAAACTCATCACTAACAATTAATTCATTATTATCCCTGGTTGCAGTTACAGAAAATCCGAATAGCACTCCATTATCATTCAGTACATCCATTGATTTCATAATTCTTGCCCAGGCGCCCTTACCTCTTCTCCTATCGGTTTCCTTTTCAAATCCTTCTACACTAATACATGGAACCGCATTCCCAAGTTCTGCCAGTCTTTTTGCAACCCTATCATCTATTAACTGACCATTTGTATAAACCTGAAAGAATGAATCATTATGTCTTTCAAGGAAGTCATAGAAGTTACCCCAGCAAAATGGTTCCCCGCCGGTTATAACAAAAAAGTAAATTCCTATATCATTTGCTTCATCTGTTACCCTGTTACAAACATCGTATGGCAGATCATCCTTCTTGGAATACTGCCATGCATAACAGCCATAGCATTTTAGGTTGCAT
>SOKC01000003.1 GCA_004376325.1 Actinomycetota bacterium | reverse complement strand
AGGCAATTTTCAATAAAGTCCTGACTGTTATAAGTTACAATTACTATTAGACTTTTATTATCCATAACTGTAATTCAATAAGTTTTATTTAAGGTAGTAGTATTTCCAAGTCTTTGCAAATCTTCTTACATAATACATTAATTATTTCAGAATGCCATTTCACTAGTAATTATTATAATTTGCACATTATTAAGAAGTAAACCAGAGCAAGAGCTCAAGTTAGCGAAGCATCTTTCTTTTAGCAATTTTAAAATAACTATAGATTTTGTAAATAAAACCCTTCTTAACAATGCCTTCGAGCTCTGATATTCGCCTGTCCCTCTCTTCTATCATCTTCTTCTGACGCAGGGTTATTTGTCCAAGACTCTTAAGAGCTTCTTCCCTGCTGAAAAAAAACTTTCTTTCTTTTCCTCTGTCAGGGGAAAATGTGGGGCTTGCCGCCCACTTTTGTAATTCTTCGGTAGTCTTATTAAAATTAAAATTTAACAGTCCATATTTTTTACCGGCAATTGCAGTTTTTTTGACCTCATCGGGGTGGTTGGCCAGATAAATCAACTTTGCGCTTAAATCCTTGCTGTCATAAGGCTTAAATGTGTACCCAATCTTTTCTTTCTCAATTATATCAGTCAGTTCACAAACATTTGACGACAGCACACAAAGTCCCGCCCTGAACCAGTCCAGAATACGGTTTTTGCTCCCCAACCTGACCTCATAAATATCTTTATCGATATTTATGCCCACATCTGCTTCAAGGTAGTAATTAGGTACATCTTCTCCAGCCACCCAGCCTTTCATTACAAACCTCTCCTTATAAGGGCTGCTGTTTATCATTGACAGAAACCGGGGATAAGTCTTCATATCCTGCTCCGGTATCTCTCCTCCGGTGGATACAAATTTAATTTTTGAATTCTTTTCCATTGCCAGTGTTAGACCTTTAAATAAAGTATCAACATCAGCCCAGGTATTATATCCTCCGGTCCAGAGCACTACAAAGTCATCATTTTTTATTCTGTTCTTTCCTCTAAAAACTTTTTTAGTATAACTATACTCTTCCTGGAGAAGACCACAGGGAATTATATTGGTAAAATCATAACCCGATGTATATTTGTTGAGTCTTCCTACTGCCCCAAGTTCCCCTATCAGAGCATACTTTTGCCTTGAAGATACGCATGAAAAAATATCGGCATTAGAGACAATATTATATTCACTGTTCCAGTAATGAAAAAGACATTCATCATTACCGTCAATATAAGCCCGTGCCTGCGCCTCAGCCATCACATGGCCAAACAAATCTGCCCAGAATGGAACGCCGTTGATATTTAGAACAGAATCAGTATTGCCATTGCCTCTATTCCAATTTTTGGAATTAACCTCGCCTCTTCCCGCCGGCTCACCTGTCTCCACATCATAAGTATTACCCTTTTTTTTACTTTTCAGGTAATGAATCAGCCTTGAGGCTATATTAGAAGGATAAAAGGTGCAGCCAACTATACAGTCAGGTTTAAACTTTGAAAAAATTTCAGACATTAATTCTACATTTTCAAAATCATCTTTTTTAAGTACATTGTACTCGAAACTGTAC
>SOKC01000051.1 GCA_004376325.1 Actinomycetota bacterium | reverse complement strand
ATGTTATTGCGGGTATTTTGGAGATGAGGGCAGGAAATGCATCTGCAGCTTAAGGGAAGTAAGAAAGTTCTGGAAAAAAATGTCAGGCCCTATTATAGACAGGATTGATATGAGAGTTACTGTTGCAAGACTGAAGGAAAGTAGTTTTATAAAAACTGAATGTGGTGAAAGTTCAAATCAGATAAAAAACCGTATTAAGAAATGTATAAGTATGCAAAACGAAAGATTTAAAGGTAAAAGTGTCAGTTACAATTCTGAAATTGGAATAAATATTATTAATAAATGGTTAAAAAATAATAAAAATATAAGGGATTTAATATATACAATTTCAAGAAAATATAATTTAACAGCCAGAGGGATGGTTAGTATCTTAAAGGTATCCAGAACTATAGCTGATCTGGAGGAAAGTGAAAATATTAAAGACTGTCATATTATTGAGGCTGTTCATTACCGGGTTGGTTCTAATAATCTGGATAATAGCATCTGCATATGAAAAACAATAATGGTAAAAAAATATTATATATACTGGTTGAGAAGAAAGCTAAACCAGCAAGATTTATAGAAATATATAGGAGAAATTATGGTGATATAAATAAAACCTTAGATTATTTTTATAAATATAAAAGTTTGAAGCTGGAATATGGAACGAATGAAAAAGATTATATTAATTTTAATCACAGTAATAACTGTTACCAAAAAGTGGTTGATTTCATTTTAAAAAATGAAGTAGGCTTGCTCGATATTAGCGAGAATAGTTATCCTGACATATTAAGGCAGATATATTTACCCCCTCCGTTATTATTTTTCAGAGGCAATAAAATAAAGAAAGCACAATTCAGTATTGCCATTGTCGGCAGCAGGAAATGTACTGCTTATGGGCGGGAAGTAGCCGGATATATAAGTAGAAATTTATCGGAAATTGGAATAACAATTGTAAGCGGTCTTGCAGTTGGAATTGACAGCTATGCCCATAAGGCAGCATTAGAAGGAAAAGGTGGAAGCATTGGGGTACTGGGTTGCGGTATTGATATCATTTATCCTCCTGAGAATAAATATTTATATGAGGAAATACCTTTGAATGGCAGTATAATAACTGAATTTCTTCCCAAAACTCCACCACTCAAAAACAATTTTCCGGTTAGAAATAGAATAATCAGTGGTCTTTGCAGAGGTGTTGTAGTTATCGAAGCTGGAGAGAAAAGTGGCGCAATAATAACTTGCGAAATGGCACTACGGCAAAACAGAGAAGTATTCGCAATTCCGGGAAATATTTTTAATCCAATGAGCAGGGGGTGCCACAAGCTAATAAAAAGCGGCGCTAAACTGGTTGAAAACATTGATGATATACTGGAAGAATTTTCCCAGTATTCTGAGGGAATATTAAAATTGTGTGGAAAAAATAGTTATAATAACAACCAGCAAGCAAATGATAAGCAGGGTGCAAAGCTTGATAATAATGAGCTCAAGGTCTATGAGTTTATTGGATACAGCCCAAAAAGTGTGGAAGAAATAGTAAAATATTCCAAAATAGAGGTTAAAGAAGTTTTGAGGATTTTGACATCTCTTGAGATTAAGCAGCTAATTAAAGAAG
>SOKC01000041.1 GCA_004376325.1 Actinomycetota bacterium | reverse complement strand
TAAAATAGTAGATCTTGTTGTACTGGGAGGAGGACCAGGAGCATCGGATCTGGTGCATGAAGTAGCTGTAGCTATGAAAGGCGAGCTATTTTGGCTGATGATCTTGCCTCAACTGTTCATTCTCACCCCACACTTTCAGAAGCGGTTATGGAAGCTGCAGAAGATTGTCTTGGAATTGCAGCCCATAAGTAGGTTACTGGAGATGATGAAACTTATAGTTACTGATGTTGATGAAACATTACTGGATAATAACTCAATTCTTCCCGGTCTAAATAAAAAAGCTATTCAGTTTAGAACTTCCGCAAATAACTTTATTTTAAAACACTTTGACATAACATTAAGTTGTGTTAGAATTAGTTTCCTAAATCTGAAATATAATTATTTTATTATAAAATATTAAAAATTTAAGATTTATGAATACTGATAGCTCAGTAGTTTTAACCAAAAGAGTAATAATAACTTCATCAAATCCTATAACCAAAGAAGATTTTATTAAGAAAATAGGAGAGATTGCTAAAAATATCATTGATTTTCTTAAAAAAAACGGCTGCAGGAAATTAGGTCATATGAAGTTTATTTCAACTACCGATGGAGAGGATTATCTGCAATTAAGTATTTTAGATATAGCCCAAAAACCGATGATTAAGGGTATCTTAAGGAAAACTTTTGGTAAAATCAAACTCACTTTTAATATAATTGAATTTGGGGTGAGAAAGGAAGAAATTAACAGCAAGATAAATGAAGAGATGGAAAATATACAGGCGTATTTTAATAATAAATAATTTTCTTACCAATAATATCCAACTCCAGATCTTTCAGCTGCATCAAAATTCAAAATATCCAGTCTAATAGATAACTGAGATTGTATTAATTTTACTTTAATTTTTTATGGTTAGTTTTCTATCTGCAGGTATTGTTATCATAATCAAGCTTAAAATCAGATGGCAGATATTTTAAATGAAGAAATTTTGAAATGCTTCTATAGTCTATTTTTAATAAATCTTCCGGGTCAAGGTATTTATTATCATATATTACGCCAAAGTGGAGATGGCAGTGGGAGCTTGAAGGGTCATTATCTGCTCCAATAGAAGCAATAATCTCTCCCTGTTTAACATAGGTGCCGGTGGATACATAAATTTGCATTAAATTAAGATAGGTGGTTCTAATTTTTTGATTGTGCTTTATTACCAGCGTTCTCCCTCCTATAGGTGAGAAGCCGATATAGCTTACTATTCCATTTCCGGCTGCAGCTACCTTCTGCCCAAATTTTCCTTTTATATCAATTCCTGTATGTTTTAGAAACTTCTGCTTACCTTCATCCCAGTAGCTTTGCCTGAACCCTGTTATAACCTCACCATTAATGGGTATAATAAATGGAGATCTATAGTTTGAATAAACCGGTGATGGGAGAATTGTTAGCACGAACAGAAATAACAACAGGAATAAAATAGATTTAAACACATCATTAATTTTACCAGTGTTATTTTTGAACATTATTAAATTTATAATTGTTGAATTCTGTAATTTTCTGCGTCATAAAATGGTCTTCCATTAAATTATTTCATAATATTAGATAGTAATTATATACCAGTGATATATTTAT
>SOKC01000046.1 GCA_004376325.1 Actinomycetota bacterium | reverse complement strand
ATCAGCTATTCTATCTTTTAGTTAGTATCGTGTCTAACTGTAGGGGTTCACCCCAAAAGATATTGTTTTTTATTATTTCATAAATTAGTTCTGTTTCTTTTATTAATTTTTCACATAGTTCTTTTGACATTATAATTACTCCATTTCTCTTATTTAATTAAACTTTTGTAATTTTATCATAAAATTTTATTTCTTAATATTAATTAAGATTACTATTAATTAATAAAGATTTTTAAGTCTAATAATATGATAACTATCTGTCTATATTGGATGTTATTGAAAATTAAAATAACAAATAATTTAAAGTAATTCTCTTTTCTTATTAAACTCAAAATAATCCACTACGCCATTTTCTTTACTCATAAATCTATTATTAAAAACCATATTGTTTTTACTTAAATCATACTTTTCAAAACATTCATTTAGTCCTATATTCTCATAGGCAATTTCAGGGCGGGCTAAATTTCTTGAAGTAAAATATGCCTTTTTACCCATAAGCCTTTTATCTATATTTTTTTTATTCATATACTTTACTATGTAAGCCCCGACATTATCAACAGGCTTTCCTTTTTTACCTGTAAGTAAATCCTTAATCCATACAAAGCCATTACCCCATATTTTTTCTAGTTCAGAATGTTCAATATAATCAAAATCTGAGAGCATATGATAATGAATTGCTCCCCTTTTCTGAAACTCTACAACTGCAAGATATTTAAAATCTCTATATTTGTATTTAATCCTTTTAATGAATTTTTTAAATTCATTATTTGCATAATCCATACCAGTAATATTATCTTTAAATGTCGCAGTAAAAAACCTTGAATACTCATTAAAATTTGCTATTGCAAGTCTTCTGATATTATTTCTAATTCTAGTTACAACTTTTTTTCTGTTTTCTTTTTTTGTTTTTTCATTAGTATTTTTTTTATTCATATTTTTAAACTTATGATACCCTGCATATACCGGAAGCTCATATTTATAAATCTCATAAATATCACCCAGTTTAAACATCTTTATTTGATAACACTTCGGACCGGATAGATGTGGGGTTTTCGCCTTATGTATACCTACAATCAAGTTAAAAGAGGAAGACCTTTTTCTGTCATATAAATAATGCCCGTTCACTTATTTAACCTCCGCTAGTCCCGGGGGACCCCTAACAAGGGAACCCACCTTAAAAGGTCACCGCCCTTGTTAGGGAACCCCTTGTGCCTACTTGCTAAATTTAAAAAGAGTTGGATTTTTATATCCATTTATAAAATCCCTTTTTTTACAAATTTTTCCATATGACTCTAAATGATTATTAGATATATTTCCGGACTTTAAATCTTTTAAATACTGCTCATAAATAATCTCAATAAATTTATTTACAGCTATTTGAATTTCTTCTTGTTTAGTCATCATCTTGTCTTAAAATTATTACATAATATTAATTTTTATTAATATATAACCTAATAAACATATTGTCAATCATATATTGCAATTTTTTTACATACGTTATAAAATCCTATTTAATAAAAACTAGGAGGAAATTATGGAAAATAAAGATTCTTTTATTAGTGAAAAAATACGACAATTTAGAGTTCTTAAAAATCACTCCCAAGATGACTTAGCAAAAGCTCTAGGTTTAACAAAACAAGCAATTTCAAGAATAGAATTAGGAAAAAGAAAAGTATCTTATTTTGAATTATCTAAAATTGCAGAATTCTTAGAAGAACCTATAGAGGCTTTTGTTGAAGAAGATATTAAATTCAAGCTCATTCGTGAAAAATATGATGTTACAGCTCTCCCAAAATTTGCACATGATTTTTTAAAAGATTATAAAGAATTTGTTAAGAAAATGTATTCAGAGGAAGACGTTAAGCTCATTCATGATGAGATAAATAAAAAAATGACACAAATTGAATTTGCTAAATTTGGAGATATGAATGAAATCGATAATCTACATTAGAGTTTCAACAACTGAACAGGCAGAGTTTGGGTATAGTCTTAAAGCACAAGAACAACTTTGTATTGATTATGCTAAAAGAAACAGTTATGACGTTTTAAAAGTATTTACTGAAAAAGGAGAAAGTGCTAAGACTACAAATAGAACTGAGCTTAAAAGCATGCTGGCATACATCAGGACAAACAAAAATAAGATTGACGCCCTAATCATCTATAAAATTGACAGGTTATCCAGAGACATTTACGACAGCCTAACAATTAGATTAATGCTAAAAAAATTAAATATCGATTTAAAATCTGTTACAGAGCCATTTGATGATTCACCTTTTGGAACTTTTACAGCAACACTATTTTCTTCTATTGCACAGCTGGATAATGACATAAGGTCTGAAAGAACAGTAATGGGAATGAGGCAGGCAGTAAAAGAAGGAAGATGGGTTTGGCAAGCTCCATTTGGTTATTCTTTTAAATTTGACACTCAAAAATCTTATATCATACCATCTAAAGATTCATACATTGTTAAAAAGATATTTAAAGATTTTGTAAATGGTAAAAAACAATATGAAATAAGCCAAGAACTTTTAAATTCCGGCATAAATTTTTATAAACAAAAGATTAATAATATTTTAAAAAATCCTATTTATATAGGAAAAATAAAAACTAAATTTTTTGATGAACCTGTAAATGGAATACATGAACCATTAATTGATGATGTTACTTTTTATAAGGCACAGGGATTATTAAATCCTAAAGCTATTAAAACATATAATGTAAAATACCAGAATGAATTTCCACTAAAGAGATTTCTAAAATGCCCATATTGCAACAAGAACTTAACAGGTAGCTATTCTAAGGGAAGACATAAGAGATACCCTTATTATCATTGCATAACTAAAGGTTGTATCTACAAGCCCATTAGAAAGGATTATGCAGACTATTTATTTACCCTTTATTTAAAATCTTTTGAGATGAAAAAAGATGTAATAGATAAAATATTTAATGATACAAAAGCATTACTAGAAAGTAAGCAGGCAGATAATAAAAATATAATTTCCAATATCAAAAAAGAAATAACATTACTTGAAGCTAAAAAAACAAGAGTTGAAGAACTTGTAATTGATGGAACATTTTCTAAAGATACATACCACAATAAATTAAATGAAATTGAAACTGAGATGATATCTAAAAAAATTGAGTTAAGTGATTATGAAAATGGATTATTAAATGTAGATCAATTAATTGAATATGGAAAAAATTTTGTATTTAATCTATCAAGCTTATGGCAAAATCTAGATACATCTAAAAAAAGACAGTTTCAGGAACTACTATTTCCGGAAGGTATATATCTTGAAAATAATGAATTTCGAACCGCTAAGATTAGCCCCATTTTAAGCCTTATCCGAGCCCAAAATTACCTTAAAAATGGCAGTAAATCAAACTTGGCTCCCCGATTAGGACTCGAACCTTTTAAGATAATAATTTGAGCTAACCTGAATATACTTATTAACCAATAAAAACTACACCAATTCCTTCCCATCCCTCAATCTCTTTATCAACATAGGAACTACTTCAAATATATCCCCTACTATTCCATAGTTAGCCACTTTAAAGATGGGGGCCCCTGGATCTTTGTTTATAGCAATAATAATATCAGAGGTCTGCATCCCGGCAAGATGCTGGATTGCTCCGGATATGCCGCAGGCAATATAAAGTTTGGGATTGACCGTCTTTCCTGTCTGCCCTACCTGATGAGGGTAGGATATCCAGCCTGAATCAACTGCTGCTCTTGATGCTCCTACCACTCCTCCCATAAGGTCCGCAAGCTCCTTAAGCATTGAAAACTTCTCACTTCCGCCCAGTCCCCTGCCGCCGGATACGACCACATCATAATCGGTAATGTTTATATTCTCATTAAGCTCTTTTTCTGTGCCAATAAGCTTATATTTGCTCTTAAAATTGGACTCATCTATATCTATATATTCAATCCTGTCTTTATAATTCCCTTTTCCCTCTTCAATCTTCTTCTTTTCCATAACATGAGGCCTAACCGTTGCCATCTGTGGTCTTGCATTCCTGGTAATGATGGTTGCCAGAATATTTCCCCCGAAAGTCGGCCTGGTCTGAAGAAGTATCTTCTTTTCCTTATCTATCTCAAGCCCTGTGCAGTCAGCAGTTAGTCCCGTTTTCAGTATGGCGGCAACCTTTGGAATAAGAGTCCTTCCAAACCAGGTTGCTCCTGCCAGAAATATCTCGGGCTTATACCTCGTTATTACCTGCGCCAGAGCTTTTGCAAAAATATCATCAAGATTATCGGAAAAAACAGGATTATCTATAAGATAAAGCTTATCAAGACCGTACTGGAAAGCCCCCAGCGCGCTCTTTTCAATACCGCTGCCGATGGCAACCGCAGAAAGCTTTACTCCCAGTTGACCGGCAAGTTTTCTGCCTTCACTTACAAGCTCGAACCCCACATCTGTTACCCTGTCGCCATTAGCTTCAAGATATACACATACTCCACTGTAATCTGAAAAATCTTTTTTCTCTTCGGCAAGTCCTGTAATTTCTATGGAATTAAGCTTACAGACTTCAATACAGGCTCCACAGAATACGCAATTCTCATTAACTATTGCCTTGCCGTCAACTATTTCAATAGCATCATACAGGCAGACTTTTTTGCAAAGGCTGCATCCGTTACAAGTCTCTTCATTTACTTTAATTTCCATAAACAGCAAGTCCTCCTGCTAGATCGCATTTAATTCTTTTAACTCTTTATACAACTGCTCAACCTGCTCCCCGGTGCTGCCCTCAATCATTTTTATCTCATGCTTTATTTTCGGGGTGAATATCTTTACCACCTGTGTATAGGAGCCGGAAAGCCCCACCTCATCTTCATCTGCTTCCAATCTGGCTGCATCCCAGACCGGTATTTCCGCACTTTTTGCTTTAATCTTTCCCCGGAGTGATGGAACCCTGGGAGTATTGATATCCTTTACCACTGATATTGCAGCAGGCAGATTTATTTCGAAAGTCTCATACCTGTCTTCCATAAGCCTCTTGACCTTCATCTTATTTCTGTTAATTTCAAGTATGCCGCTGGCATATCCTATAAAGGGAATGTCCAGTCTCTGCGCAAGTTCCGGTCCCACCTGGCCAGTATCTCCATCTAAAGTCTGCTTGCCAAGTATAATCAGCCTGCAGTCTCCGATCTTATTTATAGCCTTTGCAAGAGTGGTGGAAGTAGCCCAGGTATCAGCTCCCGCAAATGCCCTGTCCGAAAGAAGAATTGCCCTGTCGACTCCCACCGATATAGCTTCCTTCAGTATCTCTTTAGACTGTGGCGGTCCCATAGTCAAGGCAATTACCTCTACCTCCTCACCGTCGAATCTTTCCCTTATCCTTACTCCTTCTTCAATAGCATAAGCGTCAAAAGGATTTATTATATTCTCTATTCCTTCCCTTATCAGGGTATTGGTTTCAGGGTCAATTTTAATTTCTGTGGTACCCGGCACCTGTTTTATGCATACCGCAATTTTTATTTCAATCACCTGCCTGTATATAAATAAAAAAATCCCAGCTAATTAAAATATTTATAGAACTGGTATCATTCCACCTGATCGTTTTTAGAGCACTCCCCTTTTTATCATATCAAGGGCAACTACATTTCTCAGTATTTGATTGGTTCCTTCATAGATCTGGGTTATCTTTGCATCCCTCATCATCTTCTCTACAGGATATTCCTTCATAAAACCATAACCCCCGAATATCTGAATAGCATCATTAGTAACTTTCATAGCCATATCAGATGCAAATATCTTTGACATTGAAGAAAGCCTGGTAACATTCTTTTCTCCACTGTCAATTACTTTTGCCGCATGATAAACAAGTGCTCTGGCTGCTTCAATATTTGTAGCCATATCAGCAAGCATATGCTGAATTGCCTGAAAAGAAGATATCGGAGTGCCAAACTGCTTTCTTACTTTAGAGTAATTTAAAGCCTCCTCTAAGGCTGCCTGGGCAACCCCCACAGCCTGGGCGCCAACTGCTGGTCTGGACTGGTCAAAAGTTCTCATAGCAATTATAAAGCCCATTCCCTCACTGCCCAGTATGTTCTCTTTTGGCACCCTGCAGTCGGTAAAAATAAGCTCCCTTGTAGCAGAAGCCCTTATACCCAGCTTATCCTCTTTTTTTCCAAATTCAAAACCACTGGTTCCCTTTTCAACAATAATAGCGCTTGCGCCCCTAACCCCTTTTTCAGGGTTGGTCATAGCAAAAATGGTATAAATATCTGCTTCACCGCCGTTAGTTATCCACTGTTTGGTTCCATTTAAAATATAGAAGTCCCCGTCTTTTGAAGCTGTTGTCCTAATACTTCCGGCATCACTTCCAGCTTCCGCCTCTGTAAGCCCGAAAGCCGCCAGCTTTTCTCCACTTGCCAGCTGCGGCAGGTATTTCTTTTTCTGCTCCTCATTTCCGGCTATAAGTATGGGTATGAGACCAAGACCGGACGCTGCATAAGAAGTGGCAACACTCAAATCACCCCTGCTCAGCTCTTCAGTAGCCAGGCATACTTCAAAAATACCGGTGCCCATACCTTCATATTCTTCTGGAATAAATAACCTGAAAAGGTCACTTTTTCCAATCTCCTTTATTATCTCCCAGGGGAATATTTCTTTCTCGTCCATTTCAGCTCTTACAGGAATTATTCTATCCTTTACAATCTGGCGGCAGATGTCCACTATCATCTTTTGTTCTTCGGTTAAAAGGTATTTCATAAATCCCCCGATTATGATTAATTATAAAACCATTTTATAGAAAGACGGGGGTATAATCCAATAGTTTCACTATTTTGGGCTCTGGCCAGCCCGGAGGTAAATTTTTGCGGTGAAACTTTATACATATTGGAGCGTCTTACCTAAAAGACTTTAAAGCTTAAGTATATGACTTTTTAAGGACAGGTATTTTTTTATAATCCAGGTATAAATGGGAAGTTTTATGAATAATACAATAAATATAGAAAATAAAGGTGTAGGAGTTAAATCCTATGACAATAAAATTACCACCAATCTGGTATTCTCACTGGCCTTTGCAGTCCTTATGGCAATCTCGGCAAATTCATTTGTATATCTTCCTTTTACACCGGTTCCAATTACCATGCAGGTTTTAACTGTATTACTGTCCGGAATATTCCTGGGCAGCAGGTGGGCTCTTGCCAGCCAGACTATATATGTTTTTATGGGTCTTATGGGGCTTCCGGTTTTCAGCGGGTTTAAAAACGGAGCCATTGCCCTGACTGGGCCAACAGGCGGATATATAGTTGGATTTATGGTTGCTGCATTTGTCACCGGATATTTATATGAAAATTCAGGCAAAAGGATAAATAATAATCCTTTAAGAAATTTATTTGCCGGTTTCATTTCCTGTCTTGCCGGAGTGGTAGTGATTCATCTTTTTGGATTCATTCATCTATTTGGCTGCCTCTTTAGCCTAACAGGCACTCAATCAATTTCAGATACACTGACCAGGACCTGGAAATTAGGCACACAGCCTTTTATAGCAATAGATTTTCTAAAAATTCTTATTGCACTTTCTATTCTAAATTTAAACAAGATTAAAAAATGAGAAAGATTAAAATAAACGACATCACCATAAGGGATATATTCCAGAATACGGACCTGAGGAATATAGATACCCGAACATTCGATATCATTCTAGAACATTTCAACAGTATAAAATATGACAGCCTTGAGATACTGGGCGGTTCAAGCTTTGAAAAAATACTTGAAAGCAGTCTTAATATGACACCGCTTGAGGTTGTTTCTTATATTAAAAATAAGATTCCATCCACTCCACTGCAGATACTTATAGGAGCAAGAAACCTTGTAGGACTGGAAGTTTATTCAAAAACTATTATTAAAAGATTTATAAAGCAGTGCGCAAAAAACGGGATTGATATATTCAGGGTATACGACTCATTAAATGACCTGGAAAATTTAAAATATACCATATCTACAGTCATAGAAAATGGCGCAGGGTGTCAGGGGACTATAATATACGACGATCTGCAGGATACCGGCTTCTATATAAAAACTGCAAAAAAGCTAATAAGCTATGGCTGCACCAGCATATGCATAAAAGACGCCGAATCGACAATGCTTCCTAAAAAAGCAGCAGAGCTTTTTGCAAGCTTGAGCAGCGAAATTGAAATTCCCAAATTTCTTTGTGCTTCAAACTTAAGGGGGCTTCAAATATTAAATTATTTTGAAGCGTGCACTAATGGTTGTGATGGAGTGGACTTGAGCCTTCTGCCCTCTTCATATAATGACTACAGCCCAACAGTCTTTTCATACATTTTAAGTTTAAAGGATACAGACATCTCACATAACCTTGACTGCGCAAAAGTGGTCCAGTTAAGTGAAAATATAAAAAAATATATCTATCCGTATATAAAGCAGGATTTATTTTCCACAAAGTTTATTCTAAACAATACCAATAAAAACCTTCTCCCAAAGTGGCTAATTTCAAGTATCAGCAGTCAGCTGCAGGAAATTGGTGAAACTAAAGCAATAGATTCTGTACTGGAAGAAGTTTTCAGGATAAAAAGCGAAATAGGCAACCCTTCGCTTTCCACTCCCATAGGCCAGATTATAGCAAGTCAGGCCATACTGAATACTGTTATTTCTGACTTTAGATGGGAGATTCTATGCGATGAAATAAAAAAACTTATACGGGGATATTTTGGAAAACTTCCCAGAAAGATAGATAAAAAAATTCTTGAAAAATTAGAAGATACAGCAGATGAAGAAAAGAGCAAGATCAGTCTGGAAGTTGAAGATATCTACGATCAGTGCAGGAGTGAGCTGGAAAATCTTTCAGATAAAGATGAGGATATTTTAAGTTACTGCTTCTTTCCGGAAAAAACCAAAAAATTTCTTGAGAAAAAAAAGTACAGCCAGGAAAAAATTCCGGCAGGAAAAGATCTTGATTTTACCAAAACAGGACTTACCTTCAATGGCAGTAGAGCTGATTCAATTGCTAAATTAGAGAATCTTGATATCAAAAAATTAAGGGAAATAACCAGCCTGGTTGAAAGCAGTAATATAGAAGAAATAAAGCTGGAAGTAGAGGGTGTAAAAATATCCATAAATAACCCTAAATTCAGACTGCCGGAGCAGGACACAAGAAAGGAAGAGGAACCAGAACTTGCAGAAAAGAAATCTGGCGATTTAGTGGAAATCAAATCTCCTATTGTAGGTACATTTTATGCCGCATCCAGCCAGGACAGCTCCCCATTTGTAAATATTGGCAGCAGGGTTAAAAAAGGTGATACGCTGTGCATAATAGAAGCTATGAAGCTTATGAATAAGATTAATTCAGAGTATGACGGCCAGATAAAAGATATTCTGGTTTCCAATGAAGATACTGTAGAATTTGACCAGACATTAATGATTATAAAGAGAGATAAAAAGTAATTTTATGTTTAAAAGGATATTTATAGCAAACAGAGGGGAAATTGCAATAAGAATAATCAGAGCCTGCAGAGAACTCGGTATCGAAAGCGTTTCAGCATATTCAACCGCAGATAAGAACTCCATCCATACAAAACTTTCAGATAAAAGTATCTGCATCGGCTCTCCCCCTCCAGCCAAAAGCTATCTCAATATTGACAATATAATTACTGCGGCGCAGGTTACTGGATGTGATGCCATTCATCCCGGCTATGGATTTCTAGCAGAAAATTCCAGATTTGTAGATATCTGCAACCAGAATAATTTAATCTTCATAGGACCTCCGGCTGAAGCAATCTCACTTGCAGGAAATAAATCCAAAGCAATAGAGGTCATGAAGAAAAACAAAATACCGGTTATTCCCGGATCATCCGGTAATGTAAATAGAATAAAAACAGCATTGAAGTTAAGCAAACGCCTGGGCTACCCGGTAATCATAAAAGCATCCTTTGGCGGCGGAGGAAAAGGAATGAGGATCTGCAATAATAAAAAAGATATTAAAAATCATTTTCCACTGGCAAAATCCGAGTCAGAGTCTTCTTTCGGGAATGGTGAGGTTTATATTGAGAAATACATCTCAAAACCAAGACATATTGAATTCCAGATTATTGCAGATAATTATGGCAATATCGTATGTGTGGGAGAAAGGGAATGCTCTATTCAGAGAAGACACCAGAAACTCATTGAAGAAGCTCCTGCAGTAAATCTTCCCGCCAAAACTAGCAGATTAATGCGGGAATTTGCAGTAAGAGCTGCCAGGGCTATAGATTATAAAAACCTGGGAACCATAGAATTTCTGGTAGATGATCAAGATAACTTTTACTTTATCGAGATAAACACCAGGATTCAGGTAGAGCATCCTGTAACCGAAATGGTAACCGGTATCGATCTTGTAAAAGAACAGATAAAGATAGCTTCCGGCCAGAAGGTTGATAATCTGAGAGAAAATTATAATCCACGGGGTCATTCTATAGAGTTCAGGATTAATGCAGAGGATCCGGACAATGATTTCAGGCCCTGTCCCGGAAAGATAACTGAAAGTTTTCTGCCCGGTGGGCCCGGCGTAAGAGTGGATACTTTTATCAGTCCAAATTGCGAAGTCTCACCATTCTATGATTCTCTTATAGCCAAGCTGATAGTCTGGGATAGCACCAGGGAGGAGGCAATTTCAAGATCGATAAGAGCCCTGGATGAATTCAGGATAGAAGGCATTAAGACTACAATACCCTTCTATAAAAAGATTATAAAAAATAAAAATTTTATATCAGGAAATATTCACACCCATTTCATTGAAGAAGAATTGACATGATATTAACAGGACTGTCAATCTGGGGGGATAAAATACCTGAAGCATTAAAAATAACTTTTCCTTTAAGCCTTAATACTACCAGCCTTAATAATTATAAATTTCTATAAGCAGGCCTTCCTTACCCCTTAGATAAAGAGTGTCATGATCATTATTCCATATGGGTTTTGAACTGCCCCAATAAAATTTACATTCACCGTCTTTGCCGCTTCCTGTATAAAGATATATGGTAGAGGCGGGCTCAAAAATATAACTTCCAAACTTATAGATACTGGTTCCGCTGTCCTTTACTGTCCAGCCGTAAATATTGACCGAATCAGTTCCAATATTTTTTATTATCACATATTCATCATTTAAATTTAGATTATCATTACCGCTGGCATCGTAATTGATATCAATCTTTACAATATCTATTTTTGATTTCTCCCACAAACCCAGATTATTTGATCTTGCATAGCGTTCTGCCTCTAAAAATTTTTCTGTATATTTTACATCGGGAGGATAGGTGTATGCATTCGCAAATCCTCTTTTTACCATCTCAAGATTTACAAATAGATCATCCATATATACATATCTTAACAATCGGCCATATTTATCCACTTCAGATATGTCTTTTTCTAAAACAACCTCCCTGCCCAGAACCATTGCTTCCAGAACTTCCCTGGCCTCTCCATAAAAATACATGCCATACTCAGGAGTATTAATTCCAATTAATCTTACCCTGCTGTTATCTGAAAGGATTATGGTATCACCATCTACTACTTCCTTTACCATAAAACCACTGCTGCTGGCATCATTATCACTTCTGCTACTACTGTCCCCATAATCATAATACAGACCGCAGCCGCAAAGAATAATAAGAAAAATTATTATAAAAAGTGGAAGTAATTTTTTTAGGATAGCCATTTAATTTTACTTTTTACGCAGTTCTAAAAACCTCTTTCTTGCCTTTCCACTCAGCCTGTTTTCAAAAGAAAAAAACACCTTATCAGAATCTTTTTTAGAGCGGTCTATTTTTTCCCTTATTTTATTCTTTAAATCTTTAATCTCCAGACTAAATTCTCTGCTTGATTTCCTGTAAATATTTTTCCTGAAAATCACTTTCTGCTGCATGTAATCAGATGTAACCACAAATATTCTCCTGTACCCGGTTTCCTTACCTGCCAGTTCTTCAATAACGTCATCAGCAGTTTCATTTTTTCTTGAATAAATAACCTTTATATCATCAACAATCTGGATACTCCTACTTGGATTATCGCTATTTCTGGCATCAAAAACAACAACCATATCGCAATTTTTCTGATTTTTATACCAGGTAAGATCCGCTATTAGTTTTCCCCTTAGATACATTAAATTTTCACTGCTCAATTTGTCAGCCTTGAAAAAATTAAATATAAAATTATGTCCATCTACTATTACTAAATCTTTAGTATCAATTTTCTCTCTCAATTTGCTCCTGTACCTTATATAAATTATAATATCATAGCCTGGATACCAATCGCAATCAATCAAATTGCATAGCTCTTCTCTCTATATCTGACTGTAATTTACTTCCCATTTCTATTATCCTTCAGTTTCCAGATGGTGCCTTCTTTTCTGTCTTCCAGTATAATACCCTTGCTGTGCAGATAATTCCTGATCTCATCAGCTTTCTTATAATCTTTATTCTTCCTGGCAGTCTCCCTTTCCTTTATCAGTTTTTCTATTTCTTCTTTTGTTATTTCTATTCTTGCTTCTATATTTTCCGATATTCTTGAAACTTCCTTTATAAAATTTAATCCAAGGACCAGACCCAGCTCTTTTATCTTTATGCAGGCGCTGCTCAGACTTCCTTTTAAAGAGTCATTAATTTTAAAATCCGGTTTTTGTATAATGTTATTTATATTTTTTATGAATTCAAATATATCTCCGATTGCTCTGGCAGAATTAAAGTCATCATCCATAGAATTCTTAAAATTAACTTCAAACTCTATGGTAAAGGTATCCAGCCTGGATATAACCTGTATGTCAGCTTCCCCCCTGGTTTCCCCGCCGAATAAATCCTCTTTCTGCTCTATTAAAAATTTGATATTCTTAAGGGTATTGGTAATCTTTTCCAGAGCTCTGCCTGCCTCGTCCAGCTTTTCCATGCTGAATTCCAGAGGACTCCTGTAATGCGTGGAAAGCATGTACATTTTTATTGTATCAGGAGAATAACTCTTAAGCAGATTTTTTAAAATCCAATTTTTTTTAAGCCCCAGCGACTTTGACATTTTTCCTGACTTTACCTCAATCATGCCATTATGCATCCAGTACCTGACAAAATCCCCTTCCCCGGGAAAAGCAGCTTCAGATTGTGCAATTTCATTTTCATGGTGTGGAAATATCAAGTCTATTCCCCCGCCGTGGATATCAATATTCCGATCCAGTAGAGTAGTTGACATTGCAGAACATTCAATATGCCAGCCCGGCCTTCCCCTGCCCCAGGGACTGCCCCAGGAGGGTTCACCTTCCCTGGCTTTCTTCCATAGGGCAAAATCAATTTTATTTCTTTTTTCAAAACCATTATCCCCGGTATCCTTCATCTCGTTGATATCCTGCCCTGAGAGTTTTCCGTAGGCCGGGAATTTACTGACTTCAAAATAAACATTGCCATCCACTACATAACCATAACCATTTTCAATGATCTTTTTTATAATATCTATTATCTCTGCAATCATTTCTGTTGCCAGAGGCATCTTGCTGAATCCGCCCACTTCAAGATTTTTAACATCCTTCAGGAAGGCTTTGATGTATCTGGTGGTTATGACTTTATAATCTACTTTCTCATCATCCGCCTTTTTTATTATCTTATCCTCAATATCTGTAATATTATGGATGTATTCCACCTTATAACCTGAAAACTGCAGATAATTTCTGACCATATTGAAGACAACAATTGGTCTGGAATTACCGATAGATATATAGTTATAAACCGTAGGACCACAAACATACATCCTGACTTTGCCTTTTTCTATCGGTTCGAATAATTCTTTTTTACGGTGCAAAGTATTATATACCTTTAAACTCACCAGTATCCTCCTGGCATACAGATTACCATTGATTTTAATTATTTAAAACCGGTGCGGACGGGATTATCCAGCTGCAGACATTACTTTTTTTCTTTTTTAATCTTTTTTAATTCCTTTTCCAGAAAATCTATCCTGGCGCAGCAGTCACTTAAAATCTCGCTTACAGGGTCGGGTAAATTCATTCTGTGAAACTCATCTGAAAGTACCTTTTCCCCTCCAACTCTTACAATCCTTCCCGGGACACCTACCACTGTGCACCTGTCAGGGACAGAATTTATAACTACCGCTCCTGCTCCGATAATTACATCATTTCCAACTTCAATTGAACCCAGTACTTTTGCTCCTGCGGATATAACCACATTATTTCCAACTGTAGGGTGGCGCTTTCCCTTTTCTTTGCCGGTTCCACCCAGGGTTACTCCCTGATATAAGGTAACATTGTCACCAATTTCTGAAGTTTCTCCTATTACTACTCCCATACCATGGTCTATAAAGAACCCCTTGCCAATTTTTGCTCCAGGATGAATCTCAATCCCGGTAAGAAATTTGCTGAACTGGGATATCCAGCGAGGAATAAAAGGTACTCTCCGCTTGTAAAGCCAGTGAGCAATTCTATGATTTATAACCGCATGCACCCCGGAATAAGTAAACAAAATTTCAAGAGTGCTTACTGCAGCAGGATCTCTCTCTTTTGCAGATTTTACAAGGTCTTTTAATTCAGCTATCAGTCCCATAACTCGTCCAATCGGTCATAATTTATTATTTATTATTTTTTATATATTCTAATGTCTGATTGACCCTTTGTATACAATTTTTTAAACCCAATATAGAGATAACCATTGGCAGTTCCGGACCATGAGTTTTTCCGGTAATAGATGCCCTTATAGGCATATATAAAAATTTACCTTTTATTTTTAACTCTTTTAAGCTTTTCCCTATCATATTGATGAGGTTTTTGCTCTTCTCTTCATTAAAATCTACATCCTTATTATTGTCAAAAGATCTAAGTTCGCTTTCAAGCCTTCCCAGGAAATTCTGCAGAACTACTATAGATGTATCCAGTGTTAAAATTTCAACTGCGTCTTTGCTGTAACCTGCAATTTTTTCTCCAAAAAAATCCTCTATATACTGAGGAAATTCATTTAAAACTTTCAGGTTATCCCGGAATGCACTGGCACCTTTTAAAATTTTACCGGTGACCTTTTCATTTCCCAGATCTTTTTTATCTATTATCTTCTCCTTGATTAAATAAGGGATACATAACCTGGCCAGCTCTTCAGTAGATTTTCTTCTGATATAAATACCATTTATCCATTTTAACTTATCCACATCAAAGATAGCCGGACTTTTTGATATATCAGGTATTTTAAATTTACCCACAATATCCCTGATACCAAATATTTCCTCGCCATCCCCTGGAGCCCATGAAAGTATTGAAAGATAATTTCCAATAGCTTCAGCCAGGTATCCTTCTTCCCTGAACTGAGAAATAGTGGTAGCTCCATGTCTTTTACTTAATTTCGAGCCGTCTTTTCCAAGAATCATTGATAAATGTGCAAAAGAAGGCGGGCTGGAACCCAGACTTTTAAACAATAAAATCTGTCTTGCGGTGTTGGTTATATGGTCCTCACCTCTCAGCACATGGGTAATTTTCATATCACCGTCATCTACCACTGCAGCAAAATTATAGGAAGGAGTGCCATTGGATTTAATAATTATAAAATCTCCAATGACTTCAGACCTGAAGCTTATCTCCCCTCTTATTAAATCACAAAATTTGATTTCCTTGCCATCTTCTACTTTAAACCTTATGGCAAATTCCTTGCCCTGTCTTAAATTCTTTTCAATCTCCTCGCCGCTCAGCTCCCTGCACTGGTTATCATATTTTGACATCATACCTTCAGCATACTGTCTCTTTTTAAGGTTTTCCAGCCTCTCTGGGGTGCAGAAACATCTGTAGGCTTTATTTTCATCCAGCAGCTTCCGGGCAAATCTCTGATATATCCCGATCCTCTCACTCTGCCTGTAGAACTCATCCCAGTCCAGACCAAACCACCTCAAATCTTCTATTATGGATTTTTCATAGGCAGCAGTGGACCTTTTTATATCAGTATCCTCAATTCTTAAAATTAATTTTCCGCCCATACTCCTTGCAGCCAGCCAGTTAAACAGAGCAGTTCTCGCTGTCCCTACATGCAAACCTCCAGTGGGAGATGGCGCAAATCTAAACCTGGGTATCATTTTTACTCCAGTGATTCTTCTCTATATAAAATCTTATTTTAATTCCAATAGGACCACACACTCTGCAGCAATTCCTTCCTCTCTTCCGCAAAATCCAAGACCCTCTGTGGTTGTTGCCTTTATATTTACCTTATCATCATCTATTTTTAAAGCTTCAGCTATATTCTTTTTCATTTCTGGAAAGTACCGGTAGACTTTCGGTTTCTGCATTATTAAAATTGAATCTATATTGACAATGCCAAAACCCTTTTCCTCCATCTTTTTTCTAACTTCTTCCAGCAGCAGCAGGCTGGATATATCCTTATACTTCACATCACTGTCCGGAAAATGAATTCCTATATCTCCCAGCCCACATGCTCCTAAAATAGCATTCATTATGGCATGCACCAAAACATCAGCGTCAGAATGTCCTGCCAGTCCTACAGGATAGTCTATTTTTACACCCCCGATTATTAATTTCCTACCAGCCTTAAAGGCATGAACGTCAAATCCTAATCCGACTTTCATAAAAGGTTAATCTTTCTACATTATACTTTTTATATCTTATTAATTATCTCCTGCCATTTCTGGTCATAATAAGCTCTGCCAGAAATAAGTCAAGGGGAGTTGTAATTTTTATATTCTCATGCCTGCCTCTTACCACACTAACCTTCCAATTCATTCTTTCCATCAGCGAAGCGTCATCTGTGCCCATAAAATTATCCTCTCTGGCTTTATTATGAGCTTCTAAAATATTTTTGTAAAAGAAAGTCTGTGGAGTTTGGGCATGCCAGACTGTACCCCTGGGAATAGTCTTATCAACAGTACCTTTACCAATTACTTTTACAGTTTCTCGCGCAGATTCTGCCATTATTACACCTTTCACTCCAGGGTCTTTTCTGTTTTCCTTTATTAATGTATTAATTAAAAGATCAATCTCTTCCGGGGTGATAAGCGGTCTTACACCATCATGAATAGACACTAATTTAGTGGATGAAGGTATCTCAATAAGAGCATTATAAACAGATTCCTGCCGGCTGCTGCCGCCAATAACTAATTTTTTTACTTTATCTAAGGAATACTTTTCAATTATACTTTTTTGACATGATTCCAGATAATCTTTGGGAATTGAAACATATATTTCTTTTATTTTTGAAGATCTTTGAAAAGCAGTAATAGTATGAGCTAATATTGGTTTTCCATAGATGTTCACAAACTGCTTGCTGATATTGCCTTTTAGCCTGGTACCCTTTCCGGCTGCTGTAATTATCGCTACATTCATAAATTATCATCACTATTATTTTTTTGAAAAACCTGCTAACTGTAGAATATATAAGTTTAATAATTAAAATAATTCTAATAAATGCTATATTTTAATTTTTGGGGTTACTCCTCCTTTTTTATTATACAGTTCGTTATATAAATAATATTCAGAAAACTTTTTCAGCCTGTCGTATAAAGATCTGGCCCTAATTTTTCCCATTCCTGCAACTTCAGACAATTCATCCACATTTGCATTTAGAATATTTTTTAAATTACCAAACTTATCAATTAAATTGGTAACAATTGATTGGGGAAGTCTTCTAACTTCAGAAACAATCCTGAGTCCTTTGGGATGTATGTTAAATTCCTTTAAACTACCTTCAACATCATAACCTAAAATTTTCACAATGTTGCTTAACTCAAGTAGCTCTTCTTCACTTAGCAGATTTATCCTGTCTTTCACTTCAAACGGCTCAGCGCCAATGTCCGAATGCGCATAATCACTTATAATATTCAAAGAATCATTCACTATATTCGCCATTAATTCTTCAACTTGCATGTTTAAGAGCCTGCCTTCTACTCCCAACTCATATATATATTTTTTAACTTCCTTTTCGGTTCTCTGTACGATGCTTGATCTTTGAAGCACGCCGGCTACATCAAAAAGTGTTACTAGATCTTCGAGTTCTCTCACGGTTAAATTAAATGTAAGTTTATCCAGCCCTTCCTTGTACTTTTCAAGTGTTTGTAATGCCTGATTTGCTTTGGATAGAACTACCCTTGATTCCTCAAGCATATACTTTATATCACCTTTATATATGGTAACCACACCCCTTTTCATAGAAATAGAAATGACCAGGGTATTGGTTTGTTTTGCTACTCTTTCTGCAGTCCTGTGTCTTGTACCTGTTTCAGAAGTTTTAATGTCTGGATTGGGAAAAAGTTGGGTATTGGCATATAAGATCCGCTTACCGTCAGAACTCAATATAATAGCCCCATCCATTTTTGCAAGCTCATGGAATTTTGCTGGTGAGAAACTGCACCCTATATAAAATCCTCCATTAACCAGCTTCAATACCTCTTCCGAATCTCCTACAACAATCAGTCCGCCTGTTTTCCCCTGAAGTATATATTCTATCCCCATCCTGAGCTCCGTTCCGGGAGCTATTTTTTTCAAGCAATCTAGTAATAATTCTCCACTTTTTTTATTCATTCGTCCTGCAAAATCAAACTTTTAATACACTGCTCCGGTTCAGTTTCTTAATATCAAAGTGCATTTTCTTATCTTTGGCACTTACTTCAATCTTCTGCCCGGATTTTATCTCCCCGCTTATTAATTTTTCAGAAATAGGATCCTCTATCAGATTTTGTATGCACCTTCTCATAGGTCTGGCGCCCATTGAAGAGTCATAGCCTTTCTCCAGTAACAATTCCTTTGCGTTTTTTTTAAGCTCTATTGTAATCCCTTGAAGTTCAAGCTGTTGCTGTACCCTGGATATCATCAGATCCATAATATTGTAAACCTGCTGCTTTTGTAATTTATGAAATACTATTACTTCATCAACCCTGTTCAAGAATTCAGGTCTGAAAGCCTGTTTTAGTTCACTCATCACTTTTTCTTTTATTTCGTCATAGGAAAGATCTTCGGTATTTATTATCTTAAATCCCATTGGAGTACTTTTTTGTATTTCCCTTGCTCCCAGATTAGAAGTCATTACAATCACCGTATTTTTAAAATCCACTCTCTTACCCTGGGAATCGGTAAGGCGTCCTTCCTCAAAAATTTGCAACAGTATGTTAAAAACATCGGGATGCGCCTTTTCAATTTCATCCAGCAGTATTACACTGTATGGTTTTCTTCTCACCATTTCAGTCAGCTGTCCGCCTTCATCATAACCCACATATCCGGGAGGGGAACCGACCAGTTTCGATACGGAATGCTTTTCCATATACTCAGACATATCAACCTGTATCAAAGCTTCTTCTTTATCAAATAAGAATTCTGCTATTGTTTTAGCAAGTTCAGTCTTTCCCACACCTGAAGGTCCAAGAAACATAAAAGAGCCGATCGGCCTTTTGGGGTCTTTTAGACCGGAACGTGACCGCCTGATGGCTTTGGATACTGTTTTTATAGCTTCATCCTGACCAATAACCCTCTTGTGAAGCTCGTCTTCCATTCCAAGCAGTTTAGAAGATTCACTTGAAGTTAGTTTGTATACCGGGATACCGGTCCAGTTGGATAATATTTCTGTTATTTCATTCTCACCTACTACTTCCTTATCGACTTTTTTGGTTCTAATTTTAACCTCTTCTATTTCCCTTTTTTCCTTAATAAGTTGTTTCTCTTTATCACGCATCTGCGCCGCTTTCTCAAAATCCTGTGATCCTATAGCCTTCTTCTTTTCACTTGCGATTTTTTCAATATTTGCTTCCAGCTCCTTCAAATCAGGAGGAGTTGTAAGAGTTCTTACCCTGGCCCTGGATGCTGCCTCATCTATCAGGTCAATAGCTTTATCGGGCAGAAATCTGTCACTAATATACCTGTGGGACAATTTTGCAGCTGACACTATGGCATCTTCAGTTATATTAAGTCCATGAAAAGATTCATATCTGCCTTTCAGCCCTCTTAAAATTTCAATAGTTTCATATACAGTAGGTTCATTTATGAAAATTGGCTGGAATCTTCTTTCCAGGGCTTTATCCTTTTCAACATACTTACGATATTCATTAACAGTTGTAGCACCTATAGTTTGAATTTCCCCCCTTGACAGCATAGGCTTCAAGATACTTGCAGCATCGATAGCGCCTTCAGCAGCGCCAGCGCCCACCAGAGTATGAACCTCATCAATAAAAAGTATGATATCTCCGTCATCCTTAATTTCAGCCAGCACCTTTTTTAGTCTTTCCTCAAAATCTCCCCTATATCTTGAACCGGCAATTAAAGCCCCCAGATCAAGGGTAAATATCTTCTTATCGGAAAGATTTGAAGGAACCTTTTTTGAACAGATGAATTGCGCCAGTCCTTCAACAATTGCAGTTTTTCCTACTCCTGCGTCTCCTATAAGAATAGGATTATTTTTGGTTCTTCTGGAAAGTATTTGAATTATTCTGTCAATTTCTTTCCTTCTCCCAATCAAAGGATCAAGTTTGCCCTCCTGAGCCAGTAAAGTTAAATCCCTTCCATACTGCAGCAGCATCTTAAGCACCTTTTTCTGACTTTTAC
The DNA here is from genome assembly GCA_004376325.1 of Actinomycetota bacterium. Classification (GTDB taxonomy): domain Bacteria; phylum Actinomycetota; class Humimicrobiia; order Humimicrobiales; family Humimicrobiaceae; genus Hydromicrobium. The sequence continues at coordinate 491 of SOKC01000046.1, read as the reverse complement.
CGGACAGGGTTCTTTCTGGTTCTAAATAATGAGGCTGCTTACTTAGAAGTTCCTTTACTTTTTCCTTTACATTATCCAGAGTGATTCCCATGCTATTTAAAACTCTTGCTGCCACTCCTTCCCCTTCTCTTAAGAGCCCCAGCAGTATATGCTCTGTACCTATATAATTATGCCCCATTTGAAGAGCTTCTCTTAAAGATAATTCTAAAACTTTCTTAGCTCTCGGAGTAAAGGGAATATGTTCGTAAGATTCAGAAGTCCCTTCAGTAACTACCTCTTTTACTGCCGACCTGATATCTTCAAAAGTAATATTCAATTCATAAAAAACCCTGGCAGCAATTCCTTCCTTTTCGTCAATTAAGCCAAGGAGAATATGCTCGGTACCTATATAGTTCTGTTTTAAAAATCTAGCCTCATCCTGAGCCTTGACCACTACTTTTCTTGCTCTCTCTGTGAATCTTTCAAACATTTAATCAGTTCCTTTTAATATT
>SOKC01000090.1 GCA_004376325.1 Actinomycetota bacterium | reverse complement strand
AACTTCTTTCACCAGCGCTCTTAGTATATGTATCATCCCCCCGGTGTCCATTCCGCAGTATTTTATGAGTGATTTTCTTACTTTTTCGACTTCTTCCTTTGCAGGGCGGCTTTCGTTGATATCATAATTCCCGCAGATATAAAGAAAATATACACTCGCTGCCATACCATCAGCTATCTCCATTCCCTCATAACTTAAATCGGTAATTGCCGGAAGAACATTTTTTACTGATGCACTCCCCTTCTGGGAAGAATGGTAATAATGAAAATTACCAAAAGGCTTATAGAGGTCAACTATCCTGGTAAGAATCGAATCAATCCACTGACTGTAGTCAGGAAAAGCTTCAGCCAGTTCTTTTAGGACTCCCCTTTCAAATGATTCATAATAAACAATTATGCTTCCTGTTTCATCTATCTTGTACTTTAAGTTTAACAGAAGTTCTTCTCTTGGATCTTCAGCTCCTTCAGCCAGAAAATCATAGTGGCTGGGTTGGCTGTCAATAGCATCCAGTATATGTATGGAATACTGAAAAGGAATTATCTGGTAAGGTCTTACTCCCTCATATAAGGGGATGGCGGTAGAGAAAGTCTCAAAATCAAGAAAATACAGGGGGTATTCCAGGCTGTTTATAAATTTTAATATTTCACTTTTATTTATTTTTGGTTTTTCAGTTTTTGCACATTCAAGCTGTATTTTTTGTTTAAAATTTAAATTATACCAGTCAGGAATGTCTTTAATGGAAAGAACTCCTTTATTGAAAAGCCCGGCGGCTTTGTCTTTACTTCCATATAGATTAAAAATATGATTATCAGGTAAGAATCTCCAGCATCTATCCTTAAGCGGACAGCTGTATGGCTCGTTGCAGTGCTTGCCGATAAGAATTTCCGGAGGACTGGTTCTAGCTGCAACCTCCAGCATCTCTTCAATTCTATCTTCTATTCCAATAAGGAACTCTCCTACCTCCACTGTAATGTCAGTTTTTTTAAATAATTGCCCGGGATTAATATCTCCCTTTCTTATATACTGATTATTAATATTGGCAAGATAACATTTCCTGATTTTAACTCCGGCTTTATCCAGGCAGTATTTCTGAAATGAAACATCATAGATATAATCCTCTTTAAGCCGGGTGGAGCTTTTAACTTCAATAATATCCCATCTGTCTGTATCTGCCGGCACCAGTATATCAGCTCTGCTATAAACACACCCGGAACTGCAGCTTGCTTCAAACAGAGGTTTTCTCCCGGACAAGAGTTCGGAAGTTTTTACCAGTTGTTCTTTTAAATCACCTATCTTTCCCAGGTCAATTCCCCCGGGATAAAGCTTCTTTGCATATTCACCTACCAGCATCCCTTGATTGAAAATAAACTGGGCTGTAAAATCCGGTCCCGGGATCTCTTCGGAGGCATTGACCTGGTACCATAAATATTTCAGGCACTGCAGCCCTGCCAGATATTTTGATTTAGATATGATAATTTTTCTATTCATGAAATTAATCTACTCAATCAAAGTCAGCATAAATTTCTCCGAAGTTTATACCTGCAATATTCCTGGATTTATACTTCCGGGTTAATTTATTTTTAGCATAAATCAGGTCCTCATTTTTTATACCATTTTTTAAAGCAAGATATGCTTCTATAAATGCAGCCAGATCATCGGATGCCTTAACCAGTTCACCATTTCTCTTGCTGGTATCAGAAAACTCATCTTCCGTAAACATCCTTATATCATTTTGCCAGCCCTCAGGAATTAATTTATATATTTTTTTCTCCATCTCCTCAACTTCATAATCCTTTATAAGTTCATCAAGCCCTTTCACTGATTTTTTTACAGGATTAATTATATCCCTGGTTAAAACTTCCGGAAGGTCATGAAAGAGTCCTGTAAAGTAATTATTTATACAATTTTCTCTGTCCAATCTTGTTACATAAGAGAACAGGAATGAAAATATAGCAACAATCAACATATGACCCAATACTGAAGTTTTTGGAATCCGGTAAAGATGACTCCATCTTTGCTGGAACCGAAGCTGCCCACATATATCAGCAAAATCCATTAAGTTTCTTTTTTCCATAAAAACCTTCATGCACCTCAAATTGTGATATTTACTCTTCTCCTGTGAAATGCTTTCAACAATCTCTTCAATTAAATAAACTCTGGGATTTGCTGATTTAATAATATCAAACTCCCACTTCGTTACATAGAAATGTGCCCCATTTACAATCTTTTTTTCAAGAGTTTCTTCCTCCTCCAGTAGATATTTTTTAAGACGTAAATTAAAGCTTTTTCCTATCTGCTTTGCTAAAGGGCTGATTCTCTCAAAAACCCAGCAGTTCAGCTTTTCATACTGCTTTTTATCTTCTTTTATCCTGTAAATCAAGGGTGGTTTCAGGTCAGTTAGAATAATTCTTTTTAAAAACTCGAATAATCCACATTCTATTATTTCAAGCCAGTTAACTTTCCCGGCATTTATATCCTCTTCACATCTTCCCAGAATATAAGCAACAACCATCTTATGGGCCTGTTTATCCAGCTCCGTAAGCTCAATTGTGCGGATCTGGTCATTCCATCTCTGCATACTGGCTGCTTCATAAATTTTTAAAAGAAGTGATTTTTTTATCATAAAAACTTTCGTATTTTATATAACCTATAAGTTAAAATAAATTTCCGGCAACATTTAAAGTTTGCGGTTGCCAGAGCTTTAAAACTAGTTTATATCATAGATGTTAATTCTTCAAACAAAAGTTGCATGTATAGTATTCGTAAGTATTGTAGTATTATAAGTACAATGGATGTGCTATAATTTTATTTCTTCTAATCTGTCTAAAAATTAGTCAAGAGTCTAAAACTTTATTATAATTAACAAAAATTAAATGCATAATATGGACAGGTTATCTACAATTAAAACTTTTAATTCCAGGATAGAAGCGGAAATAGCTAAAAGTTACCTGGAAAGTTTTGATATAAAAGCCGAGATATTTTCAGATGATGCCGGGCAGAGCATTATCTCCTTACAGAGTATAAGAGGAGTAAAACTTTTGACCAATCGGAAGTATCTTCAAAAAGCCCGCAGGCTACTTGATAAAAAAATTTTATCAAATGAATAACTTTAAAAATCAAAACAGCAATTCCCATAATATCCGGATAAGTAATTTAAAATTAGAAGACCTTGATAGTTATCTTAAAATAGAATTTGATGCATTTTTCGAAAAAATAAAATTTATATTCGGCAGTAACAAAGATGCTGCATACAGTGTCATTAAATCAGAAATTACTACAAACATTGATACCGGAAGATATTACAATGCCATAATAGATGGGAAAATAGTTGGAATCGTTGAGATAGTAACCAGAGAAAACATTAAAAGCTATACCAGAAATTTTCGGACCTTTGTTAAATACCTGGGTTTCTTTAGAGCAGTCAAGGCATTTATCTTAACCTTCCTGGAGGCTCCCAAAATAGACAGCAAGACTATCTATATTGACAATGTTGCAGTTGATATAAATAGTAGAAGAAAAGGCATAGCCAAAAAAATGCTGTCCTTTGTAGAAGATTTTGCAAAAAGATATAGAAAAAGTGTCTTAAAACTCTGGGTAGCCGGCAAGAATAAAAATGCCTATAACCTGTATAAAAAATTAGGGTTTAATCAACTGGTGGTAAGGTCTTCGTGTATAGCAGAAAGGTATACCGGATACCGGGACTGGATATATATGAAAAAAGAAATTCTGTAATCTTTTTAATATCTGGAGATAAAAGATCTTATTCCCTCTATATAGATTTCTTCTGACTTTATGTAATTGTCATCATGTTTGCCTTTTATCTCAAGGAATTGTCTGGGCTCATTAGCGGCATTATATAGCTTTATTGCATGGGAAAATGGAATATAATCATCTTCGCTGCTGTGGATAATCAATACCGGAATGCCTGCGCCTTTTAAATAATCAATAGTAGGATAGTCAAATTTGAAGAATTTTCTTACCATCAGATAGGGGTGCAGCTCAGCTGCGATATCCTTGATTGAAGTAAAAGTAGAGTCTAAAATTAACGCTCTCGCCTTTACCTCTTTAGCCAGCCAGGCTGCAATAGGGCCGCCCAGAGACCGCCCAAAAACTATGATATCCTGAGGTCTTATTTTCTTATAACCTGTTAAATATTCCCAGGCTGCCCTGGCATCCAGATAGGTTCCCTTCTCATTTGGCCTGCCTTCGCTCTTACCGTATCCGCGGTAATCAATTATAAAAACAGACAGCCCCAGTTTTCTATTGAAATAATCTATAAAGGTAAGCCTGGTTGAAATATTCTCCCCATTCCCATGTAAAACCAATATCACCCCTTTACTATTTCTTGCCGGCACAAACCAGCCAGAAAGGTTTACGCCGTCAGAAGAACTGAAAATGATTTCTTCAAAATACAACTTTATATCAAAAGGAGTGGCCGTAATTTCTTTTTTTGGATAATATACATGGTATGACTGGGTCAGAAATTCATAAATAGCTGAAAACAAATATATAATAATAATTACTGCTACTACTGAACCAAATCCAATAAGTATTTTTTGATATAACATCTTATCCTTTAATATTTCTGGTTAAATCTTAGTTCCCATAAACTAAAATACTAAAACTTTATATATTAAAGTTTTCTTTACAGTATATCTCAGCTTCCTATAAAACTTGTGGCTATTGCTTCGCTACAAAAGCTACTGCAATTATTTATTACAAAATAATAGATGCTTCCTAATTATTTTATTAATTTTACAAAATATCAAATAAACGATAGAATTTATAAATTATGGAATCCATAAAAGATTTCTTTACAATGGAAAATATGCGATCACTATTTGAAATTATATATACCTGGCTGGAAGATTTTCTCATAAGAGTTTTTGGTAATTTAGGATATGAACCTTTAAGGAATCTGCTTACCAATCCCTGGTTCTGGATAATCATAGTGGCGTTATTCTTGTTGAGTATCATCTTTAGGAGAAGATAACCTATTGTTTTTCCCACCAGTTTTTCCCTCGCTCAAAAATACTTTAATCATAAAAGCAATAAAAATAATAATAAAAAATACAGCTATTACCACAGTTGCAAAAGCTCCGGGATTGTTTTTAATTTTTTCAATAGTCATATATAACCTTGAATTGCTTTTTTTTAAATAATCTATAAACTTTTCATCCAATAGTTTTTCATCTGACTTGCCGATATGAGATATCCTATCTATTATTTTTTTATCTATATCTTCAGAAGGCTTTATAACAGCATCTTTTGCAATTTTTAAATATCTATTTATATTATTCATAATAAATAATTTCTATAAGATTTTAAATCCCTGTATATTAGATTAAAATTAGTTTTTTTTGTTTCAACTCATTATTTTATCATCTATACATTTTCATTTTTTCTTTTATCATTTTCCTTGCCCGGTGTATATTTGTCTTAACCGTTCCAATAGGTTTACCTGTTAGTTCTGAAATTTCTCTATAGCTGTAATCCTGCAGGTCCCTTAAAATTATTGGAATCCGGTAACTTTCATCGAGATTTACTATAATTTTCAATACTTTTTTTACCGTCTCTTTATTAAAAAAACTTTTTTCAAGGCTCTGGCTGAATTTTGTAAAAACTACTTCATGCTCCTCGGTTATTTTATCCAGGCTAACTTTTTTATCTTTTATTTTTGAGTACAGCCTTAGTTTGTCAATACAGGTATTTACTGTAAGTTTCCTTATCCAGGTTTTAAAACTTGAAAGTCCTCTAAAACCCTTTATGGACAGGTATACTTTTACAAATACTTCCTGGCTTACATCCTCTGCTTCATGGGTGTCTCTTAAAATAAAAAAAGCAGTTGTATAGACATATTTTGAGAATTGCTTAACCAGCCCTTCAAACGCAGCCTTGTCTCCCTTTTTTGATCTTGCAACTAATACTCTTTCATCTATTTCTCTATATTTACTTCCCTTATTATATTTTTCCAACGCTTTCCTCTTTTTAAAGCTGCCTAGTCAACATTCTCTGTTACTGGACTCTCAACCAATTCCAGGGTGATATTTAAATACTCTCCATCCCTATATATTTTTATATTCACTACATCTCCTACATCGCGTCTTAAGATCTGCGCAATCAATTCTAAAGGATTTTGCACCTCCACCCCATCAAATTCAGTGATTATATCTCCGGATTTTATTCCAGCCTTCTCTGCAGGATATCCCTCTGTGGCATTTTTAATGTACACTCCAATTATGTCCGTTTTGTTTTCTTCCATCTCTATACCTATAAAAGGAATCCTTGCTTTGCCGAATTTTATGATTTGTTCTGCAATATTGACTACTGTGTCACTGGGTATAGCAAATCCTATTCCTGCACTTGCTCCTGATGGAGAAAATATTAAAGTATTAATACCTATTACCTGCCCAGCTGAATTTACCAGCGGACCGCCGCTATTGCCCTGATTTATTGCGGCATCAGTTTGTATCAGGTTAACCATGGGAAGCGTTTCCTGTGAAACTGAAATATCCCTTCCCTTCGCACTTATTAATCCCATGGTTACAGTTTGCTGAAGCCCGAAAGGACTCCCTACTGCAATAACCAGGTCCCCTACTTTTGCACTATCTATTGAGGTGAAGCTGGCGTTTTTAAGGTTATCCGCTTCTATCTTTATAACTGCCACATCAGTATTTTCATCTGCTCCTACCAGTTCTGCGGGATAATTGCTGCCATCATATAGGGTAACCATAAGTTTCTCAGCATCTCCGGCTACGTGATTATTGGTGATAATATAACCATCTTCAGTATAAATTACTCCAGAACCTATTCCCTCTTCTTCCTGTATCTGCCCAAATATATCCTGGACTTTTATAGTGACTCTTATATTTACAACTGAGGGAGTAATACCTTCTACAACTTCATTTATTGCTTTATCAAATTCTTCAAGTAAAAGCTCACTGCCTTCCCGTTTTTCGTCTAGTCCTGCCGCGCCTGCCTCTTCTTCTACTAATTCATCTTCCTGTGTTTTTTGTTCAGGCGTAACCTGTTCTTCATTACCAGTAAAGCCTTTAAGCAAATCCGATGGAGATACTTTATTTATTACAGACAGAATACCCAGCGTAAGCGCTCCCCCGATAAATAAAAAGACTATCGCTATCATTATTATGATAAGACCTCTTATAAAAAAAGACTTAAACCCATTATTTTCACTCATTTCACATTCTCCCTCATTTTTTAAAAGATTAAATGTTTATTCTATTTCTTCAGCATCTACAGCTTCTTCTGTTTCTTCAACTTCTGCAGCCTCTTCAACAGAAATAGCGCCGGATCTTAATCTAAGGGCATCTTCCTGAATTTTCAATGCTGCGTCCCCGGGCAGCATATCCCCGGATATGACATTTTTAACGTTATCCCTTATAGCATCTCTTATTACCCTTATAAGTTCTTCATGAGGTTTCCCCCGGCACAACTTCGCCTGCTGAAAGGCGCCGTAAACTATGTCATCATTTCTAATTTTCTCATTTCTATCAATATTCTCTAAAACCGGAAAAGTATCTGTATTTGATGTCCAGTCTATCTGTACCTCTTCAGTTAACATATATTGTATGAATTTATTTACGGCTTCCAATTCACTGCCGTAACAATTTAAATTTATAATAAAACCAAGGCCTGAAATTAAAGGCGTAGGGTATTTATTGCTCTGCCAGGCCCTGGGTATTTTTGATACCCCAAAGTTTAATCCGGCTTCCTGATATTCTTTTATAGACCGGATATTGTTGATAATCATATAAGCGTTCCCGCTCTTGAATAACTCATTTATCTCTCCATATTCTATATTATAAGGCAAAATTTTTTCTTCATTATATATATAAGTTAAGAATTCCATAGTCTTTACAGTAGCGTTGGTGTCTAAAGTCAGTGAATCAGAGCCATAATCAACAATCCAATCAGCGTATCCTCCTATGAAAGGTATTATCCAGTCAGGCTCACTGGCATTTAGCAAAAATCCATAAGTCCATTCCTTAAAATTATTCACTTCCTTGCAATATTCAATAACTTCTTCAAAATCCATAGGGGGTTTATCTATCAAGTCTTTATTATAAAAAAGGGCTAAAAAATCAAAGCTCCTGAAAGGAATTACGTAATTTCTGTTATTATATTCAGAAATTTCTACAAGACCGCCTAGAAATAATGAATAATCTGCTTCATCCACTATCTCTTTTACTACATTTCCCGGAACAAGTCTCTGTACACTGTCAAAATCAATCAGCATTAATTCGGGTCCTGCGCCAGCCAGACTAGCAGCTTCAAACTGATCTTCCAGCTCCTCCTGGTTCCTAAAATGTCCTATTTCTATATCGATATATTCATTTTCAACCATAAAATTGTCCACACTTTCTATCAGGGCAAATCTCTCTTTAGGGTCAAGGCAATCCCAGAGAGTTATCTGGGTAATACTTTTTTCACCAGCTGTAATTTCACCTTCCCCCTCCTCCGCTACTTCCTCTTTCGCTTTTCCCATATCATCTTCTACCTGAGGATTGATTAAATTACATGATGAGGTATTTAATAAAAAAAATAAGGAGAGCGCAGTAGACATTATTATTAATCTTACTGGAGCTCTGCTTTTGAGCTTAAGCATATTTCCAACCATTTTATACCCTCAATTCTATTAATATGACAGACTTTCACCAATTATATTATAAATGCAATTTTCATTCCATATCATAAAATCATAAAAAATGACTGTCAAATAAAACTATTATTTATTTTTTACTGGTTAACGTGTTTTATAAGTTTACTTTTTTAATTCAATAATATATTAATAAATTTATATTTCTTTTTTTTATAAAAAATTATAAAATTTTGTAAAGATTTAAATAAAGGGGTGAGTTCTAATGAAAACTCTGGTTTATGATAGGAATGAAAAAAAGTTATTGGAAAAAGTTACTCTCAAAAGTATTCCCCACTATATTAATAATGTGGAATACCTTGTCTGGACTGATATTGAGAATCCAAGCAAAGAAAATATGCAATTTCTGCTGGATCATTTTCGTTTCCACCCCCTGGATATCGAAGACTGCCTGAGTATTATTGAAAGACCGAAACTAGATGAATATGATGACTACTATTTTCTGGTACTGCATATACCCTACTTTATAAAGCAGACCAGGAGACTTGTACCCTTTGCCGTAAACATTTTTATTGGAAATAATTTCCTGGTAACCGTCCATCGCGGGCTGTGCAAGCCTATCCAGAATACATTTAATTACCTGACTGAAAGCCATCAAATCCTGGATAAAGGGCCCGGTTACCTCTTACATAAAGTAATTGATTCGCTCATTGATTATAATTTCCCCATACTCAATAAAATCTACAGGAATATACATAATGTTGAGGACGCAATTTTCAAAAAAGCGAGCAGTAAAAATGTTAAAGATATAATGCTCATCAGAACCAATATTCTAACATTTAGAAACATAATCTTTCCGCAGAGAAAACTTCTTAAAACTCTGGAGATAAAAGATATGGATTTCTTGATAGAGGCTCTGGAGGTCTACTTCAGCGATCTGGTAGATCATATAGAAAAGATCTGGGACACCCTCGAAAATTGTAAGGAATTAATAGAGGGGGTGCATGATGCTCATCAGTCGCTGTTATCAAATAAGATTAACGACATAATGCGTGTACTTACTATCTTTTCCGTAATCATTCTCCCTCTTGCTCTTATAACCGGGATTTATGGAATGAATGTCGGGCTTCCTTTAGGAAGCAACCCTTTCGCCTTTATCATAATTGTGGTTTCAATGATTATAGTAATCATAGGTATGCTTGTTTATTTTAAATATAAGGATTGGATATGAATTAAGCTGGTGTTTTAATTTCATCTTCAAAAAATACTTCAAATCTGTAATGTGTAAACACAGGCAAATATTCATCGAGCAGTACTTTTAAAGTAAACTTCTGCTCCTCTTCGCCAGTCATTTTCTCTCTGGTTAAGTAACACTGTTTTATAAACACAACCTGGTTTTTATCATTGTAAAAAGTGCAAAAAAGTTTTAGGTTCCTTATTTTTCCTTCACCTATATTAATTACTTTACCTTCAATAATTAAATAGTCTTCCTTATAATAATAGCTTTCATTTTCAACTATAGGGTTCCCTTCAAATCTTTCATAACAATTCTTATAATTAACTCCTATTTTTATTTTAGATATATCTATATACTTCTCTCTTTCAGTCAGGTAATAATAAAATGGCAACCTGCTCCCTCCTCTAAGATAATTAATGTGAGCAGGAATGGCTGCAGATATTATCTTTTCTCCACCCTTATTATAGAAATCAATAGTAATCTCTATATTGGTTTTATTTACTTTAGAATCATTTTTTACCTCACCCAGTATTACCAGGTCTTCGTAAATATCTAAATACAGGTTGCAGTTCTCAATTTTTACATCAATAGAGCCAGTACTTTCCAGCACAATTTTTTCATAATCAAATAAATATAAGCTGCTTTTATTTTTATAATCACTATAATCTATTATTTGCTCATCAGGATTATCTCTAATCTTACAAGATGTTAAAAGGATAAAGGATAAAAGAATAATTGTAATTAGATGTATTATAAATATTTTAAATATATTAGATGCATTCTTTCGCAGTCTAGCACTGGTCATCTTTCTCCACGTGATTTTCTTCATTTGTAATCTCATTTTTGTTGTTTACATAAACTATTTTTGGCCGGTAGTCTGGCGCTTCTTTCTCTTCTATATAAGCAAAGGATAAAATAATAATCTTCTCGCCTTTAAATATTCTCCTTGCAGCTGCTCCATTTATACAAATTTCTCCACTACTGGTTTCTCCTTCTATAACATAGGTTTCCAGTCTTTCCCCGCTATCCAGGCTTACCACCAGTACTTTTTCATAAGGAAGTATTTTTGCATGCTCCATCAAGTTTTTGTCTATGCTTATACTCCCCATATAATTAATTTCAGCACCGGTTACTGTTGCTCTGTGAATCTTGCTTTTTAAAATACAGATTAACACTTTCTTTCCTTCTGCTGTTTAGGTTCACCTAAATTAATTAATATATTTATTACTTTTATACTTTTATAATCTTATTGTCAATAAGCCTGGTCTTTCCAATCCATACAGCGGCTGCAGCCAGTATGCTCTTATACTTCTTATCCGCTCTCTTTATTTCTTCCAGTGTCCGGGGGTCTCTAAATTCAAAATAATCTACGCTCTTAATAAACCTGTTATCCTCCAGTTTGCCTAAAATTATTCTTTTTATTTTTTCCAGATCTTTTTCGCCGTTTTTAACCATATCTTCAGCCAGATTCAGGCATTCATACAGAACAGCGGCATTTCTTCTCTCTTCCGCAGAAAGATACCTATTTCTGGAACTTATAGCAAGGCCATCTCTTTCTCTTATGGTAGGACCTCTTACAACCTCGATATCCAGATTCAGGTCAGCTGCCATTTTTTTTATTATTATCATCTGCTGGTAATCTTTCTGTCCAAAGTAAGCTTTATGCGCATCTATAATATTAAATAACTTCAAAACTATAGTGGTTACTCCTGCAAAATGACCGGGTCTATGTTTCCCGCACATAATCTTGCCCAGCTCTTTTACCTCAACCATAGTTTTATGGTCTGAGCCATACATTTCTTGTACCGCTGGATAAAATATATAGTCTACCCCCTCTTTTTCTGCCAGGGCGCTGTCTCTTTTTACATCTCTGGGATATTTTTTAAAATCTTCACCCGGGCCAAATTGAGTTGGATTAACAAAAATGCTTATAAACACCTTATCGCAATCCCTTTTTGCCATTCTAATAAGATTTATATGTCCTTCATGCAGAAAACCCATAGTGGGAACAAAGCCTATCTTGTAGCCCTTCTCTCTAAGGCGGTTTACGATTAATTTACACTCATTTGTTTTTTTTATTATTTCCATTACCATAGACTAAATTTACTTTCGCAGTAAAAACGCATTAAAAGAGGAATTTAATCGATTATTTTAATAAGAATGTTCTTCTGCGGGAAACACTTTGTTTTTTACCTCTTCTATATATTTCCTGTAACATCTCTTCATTTCCTTTCCCACTTCAGCATACCTTTTAGAAAACTTTGGCTTAAATCTTTCAAAAAGCCCCAGCATATCATGGGTTACAAGCACCTGACCGTCACAGTCTACCCCTGCCCCTATTCCAATTGTAGGGACGCTTATCTGCTGTGTTATTTTTTTTGCCAGTTTTGCAGGAATCTTCTCCAGTACTATTGAAAATACTCCAGCTTCTTCCAGCCCTCTGGCATCTTCCAACATTTTTAAAGCCTGTTCCTTGTCCTCCCCTCTAACTCCATAACCGCCTAATTTATAAACCGACTGCGGGGTAAGCCCCAGATGACCCATAACCGGAATTCCGGAGTCAACAATCATTTTTACAGTTTTATAAACTTCTTTTCCACCTTCAAGTTTTACTGCCTCAACACCAGCCTCTTTTAAAAACCTCCCGGCATTTCTTACCGCTTCCTCCGCACTTGCCTGATAAGACATAAATGGCATATCGCCAATCACCATCGCCCTTTTCACTCCCCTGGTGACTGCCCGGCAGTGGTGAATCATTTCATCCATTGTAACCGGTATTGTATTCTCATATCCCAGCAGCACATTCCCCACAGAATCGCCAACCAGAATTAAATCTATACCACAGTTATCCAGTTGAGATGCCATAAGATAATCGTAAGCTGTAAGCATGGTTATTTTTTCACCTTTTTTCTTCATTTCTGCTAAGTCGCTGATGGTTACTTTCTTTTCAGCCATAATATCCCCTTTCTACTCTTTAAGTATTTCTTTTAATTCCTCTACTGTGCTCTCTTTTATCCATTTATTCTGGTATGCGATCTTGCTGGTTTCAATGCCCATCATTCTATATAAAGCAGCGTCTTCTTTAGAAAAAAATTCATTAAAGCTATTTATATGCTCTTTAATTGTGCCCACATCTCCCCTGGCTATAGGGCCGGTCAGTGATTTTTCTGTACCCATCTTCTTTATATTGCTTACTGTGCCTTCCACCAGTCCCATCAGGCCTTTTAAAGAATCTTCCGGTTTTATACCCATCTTTTTGTGTATTAGTACCGCATAATTTATAAGAGTAACCAGATAGTTGGAAGCCACACATGCTGCGGCATGGTAAAGTGCCTTCTTGTTATTTTCTACCTCGATTATTTCCCCGTCCAGGCTTTTTACCAGAAATTCAGCCATTTTTTTTGATTCTGTGCTGGAATAAGTTATTCCAAAAACAGTTCCTGGTAAAGATTTAATCGCCTCCTGTATTGAAGCAAAAGATTTTAATGGATGGATTGACGCAATTTCGGCTCCTGCTGCCCTGGCTGAATTCAATACCTCCAGCGATTTAGATCCACTAAAATGAATTGCATAATAATTTTTAAAATCTTTACTTTTTTCTTTAAAAATATCGCTGCAGACACTGTTTATAACATCATCAGGAGTGCATATTAAAATACAATTTGCCAGCGATACGGCCTTGTGATTTTCTCTGGTAAAAATTACATCAGCTGCTTTGCTTCCTAATATTTTCTTTGCCCTGTTTAATGATTCCATAGACCTTGAGGATATTGCCTTCAATCTAATATTGGGAAGCTCTTTTTCAGCAAGTGTGTAACTTACGGTTGTTCCAACTCTTCCCGCCCCAATGATGCATAGGTCTATTCTTGTTGTTTTTTCCATGGTCTTATTTTTTTCTTTTCTTAATTTCTAGTTTTGTTTAGCTGTTAGGAGATTCTGATAGGCATTAGCAAATAAATCAAATTTTTGTTTTTTTCTGATTTTATCAAAATAGGTTTAAGCGGCTCCTCTATTGATAATATTATATTCTTCTCATCCATTATGTTTATTCCGTCAATCAAAAATTCGGGGTTAAATGCTATCTCTATTCTTTCTTCTCCGTATGAAACCTCAAAGTCTTCACTGGAGCTTCCTATTTCTCTGATATCCATGGACACAGTTATTTTACCTTTATCAATAGTTAGTTTAACCGGTATATTATCTTGAGATATCGAAGAAATTCTCTTCACCACATCCAGGATTTTTTCTTTATTTACCACTATATTATGTTTTAAGCTCTTGGGAATAAGCTGTTTATATTCCGGAAACTTTCCAGAAAGTAGTCTTGAGACTATTATATTCTTTTTTTTGTTTTCTCCTTCCAGATAAAAACTTACCTGATTTTCTTCAATATTTATCCCAATATCGCTGCCTTTGTATTCGCTTTTAATAATACTGTCAAGCACTTTTGACGGTATTACTATTTTCATTGAAGGTATGCCCGTATCTATATTTTCTTTTACTAAAGAAAGTCTGTAGCTATCTGTTGCTACCATGCTTAACAAACCTTCTTCAATTTCTAAAAGCACTCCAGTCAAGATTGCCCTACCCTCGTCCAAAGATGCGGCCTTTTGAGCTTTTATTACCAGATTTTTAAATTTGTTTAAATTTATTTTTATATAGTTCTCTTTTTTTATCTCGGGAAAAACTGGGTACGCTTCGAGAGATAAGGTGTTTAACGTAAAAAGAGCATTCTCACATGCTATTTTTACCCGGTTTGTTGATTTATCCAGTTCTAATTCTATTCTTGATTCTTTCAAACTTTTTAATATATTTACTAAAATTCTTGCCGGTACAACAGCTTTTCCTTTTTCAAGAACTTTTACTTCCATTGTGCTCTTAATGCTTGTTTCTAAATCTGTGCTGTATGTAGTTAGCCCCTCTTCAACATCTAACATAACCCCGTTCAATATAAATGATGAGACTCTGGTACCAATTGCTCTGATTGAAAATAATATGGTGTCCAGAAGCCCGGTTCTTGTTGTTTGAAACTTCATCTCCACCCCTTTTGAAATATTAAAAATATAAACATATTTTATTATATATATAAATTAATTTAAATAGTTAGTAATAGTTATAATACCTGTTAAAAATGTTAGTAATTTAGAAAAAAGGGTGAAACAAAACAAATAATGGAAAGAGAAATTGTTAATAAAAAAGCTGGAGGCTGTTTAAAAACCGGAAGCATATGCGGAGAAAAAAAAACAATCTTGATTTTTAACCATGAATAAAAGTTTATGTTAAAAACTTCTAAGATTATTAAACAGTTTTTAAACAAAGCCATTTCTAAATAGATGTTTTTATCTTGTTGGTAATTTCCTGAATTTGCCTATATACATTTCTGTCTGTTTTAATGAGGTCTGCTATCTTGGAAATAGCATATATTACCGTAGAATGATCCCTGTCCCCAATTGATTTTCCAATTCTTGGTAGAGAGCTGCTGGTAAGCTCTCTTGATAGATACATTGCCAGCTGCCGGGCATGTGATATAAACTTATTTCTTTTAGCGCTTAGGATGTCGTTAATGGGTATAGAGAAATATTTTGATACTTCTTTTATAATAGTTTGAATACTTGTTTTATGTTCTTTATCGTCGGGTAAAATGTCTTTAAGGATATTTTTAGCTATGACCAGGTCTGGTTTAGATTTAGTCAAAGAGGTAAATGCAGCTATTCGCGTAAGAGACCCTTCAAGCTCTCTGATATTGGAGGTTATTTTTTCAGCTATTAGGTTTAGTATGTCATCGGAGACGGAAATTTTTTCTCTTTCAGAGTATTTTTTTAATATTGCCATCCTGGTCTCAAGGTCAGGGGGCGTAATATCAGTTACAAGACCCCATTCAAAACGGGACCTGAGTCTTTCTTCCAGAGTGGAGATGTTTTTAGGAGATCTGTCGCTGGAAAGAACAATCTGACGGTTGGTATCATGAAGAGCATTAAATGTATGAAAGAACTCTTCCTGGCTGGCCTCCTTGTCTTCAAGAAAGTGTATATCGTCAACAAGCAGGACATCATTATTTCTGTAGTTCTCTTTGAAGGCAAAAATATTCTTATATCTTAGAGCGTTGATAAAATCATTCAAGAATCTTTCGGCTGAAACATATTTTACAATTTTGTCCGGGTGCAGCTGTAGCGTATATTGTCCTATCGCATGAAGCAGGTGTGTTTTCCCAAGCCCTACCCCGCCATATATGAACAGGGGGTTATAGGTATTTCCCGGCTTCTCACTAACTGCAAGAGAAGCCGTGCAGGCAAATCTATTACTATTGCCAACAATAAATGTATCAAAGGTGTACTTTGTATTAAATGTGGAATTTTTTATTTTTTTATTTAGATAGTAAGCACTTTCAATAGATTCATCAATATATTCATCGTAATACCTTTCGGTGCTTTCTAAACTTTCCGGGGCTGTAACAATTTTTATTTTGCATGAGTTATTGATTACTTTTTTTATTGAATCAGATAGCAGGTTTGAATATCTTGATTCGAGCCATTCTTTGGCGAAAGAACTGCCAACCGAAACAGTTAAACAGTTTTTTTTTAGAGACAGCGGTGTTATATGTTCAAACCAGGCCTTGTATGTAGGAAGATTAATCCTATTTTTAATATCTTTTAGAGTATTTTCCCAAATGGTTTCTAGATCTGACATAACACTCTAATATTAAATATTATTTGAATAATATTCAAGGTATTTTATACCTTTTTTAGATAATCTTCTTTTGCCGCTGCTACTTGATGTTAAAAGTTTGTTTTTTTCTAAGTAAATCAACTCCCTGTATGAAGTTGAGAGACTAAAGCCCAGCTCCTTGGATATTTTTGAAGGTCCAGCCTCTTCTAATTCTAGAATTACAAAAAGAATTTTCTTTTGTCTATCAGATAGTAGCTTACCGTTAAATTTATCAAGAATATCTATTTGAGTCTTTTTCTCACTCTCGATGTCGGAAGGTAGCACAACCGCCGGTTCGCTGCCTGAGTCCTGGAATTTTTCACTCGTCTCAGTTAATCCTAATTTCAAGGATATTACTGTTCCCCTTTTTATATTATCTTTAACATCTATAGATCCTCCGGAAAAAGTGATGGTCTCTTTTATTATTGGAAAACCAGAACCAACTCCTCTTATGTACTCTTTCATCTTGCTGGTAGCAGTAGTATACCCCGGAAGGAAAGCTTTCTCTTTATCTTCAATTCCCGGCCCCTGGTCTGTTACAATTATATGATTTCCCCTGTCAAGAACGGTAATTACCACTTCTTTAAAATCTGCGTGTATCAAATTCTCTATTATCTCCTTTATTATAGTATAAGGAATACTTCCACCAATTTCATGGGATAGATTATAAGTCTTCTCAGATGTTTCATTTATAAAATTATTAATATCATTAAAGTTGAGGTCAATAATCCTTGGAATGCTTCGCATGTTATCATAAACAGCAATCCTAACCGGTATGTCCATTATATTTCTGTTCAGGTTACCTGGACTAGAGTTATTATTTAATTTAGAGCTTTCACCAGACATGTCAAAAGTTGAATTTAATTACAACTAGATTTTAATACTGCAAAAATATATTAAACAAAGCAGATGCTTTTCATATTCTTTCCAACAGTTTAAAGTTTTCAACATATTAATAATATTATTTTAAACAAAAAAAAGCTACTAAAATATATGGTGCATTTAATATGTTAAAACCTTTTGGCATACAATACAGTAGCATTTTTAAAGTTTTCAACAATTTTTTCAACAGCTGTGGAAAATATTTTTAAATATTGAAAAGCTTATGGAAAAGAGCACTGTACAAAATATAAAAAAAATAAATTTTTCAAAAGTATTTTTCAATAGAACAAATGTTTGAGGAAAAAAAAGACCAACAATGAAAAATTACAAACGGAATTGTAAAAAATATGCAAAGCTCTACAAATGCCAGCAACCCCTGTTACCTCACCCAAAAAAGTATCTAAAACCAATACAGGGTAGTAAGAATATACAGGTAATAAAATAGATATATTATATATAGATATACCCTTTAGACGACCTTGATATTACAAAAATTAAAATGTATAATCTATTACTCAACTGAAAACAATAATATATGGGTTAGGTAAAAGATGAAAAGGACATTTCAGCCAAACGTTAGGAAGAGAAAAAAAAATCATGGTTTTAGGGCAAGGATGGTAACAAAAGCAGGAAGAGCTATAATTGCCAGAAGAAGAAGAAAAGAGAGAAAGAAGCTATCAGCTTAAAGAGTAAAAGGAAAGATTAAAATAAAGTTTGAGACACTTATAAAAAGAATTGACTTCTCGAGAGTAATAAAAGAAGGTACCTGTAAGAAGGATAAATATTTAATAATATATCTACTTAAAAGAACAGAATGTAATGGTGTAGTAAGAGTGGGTTTTGGAATAAGTAAAAAAATAGGTGGAGCTGTTATAAGAAATAAAATCAAAAGAGTTTTAAAGGAAGTTTTAAGAAAAGTTGATGTAGAGATTTCTGAAGATTTGGATATTTTACTTATTGCCAGAAAGGAACTTGTCATAGTTGATTTTTGGGAGATTAAAAAGATACTTGAAAATAGTTTAACCGCATTCCTTACCAATTAGAAATGAGTAATAATTAACTCCCTGTTTTTAATTGTGAAAAGAATACTAATATTTTTAATTAATATTTATAAAAGTTATATCTCGCCTGTGCTACCAAAGAGCTGCAGATTCTATCCCACCTGCTCTGAATATGCAATTGGAGCGATTTTTAAATACGGTGTATTAAAAGGTAGTATTAAATCAATGTATAGGATTTTAAGGTGCAATCCTTTTAATAAAGGTGGATATGATCCTGTAAAGTGATAGGGAAGGTTTATTAAATTGGAACAAATATTTCAATTGCTAAGGCCAATACAGAATGTATTGGAGTATATAGTAGTATTTTTATATAAAAACATTATTTCAAACTATGGCATAGTAATAATACTCCTTACTATTATTGTGAGAATAGTATTAATTCCCCTTACCATAAGCCAGACCAAGTCAATGGCAAAAATGCAGAAACTACAGCCTGAGCTGAAAGAGCTGCAAAAGAAATATAAAGACGATAAGCAAAAATTGCAGCAAGAGACCATGGAATTTTATAAGAAAAACAATGTTAATCCCCTGGCCGGATGTCTGCCGCTACTTTTTCAAATGCCTGTATTTTTTGCATTATTTCAGGCACTTAGAAACCCTTCCGAGATCGTAACAAATATATTGGGGAATTTCACGATAGATGGGGTGGCAAATGGTATAAAAACAGGACTAGCAGGATTTTTACCTGCCGGGGAATTTACTATAATGGGTGCCGCCAACCCTAAATATAATTTTCTATGGATGAATCTAAATGAAAGGGATCCTTGGTATATACTGGTTATACTGATGGTTGCAACAATGTTTCTAACTACCAGGATGACAACAACTGATCCCAAGCAATCAAAGATTATGTATATAATGCCAGTAGTGTTTGGATTTATATCTTTTCAATTCCCATCAGGAATATTGGTATACTGGGTGACTTCAAATATATGGGGTATTGGCCAGCAGTTGATTGTAAATAAAATGGTTACAAAGGAAAAAGTAAAAGAGGAATTAAGCCAGAAAGACAAAAGCCTTAAAGGAGAGCAGGAGTTAAGTGAAGAAGAAAAGAAGTTAATTAGAAGAAAAATAAAGAAAAAGAAAAAAAAGAAAAAGTAAAACTTTTATTGGGGAAGGGTGGTAAAAATTACTGAAGATAAAAGTATAAAGAAAGCCATAGATTCATATATAAAGTCACTTGAAGAGGAGCAAAAAAGAAATAAATTAATAGAGAATAATTCTAAAAAAATAGAAAGTAGTACTGGTGAAGAAATTGATGGAATGGAAAAAATAAAACAGATTTTAAAAAAATCAATAGAATTAATATGCCTGGGCGAGGAAGTAAAAATTGATACAGATTCAAAAGAATTAAAGTTATCAGTTCGTGGAAATGATTTGGGGATTGCTATTGGAAGAGATGGAAAAAACATGCAGGCGCTGGAGTATATTATAAATTTAATAGGAAAAAGAAAAAAACTTCTTTGTAGAAATGTGACCATAGATATAAAAGATTATAGAAAGAAAAAAATTGACAAGATAAAAAATACTGCAGTTATTATGGCAAAAAAAGCAATCAGCGAGGGAAGAAAAATAGCTCTAAAACCAATGGGTGCCTACGAGAGAAAAATGATACATAACCTGCTTGCAAAATTTAAAGATGTTACTACCAGGAGTAGTTACGAGGAACCAAACAGGCGCATAATCATATATCCTATAAAGAGTAGTAAATAGCTGTATTTTAAACTGATAAAAAAATATAATAATGGCATAGAGGTGCCATTTTTTTATTGGTTAAAATTTTGAATAAATAAAAATATTAAATATAATTAGAATCTGGAAAATTTAAAGAAATTATAGGAGAAAAAATTAAAAATGGGAATAGAAAACAGGAGTACAATAGTTGCCATAGGGACAAGACCTGGTGAGGCAGCAATTGGAATTGTTAAGTTGAGCGGAGATAAGTCAATCTTTATTGCTGATAAAATATTTAGGTCAAAAAGCAAAAAGAAACTTTCAGAGATTGATACATACAATATGCTTTATGGGCATATAATTGATATTGAGGGGAATACTATAGACGAAGTAGTTGTAACTCTAATGAAAAAGCCGAAGTCATACACAAGAGAAGATGTTGTAGAAATAAATTGCCACGGTGGAATAATTGCTACAACTAAAATTATGGAATTGTGTATTGAAAGCGGCGCTAGAATAGCAGAACCGGGAGAGTTTACAAAAAGAGCATTTTTGAATGGTAGAATAGACCTTTCTCAGGCGGAAGCAGTTATTGATCTGGTAAGATCTAAGACAGAGCAGAGTTTGAAGATTGCAGCAAAAAATTTGCAGGGTAGTGTAAAAAAAGAGATAAAAAGGCTAAAAGAGATGATTATTGATGTAGTAGTGCAGCTTGAAGCATCGGTAGATTTTATTGAAGAGGATTTGGAAATTACACCATATAAAAAACTTACTAAAAAGGTAAGGGAAATAAAAGCTGAACTTGAAGAACTGATCAGTGATGAGAAAAAAGGAGAAATCATAAAAAATGGTGTAAAAGCGGCAATTATAGGGAAAAC
>SOKC01000105.1 GCA_004376325.1 Actinomycetota bacterium | reverse complement strand
CTGCTCTAAATTCTGTCTTTTCAGATAAATCTATCACCACCCTGGTTTTATCGGGATGAGAATAACTTCTAACTTTTAACAGATAAGGCCTTATGGTGTTAATAAATAAAGTCTTGGTCTGGTTCTCCCATTTAATGTCTACTTCGGCTATAATTTTTAGCACTTCCAAAGGAATCATCACCCGATTATCGAGAATTCTTGCTGGCACTTCCAGAAAAATTACCTTTTCATCTACCTCTAAAGAAGGGTCATCAATTACTAAACGGGCTGTATGACCACTAATATTTACAGTCATCAACTTTAAAGCTGGAAACCAGGTAATCCTTCCACCTAAAGCTTCCACCACATTACGAGCCGAAAAAAATAATCGGTCATTTTCGATAACTGAAGGGACAACTGTTTCGAGAGGCTTGTTATCTAACAATATCTTTATTTCTGAAGATTGGGCGAAAGTTGAAGAAAGGGGAAATAAAATAACAAATAAAGCTGTTATTAAAATTATGCAGAATATCTTTTTCATATAACCTATTCTATCCCTCCTGGATTAAATATCTGATAGCTAAAACTTTCAAAATAGCTGCCAAAGGAACAGCCACTAATACTCCTAATATTCCTAATAACTGACCGCAAATTAACATCGATAAGATTACTGTTAACGGATGTAAACCTAATCCTTTCCCCAAGATATTAGGATTAAGATATATCGCCTCAAGCTGATTAACTAAAACAAATAAAACTACGATCATCAGCAATGTCCACCAGGGGTTGCCCAAGGCAAAAATTAAAGTCAGAACAACTCCCACAATGGGTCCTAAATAGGGGACAAAATTAAACACCCCGCTAACAATTCCGATAATCAAGGCAAATTTTAAATTTAAGAAGTATAGCCCTATCCCAATCAAGGTCCCTACAATAAAGCAAACTATTATTCGACCACGAATAAAACCGCTGACAATATTATCTATCTCTTCCAGTACTTCCTTAAATTCTTTTTTATTTTTCTTTAATACGAAAATAAACAAATTTTCTTTAAATATAAACATATCTCTCATTAGATAAAATAAGATTAAAGGGATAATTACTATACCAAAAGTAACGCTGGAAACTATATTGGACAAATAAATTATAATGCTTTGGGAAAAACCCAATACACTCCTCTGTAGTTCAGATAAATTTTCTTTAAGTAAAATCTCTACATCAGCCGGGTTTATGAATTTAGAGAGTTGCGGTTTTATAGATAAAATTAGATTTTGGTAATTTTCGATGAAATTAGGAATTTCTTTATATAAAATATTAAGTTGATTAATTACGCTGGGAATTAGAAAAAATATAGTTAAGATTAACAAGGCAATTATAATCCCAAAGACAATAATAATTGCCAATACTTTCGGGGCCCTTTTATTTAGAAGAAATTTATATAAAGGGTCGAAGAAATAAGCTAACATCAAAGCAAAACTAAAATATATAAATAACCACTTCAGTTTACTCAATACATAAAACAGAACCACAAGGCCAATAGCCATACTGATAATAAAATTCAATCTCTTATCTTTTACAAATTCCATAAATAATTTTCCACCTAAAACAACTTTTTACTTATCTATTTATAACAGATTAGCTCATATTATTCAAT
>SOKC01000030.1 GCA_004376325.1 Actinomycetota bacterium | reverse complement strand
TTGTTATTTTACCGGATACAGGTGAAAGATATCTTTCTACCTGGTTGTTTCAGGAGTAATAAGTTTTTTTAAATTTATATAAAATAATTATAGGTGAATATATATGACTGATGATAAAAATATAGGAATAGTTGAGACTAAATATTATACCTTTGCTCGTTCTCCTAATGAAATGGTTTTGGAATCAGGAAAAAAGTTAGGTCCCATAACAATTGCATATGAAACGTATGGCAGGCTAAACAAGGATAAAAGTAATGCAATTCTGGTTGCACACGCCCTGTCAGGGGATGCCCATGTTGCCGGGTTCCATAAAGGGGATAAAAAACCCGGGTGGTGGGATAATATGATAGGACCAGGAAAAGCTTTTGATACCGCAAAATATTTTATTATATGCCCCAATGTTATCGGAGGATGTAAGGGAAGTACTGGTCCATCTTCACCTAATCCAGAAACAGGGAGACCTTACGGGCTTGATTTTCCAATAATTACCATTTCTGATATGGTCAATGCACAAAAATATTTGATTGATCATTTAGGAATAGAAAAGTTATTGTGTGTTGTAGGAGGTTCAATGGGTGGAATGCAGGTTTTACAATGGGTCGCCTCTTATCCGGATAGGGTTATATCTGCCATTCCCATAGCCACAGCGATAAAACATTCTCCACAGCAGATTGCGTTTAATGAAGTAGGGAGACAGGCAATAATGTCTGATCCTGCATGGCGCGGCGGTAACTACTACGGTCGCAGCAAGCCGGAGAGAGGGCTGGCAATAGCACGGATGATCGGCCACATAACTTATATGAGTGATCAGTCCATGGAGGAAAAATTTTCAAGGAAGTTAAAAAACGGTAGTTATAATTTCTCATTTATACCTGAATTTGAGGTTGAAGGGTATCTGCATTACCGGGGAGATAATTTTGTAAAGAGATTTGATGCTAATTCTTATCTTTATATTACAAAAGCAATAGACTATTTTGATTTATCACCTGGAGAAAAACTCATTCCAAACGATAAAGAAATTAATATCAAATTTTTAGTTATTGCATTTAAATCTGACTGGCTTTATCCTTCATATCAATCCAGAGAAATTGTCAAGTTCCTAAAAACCAGAGATATAGATGTTACTTATTGCGAAATAAATTCTACTTATGGCCATGATGCATTTCTGCTTGAGTCTAAGGAAGAAACTCATTTGATTAAGCATTTTTTAAATAGAATATACAGTAGTATAAAAAATGAAAGATAATAATATAAGACTGGATCATAAAATTATTTTTAAAATTATAGAGCCTGGTTCAAGTGTTCTGGATCTTGGCTGCGGTGATGGGGAACTTCTTAGTCTTTTGGTTAAAGAGAAAAAGGTAAAAGCGCGGGGTATAGAGTTAAAAGAGGGAGCTATTTATAGATGTGTGGAGAAGGGATTAAGTGTATTCCACGGGGATATAGAAGGTGGTCTGGGAGAATATCCTGATAATTCATTTAATTATGTTATTTTAAACCAGAGTATGCAGGAAACTAAAAAAGTAGAGTTTGTACTGCAGGAGTCTCTTAGAGTAGGCAGAAAAGTAATAATAGGATTTCCTAATTTTGCATATATCCGGTCTCGCTTTGACCTTTTTTTTAAGGGAAAAGCCCCTGTTACTCCTTCTCTGCCCTATAGCTGGTATGAATCACCAAACATTCATTTTTTAAGCATAAAGGATTTTGAGAATTATTGCAGAGAGAAGAAAATAGACGTATTAGAAAAGTACTATCTGGGTAAAAGTACTGTTATCAGGTGCTTTCCCAATCTTCTGGCTCTAAATGCAATTTTTGTTATTAAAGAATCAGCAGTTTCAACATAAAGAATTTATTGAAAGAAAGATTGGAAGTGGCTTTTAGTTGCATATTTAATTTATAAGAAGGTAATTATATATAAGACTAATTAATTAAGGAGGAATATAAAATGTTAGTAAGCTTTTTTATAGCTTTCAGGGAAGGTCTGGAGGCTTTTTTAATTATAGGAATTATAATTAGTTACTTGTTTAAAATTGAGGAAAGAAGATATGTAAAACATGTAATCTATGGAGTGGTTTTAGCCATTACCCTAAGTATAGGAATTGCCTATATATTTGAACTTTTGCTTGGTGGATTTGAAGGAAGGATAGAGAAAATTTTTGAAGGTTCAGTAATGCTGTTAGCTGTAGTAGTATTAACTTACATGATATTCTGGATGAATAGGCAAGCAAAAAGCATAAGAAGTGATATTGAAGTATCAGTGGACAAGTCAATAAATAAAGGAAGAGTATTTACCCTGCTGTTTTTAGGCTTTATTGTAGTATTTAGAGAGGGAGCAGAAACAGTACTGTTCTTTAGAGCTATAAGTTATCAGGTAAACTCTACAGAACTTATAATCGGGGGATTGGTAGGAATTTTATCTTCCATAGTTTTGGCCTTAATATTTTTTGCATCTACCATAAGAGTAAATTTTTCAGTATTTTTTAAGGTTACGGGGATACTCATCATGCTAATTGCAGCAGGTCTATTTTCTACTGCTATACATGAATTTCAAGAAGCTGGAGTTATTCCAGTAATAAAAAATAATATTTACGATATTAGCAATATTTTAAGCAGAGACAGCATAATTGGGGGAGTGCTTAGATCGCTGTTTGGATACAGTCCTTCACCTTCTCTGTTAGAAACAGTTGGGTATTTAATGTATATAGTCTTAATTGTATTGCTTATTGGAAGATTCTATTTTAAAAGGTTTGAAAATAGAGTAGAAAAAAGTAGTTATTCACCTAAGTAATAAATTTAGGACAGTCCATCTATTAATAAAGTATTTTTTTAATTTACCCTACAATTTGATAAAATATTATCAAAGTAGAAAAATTATATTTTAAAAGGAAGTGAGTTTAAATGATGATGTGGCCAAACATGATGGGAGGCTTTTTTGGGAGCTGGGGATTTATCTGGATGATATTTATTTTTATCTTTATTGTAGCAATAATTATTGGAATAGTTCTGCTTATTGTATGGCTGGTAAAAAGAGCAAGCTATCCAGGTGAAATTCCAACAACTAAAACAGGTAATGCCATGGAGATCTTAAAGGAAAGATATGCCAGGGGAGAAATAACTAAAAAAGAGTTTGAAAAAATGAAAAAGGATATAAGCTAAATGAGAAGCTTAAGAAAAATTCTAATATCTTCATTAGTGCTAATAGCTATTGGCATTTTGGGACTTACTATAACTTTATTTGTAGGAAATTTTACTGCTGGATTATCTAATTTTGGTGCTGGTCAGGGCTATACCTTCTGCTCTGAGGATATGGGTCATATGATCAGAGGATTTTTTCAAAGTGAAGAGGTGGTAGGCCTTTCTTTTAAAGAAGTAGAGGATATAACAGATGAATATCTTAAGAGAAACAATTTATCAAATCTTGAAGTCAAAGAGATAATGGAGTTTTCTAAAAACTTCTATATCGAAGTGGTAGAGGACGGTACTGGACTTGGTGCAATGGAGCTACTGGTAGATAAAAGCAGCGGTGCTATATTTCCAGAATACGGACCAAATATGATGTGGAATTTAAAATATGGAATGTATTCAAGACTACCACTTTCTCAAAATAAAATAGATATGCCCATAGATGAAGAAAAAGCTACCCGCCTTGCAAAAAGATATCTTGCCAAAGCAAATATTGAGGAATACGTTAGTGATGATATAGAGAAATTCTATGGATATTATACCATACATACATTAACCGAAGATGGTGATATTGCTGGGATGCTTAGTGTAAATGGCTTCAGTGGTCAGGTCTGGTATCACAGCTGGCACGGTATTTTCATTGATATGATTGAAGAGCATTAATATAAAAATGGTGATTTAGTATGGAAGAGCATCACAAGCAACATTCGCAACATAATCATCACCAACATATGGTAGCTGACTTTAAGAAACGCTTCATAGTATCCATCATAATAACCATACCTGTTTTGCTGCTTTCTCCATTGATCCAGACATTTTTAAAGCTAGAAGAGACCATAAAGTTTCCTGGTGATGCATATGTCATCTTTGGGTTGTCAACCATAATATTCTTCTATGGTGGATGGCCCTTTTTAAAAGGCTTATATAATGAACTGAAATCAAAGCAACCTGGAATGATGACCTTGATTGGTCTTGCCATATCAGTTGCCTATATCTACAGCAGTGCGGTGGTATTTGGACTTGAAGGAAAATTTTTTTTCTGGGAACTTGCTACCCTGATTGTGGTAATGCTCCTGGGCCACTGGATTGAGATGAAATCAATTATGGGTGCTTCCAATGCTCTAACCCAGATTGCCAGACTTATGCCAAAAGATGCACATAGAATAACTTCTGGAAATAAAACTGTGAATATCCCCCTTGAAGAACTAAAAGTTGGAGACGAAGTACTGGTAAAACCAGGAGAAAAGTTTCCAGCAGACGGGAGCATAGTTAAAGGTGAAACCTCGGTTAATGAATCAATGCTTACTGGAGAATCGAGGCTTGTTATAAAAAAAATAGGAGCACAGGTGATTGGAGGCTCGATAAATGGAGAAGGCTCAGTTACTGTTGAAGTTAAAAAAACTGGAAAGGATTCTTTCCTGTCAGGTGTAATAAAATTAGTCCAGGAAGCCCAGGAAAGTAAATCCAGGACACAGAATCTTGCCAACCGTGCAGCTTTCTGGCTTACTATTATTGGGATATCGGCTGGGGTTATAACTTTAGTTGTATGGTTAGTATTACTTAAACAGGAATTTGTATTTTCCCTTGAAAGATCTGTAACAGTTATGGTAATTACCTGCCCTCACGCCTTAGGGCTTGCCATACCCCTTGTAGTCGCAGTATCTACAGCAATATCAGCCAGAAATGGACTTTTAATTAGAGATAGAGCCGCCTTTGAGAGAGCAAGAAATATTGATGCAATAATCTTTGACAAAACAGGAACATTAACTAAAGGTGAATTTGGGGTAACAGATACCTTAACTTTTACTAATAATACAAGCGAAAAAGAACTTCTAAAATATGCTGCTTCTCTGGAAGCACAGTCTTCTCACCCTATAGCTAAAGCAATTACCAAAGCTACTGATGATAGATATGAAGTTGTGAAGTTCAAATCAATTACTGGAAAAGGTGCTGAGGGAATCGTAAATGGAAAAGATATAAAGATAGTCAGTCCAGGCTACTTAAAGGAAAATAATATCGTTATAAAAAACCATAATAATATAGATATGTTAGCTTCACAGGGAAAAACTATAGTATATATATTAATAGAAAACAGGTTAGTTGGGGCAATAGGTCTGGCAGATATAATAAGAGATGAATCAAAAGAAGCAATAAAAAAACTGAAAGAGATGAATATAAAGCCAATGATGTTAACTGGTGATAACAAACAGGTTGCTAAATGGGTGGCAGAAGAAGTGGGTATTGAAGAATATTTTGCTGAGGTACTACCCCAGGATAAATCAGATAAAGTAAAGGAGATTCAGTCAAGAGGGCTTATTGTAGCTATGACCGGAGATGGAATAAATGATGCTCCAGCACTTGCTCAGGCTGATATTGGAATAGCTATAGGTGCTGGTACTGATGTAGCGGTCGAAACTGCAGATATAATACTGGTAAGAAGTAATCCCTTGGATGTTGTATCAATTTTAGATCTCTCTAAGGCAACATATAGAAAGATGCTTCAAAACCTGGGTTGGGCTACTGGATATAATGTATTTGCTATTCCATTAGCTGCTGGGGTACTTTTTCCTTTAGGTATTATTTTAAACCCCGCAGTAGGTGCAGCCCTGATGTCTTTAAGTACAGTTATCGTAGCTATAAATGCCAGATTTTTAAGAGTATTTAAGTAGATTGTTGATTAAGATATCTACGACATAATTGTTGATAGATAAG
>SOKC01000073.1 GCA_004376325.1 Actinomycetota bacterium | reverse complement strand
ATATAGATTATAAAAAAGAAAATATGCTGACGAAATTAGGGATGTTGCCATAGAAGAAGGAATGAAAACTCTGCTTGAGGCCGGAGCCTATAAAGTGGCAGAAGGATTGACTTCTCTTGAAGAGTTATATAGAGTGGTTTTTTAAGTTTAGGAAATATTTAGACTGAAAATCTTAGTCAAAAAGAATTACTAGATTCTGTTAGAATGAAAATAGACAATTTCGTCCATTTGCATGTCCATAGCGAATACTCCTTATTAGATGGTGCTTCAAGAATAAAAAAATTAATTGAGAGAGCCTGCGAGTTTAATATGCCTGCTTTAGCATTAACCGATCATGGAGTTATGTATGGTGCTATTGAATTTTACACCCAGGCAAAAAAATCAGGAATAAAACCCATAATTGGCTGTGAAGTATATCTGGCCCCGAAAAGTAGATGGGATAAGCAATCGGAAAGAGAAAAAAAGGAAGAAACTTTTTACCATCTGACTCTACTGGCTGAAAATAACCAGGGTTATCAGAATCTGATGAGATTGGTCAGCCTGGGGTTTTTAGAGGGATTTTATTATAAACCAAGAGTGGATAAAGAGCTGCTCAGGGAGTTTAACCAGGGTATAATTGCATTGAGTGGCTGTATTGCCGGTGAGATTCCAAAATGTATTATTCTGGATAAAATCAAAAGTGCAAAAAAAATTTTAGAGGAATATATAGATATTTTCGGGAAGAATAATTTTTTTTTAGAGCTGCAGGATTCCGGTATACCAGATCAAAAGAAAGTAAACAAGGCTTTATCGGAGTTATCTTCAGAATATAATATTCCATTAGTGGCTACAAATGATGTGCATTATTTAAACAAGGAAGATAGTAAAGCTCATGATGTCCTGCTCTGTATCCAGACTGGCTCCACTATAAATGAACCCGGCCGCCTGAGGTTTCCTACAGATGAATATTATTTTAAAAGTTATGATCAAATAAACGAGATTTTTAAAGAATTCCCGGGTGCCATTGAAAACACACTAAAGATTGCCGATAGGTGTAATGTAAATATAAAGTTTGATATGAATCTGATACCATCTTTCCGGGTTCCTGACGACTATAGTGTAGATGAATATTTAAAAAAGTTATGCTATGAAGGTGCTAAGAAAAGATATGAGAGCATTACTAAGGAGATTGATAGAAGGATACAAAAAGAGCTGGAAGTCATAGAGAAAATGGGTTTTTCAGAATATTTTCTAATAGTTTGGGATCTTATTAAATTTGCCAGAAATAATAGCATAAGAGTAGGACCGGGAAGAGGTTCGGCAGCGGGCAGCATAGTTTCTTATCTGTTGGGCATAACGGATATCGAACCTTTAAAGTATGGACTTTTATTTGAAAGATTTCTAAATGAAGAACGTAAAGGTATGCCTGATATTGATATAGATTTTTGTTATGAGAAGAGGAATGAAGTTATCAGGTATGTTTCTAAAAAATATGGTGACAGAAGGGTTGCCCAGCTAATTACTTTTGGAACAATGGCTGCCAGACAGGCTATAAGGGATGCAGGAAGAGTAATGGAAGCGCCTTATGCTGAAGTAGACAGGATAGCGAAGATGATCCCGATGGAATTAAATGTGACAATCGAAAACTCATTAAATTTGGTCCCGGATTTAAAAGAAGTTTATGAAAATGATAAAAAAATAAGAGAAGTAATTGATACTGCAATTTCACTTGAGGGGATATCCAGACAGGATTCAATACACGCTGCAGGAGTTGTAATCTCCTCAGAGGACCTTTACAACTATACACCCATACAAAAAGAGAATGAAGGTGATATTGTAACCCAATATAAAATGGAGGATATTCAAAAAATTGGGCTACTTAAAATGGATTTTCTGGGATTGAAAACGCTATCACTAATAGACAAAACCTTATTTTTAATTAATAAAACCAAAAATATAGATATAGATATTAATGATATTAGTGCAGATGATAAAAAAACTTTTAATATGTTGTGTGAAGGTGAATGCCTGGGAGTATTCCAGCTTGAAAGCTCGGGAATGCGGGAACTGGTAATAAACTTAAAACCAACCAAATTTGAAGACTTGATAGCGCTTCTGGCATTATATAGACCCGGTCCTCTTCAAAGTGGAATGGTAAGAGATTTTGTAGAAAGTAAAAATGGGAGAAAGAAAATAAACTATCTGCACCCATCTCTTGAAAAAATTCTTGAAAGTACTTATGGAATTATTCTATATCAGGAACAGGTTATGGGAATAGCGTCAGAACTGGCTGGTTTTAGTATGTCAGAAGCAGACATCCTGCGAGGAGCCATTAGCAAGAAAAAGAGAGGTGTACTTTCCAAACAAAAAAGTAAATTTATAGAGGGCGCTAAAAACAAAGGGATAGATGAAAAAATTTCACTAAAAATATTTAAACTTGTAAATCATTTTGCTGAATATGGATTTAACAAGTCTCACAGCGCTGCGTACGCGATGATTTCATACCAGACTGCTTACCTTAAGGCTAACTATCCTGTGGAATTTATGGCAGCGCTGCTCAGTATCAGAATGGGCAGCCAGGAAAAAGTAGCTCAATATGTTAATGAAACCAGAAGAATGGGTATTACAGTCCTACCGCCGGATATCAATGGAAGTTTCACCGATTTTACTGTGGTGGGAAATTCTATCAGATTTGGTCTATCAGCTATAAAAAATGTTGGGACTAACGTTATTGAATGTATAGAAAAGGAGAGAAAGAAAGGCGGTAAATTTGAAAAATTTATAGATTTTTGCCAGAGAGTTGACAGTAGCGTATTAAATAAAAAAACCCTTGAGAGCTTAATAAAAAGTGGAACATTTGATTCTCTAGGCCAGAGCCGGAAATATCTTTTAGAGAATTATGAAAAAATTATAGAAGAGACTTTAAAGATTAAAAAAGATAGAGACATTGGCCAGTTTTCATTATTTGATTTCAATGGTAGCAGGGGAGAGAAAATATTACTGGATGGAGTCTACAAAACAGAGGAACAATTTAAGGAATTTTCAAAAAAAGAGTTATTAAATTTTGAGAAAGAAATGCTGGGCCTTTATATCTCAGGGCACCCTTTGTTTGAATATGAAGATTCCCTTTTCAAGCTGACTCCAATAGAAGCTTTGAGCAGTATAGAAGATAAAACTAATATTGCTGTTGGTGGAATTATAACCAGAGTAAAAATTATATTTACAAAAAAAGGTCAGCAGATGTGTTTTTTAGGCATAGAGGATATCAGCGACAGCGTAGAAGTAATTGTATTCCCGTCAGTTCTTGGTAAGCACAGGGAAGTTATTTCCAAAGATAAAATTGTAAAAATTAAAGGTAAATTAGATAAAAAAGAAGATCAGATAAAGATCATCGCCAACGAAATAGAAGAATTGGAAAAAAATAAAAGAATAGATAAAAATCAAGAAGAGCTTATAGGTGATAAAAATAATAAAGTTATTTTTGCTGCAAGAAAGAGAGATATGGATAAAAATTTTATCAATATGTTTTATGATATATTAAAAAAATATCCCGGATCTGATGAAGTAGAGTTTAAGATAACCGGTGAGAATGGAAAGGATATAGAAAGAATTTATAAACTTCCCTCCAGCTACAGGATAAATTTAAGTCAATCTCTTAAAGAGAGTCTCAGGGAAGTATTTTCAGATAAAATTAACTGGGATAGGGTGTAAGTATATAAAAATACCGAAAGGAGCTGCCATGCATGATTTAAAATTTGCAGTTGTGGGGGCCGGTCATGGAGGAAAAGCCATAGCAGCACATCTGGCAATAAAAGGGTTTACAGTTAATTTATATAATAGAACGTTTTCAAGAATACAGCCAATAAAGAAAATGCGGGGAATTGAGCTTGAAGGTGAGGTAAAAGGTTTTGGCAAGCTTAATGTAGTAACCAGTGACATGGAAAAAGCAATAAGAGGTGTAGATATAATTATGGTGGTTGTGCCGGCAAATGGTCATATTTCTATTGCCCAGAGATGTGTGCCTTTTTTAAATGAGAAACAGGTCGTAGTTCTAAATCCGGGAAGAACATGTGGAGCACTGGAATTTTTAAATATTTTGCGAAAAGAGGGTAACCAGAAGGATGTTACCATAGCTGAAGCGCAGACTTTTATATATGCAAGTAGAGGTATGGGTCCGGCTGCAGCAAGAATATTTAGAATAAAACAGGCAATACCGGTGGCTGCAATACCTTCTAGAAAAACTGAAATGGTAGTTAAAAAATTAAATGTGGCATTTCCTGAATTTATCCCTGCTGCCAGTGTTATTGAAACAAGCTTTAATAATATGGGCGCAGTATTTCATCCATCAATTACTATACTTAATCTGAGCAGGATCGAGTCTACCCTGGGAAATTTTCAATTTTATATAGAAGGAGTTACCCAATCTGTGGCAAAAATCCTGGAGGCAGTAGATAAGGAAAGAGTAATGGTGGCAAGAAAATTAAAGTGCGCCAATGTATATTCTGCCATTGAATGGCTGTCAATGGCTTACAATGTAGTAGAAGATAATCTTTTTGATGCAATACATAGTAATCCCGGATATGTGGGAATAATGGCTCCGAGAACTATAAATGTCAGATATATAACGGAAGATGTTCCCATGAGTCTGGTGCCTATTTCTGAATTCGGGAAAATATTTGGGCTGAAGACAAGGGTAATTGATTCACTTATTGATATAGCCAATTCAATATTTAAAAAAGATTTCAGAGAGAGTGGAAGGAATCTTTCAAGGTTAGGCCTGGAGGGATTGGATTTAAGCCAGATAAGAAATATACTGATTAAAGGAAAGAAATAGCTATAAAGTTATGAAGAAGATATTAGGTGCTTGTGTGGGAAGCTGCGTACATGTTGCAGGAATATTAAATTTTTTAAACTTAGCCAGTAAGTATGATTACAGCACTAAATTCTTAGGTTCTGCCTGTACAATTGATAGATTAAAAAAAGAAATAGAAAAATATAATCCTGATATAGTAGCCATAAGTTACCGTCTTTCGCCGGAGAGCGCTCTTCCAATACTGCTGGAATTTAAAGAAAAAATAGTAGAAAAATTAGTGGGAGTAAAAATAGAATTTATACTGGGAGGGACAAAGCCGGTAGCTGAAGTTGCAAAGAAGCTTGGTATTTTTGATGTTATTTTTACAGGTGAAGAAAGAATAGAGGAAATTGAAAGTTATTTAAGTAAAAAGAAAGTAAAATTTTACAGTGAAATCCCCCCACAGAGTCTTTTAGAAAGAATTAAGTACAGAAAGCCTTTACCTGTAATGAGACATCATTACGGAAGGCCAACCTTAAATGAAACAGTGGAAGGAATAAAGGGTATTTCACTCAGTGGGCTGGTGGATGTAATATCAATCGGTCCGGATCAAAATACACAGGAGTTCTTTTTTAATCCTGAGAAAATGGATATAAAACAAAATGGCGCTGGAGGAGTCCCTCTTAGAAGTGAAAAGGACTTTAAAAGTCTTTATCTTGCATCAAGGACAGGCAATTATCCGCTACTA
The DNA here is from genome assembly GCA_004376325.1 of Actinomycetota bacterium. Lineage (GTDB taxonomy): Bacteria > Actinomycetota > Humimicrobiia > Humimicrobiales > Humimicrobiaceae > Hydromicrobium. The sequence goes on along the minus strand of SOKC01000073.1, from coordinate 15,883 downwards.
CGATGCTATAGTGGCACAAATGATATTATAAAAATGGCAAAGGTTCTTCTGGATAATATTAATAATGCGTGGTGCGCCGTTCCTCTCTGCTGGTATAACGAGCTTGACAATAGAAGTGAAAGAAAAGTGGAAGAGTCAATTGCTGAAAATCAATCAGTAATGAAATGGCATGGCCAGAGAGATGTACCGGTAGAAGTCAATGAATCTCACCATTGGAGCTTGCGTTACTCTCCTGATTCCATCGCGGTAGCAGCTGCTTACATTGCTGCTTATAATGCTAAAATGATGGGAGTGAAAGTTTATGTTTCCCAGTATATGTTTAACACTCCTCCGGAAACTTCATTTACAATGGATTTGGCAAAAATGTTAGCTAAAGTGGAACTGATAGAATCTCTTCATGATAAAAATTTTACAACAATCAGGCAAACCAGGTCAGGATTGTACAGCTACCCAACTGATTTTGATAAGGGAAAAGGTCAGCTTGCTTCTTCAACTCTGCTTCAGATGCAGCTGGATCCCGATATTGTACATGTTGTTGCATATTGTGAAGCAGATCACGCTGCAAAACCTGAAGATATTATAGAAAGTGTAAAGATAACAAAAAAAGTTATAGAGAATTATCTGTATGGTTGCCCTGATATGAAATTGGATGGCCGGGTTGGGCAAAGAAAAGAAGAATTAATTGCGGATGCCAGATTGATTATTGATAAAATAAAGAAATTGGATAAAGATAATAAATGCAAGGATCCTTTAATATCTCCTGCTATAATTTCTAAGGCAATAAAGATAGGTATACTGGATGCTCCGCACTTATGTGGAGTAAAGGCAGCAAAAGGCGCAATCAGAACTATGTTTATTGATGGTAAAAATTTAACAGTTGACCAGGATTATAAACCTGTTAGTGAAAAGGACAGACTTGACAGAATATTAGAAGAATTTTAAAAATTAAACCTTTTTTTAAAGTATTGTATTGTGGTAAAATACATTTTTTATATATAGTAATTTGGGGAAAATATGTTTGAGAATAAAAAAGATAATCAGGTTTTTAAATTACCGTTCGGATTACGGGATATATTTCCGCCTGAATCAAGAGAGAGAAATAACATAAAAAGAATAATAGAAAGAGAGTTTAAATTATGGGGTTATGGTGAAGTTAAAACTCCAGCGATCGAATATACAAAAAATATTTCAATCGGAGTCGGTAAAAATTGGGAAAATAAGCTAATTAACTTTTTTGATGTTGACGGGAGTTCACTGTCTCTTAGAACTGATATGACCATACCTATAGCGAGACTTACAGGGATGAGAATAAAAAAAAGCCAGCTGCCGGTAAGATTTTGTTATTTTGCAGATTCTTTCAGGCAATCAGATATTCAAAAGGGTGTAAGGAGAGTCTACAATCAAGCAGGTCTGGAGTTTATTGGCTCATCAAATGCTATGATGTCAGACGTAGAGATTCTGGTTATATTAATAAATATTTTAAATGGATTGAATCTAGGTGATTATAAGATCGGGCTTGGACATGTTGAGTTTATTGGAGGATTATGTGACTGGTTTAAACTTAACCCAAAAGATAGGGAATATATTAGAAGGACAATTGCTATAAAGAACTTTGTTGCGCTGGAAAATTTTCTGAATAAAAAAAATAAAGACAAAGCAGAGATTTTTATGAAATTAATACAGCCGGAGAGCAATATTGAGAAAATATGCAGTTTAATTTCGGAAATAAAAGAACAAAAAGTAATTAAAAGTTTTAATTATCTCAAGGAAATATATGATATATTAGAAAAACTAGGCTGTAGAGGTTATCTTATAACTGATTTCAGTATTATAAGGGATTTTGATTATTACACCGGACTTTTATTTGAGGTTTACTGTTCAAGTGTAACTGATATCCTGGGTAGTGGTGGAAGGTATGATGGGCTAATAAGAAAATTTGGATTGGATATTCCTGCCACTGGATTCGCTCTGGATATTGATTTAGCTCACAAAGCTATAGAGAAAATGGACCTAAGAGAAAGATTAAAGATTTTGCTTAAGTGCCAGGATAATAAAAATAACCTGGAATTAATCAGAATAGCCCGCAAGTTGCGCCACAGTGATATTATTGTAGAATTATCTTATGAAGATATATCCCGCCTGGAAGATTTTGCCAGAGAAAAAGATTGTGATTTACTTGTTGAAGTTGAACCGGACTTAGAAAATGTTAAAATAACTGATCTTAATAAGAATATGAAGAAAGTAAAAAAGGTAAGCGAATTTTTAAAAGAGTTTAAAAATGAAAAAAGGAATTAAAATCGCCGTTCCAAAAGGATATTTGTTTGACCAGTGCCTGAATATATTAAAAAAAGCAGGATATGATATAGAGCCCTTGATGGAAAAAAACAGGAAGCTTTTTATATATTCTGGAGAGGATTCAATACAATATGTCCTCTCGCGTCCAATGGATGTTCCGGTATATGTTGAACATGGTGCTTGTGATATCGGCTTTTCAGGAAAAGATGTCCTGCTGGAAAAGGAAAGTAATGTGTATGAACTGCTGGATTTAAAAAATGGAAAATGCAGGATAATTTTAGCCACCCTAAAAGATTGTGCCCGGAAAGTAAAAGAACATTACGGGCATTTTGGTTCTATAAAAGTTGCTACCAGTTATCCAAACATTGCAAAAAAATATTTTGATCGGAAAGGTATACAGGTAGAAATAATAAAATTGCATGGTTCAGTAGAGCTGGCTCCTATTTTAGGAATTGCTGACGAGATACTGGATATAACTTCCACCGGTAAGACACTGGAAGAGAATAATTTAGTGGAAATGGAAGAAATTGTTGTTTCAACAACCAGATTGATTGCAAATATTACAAGTTATAGGATTAAATATGATTTAATAAGAAATTTTGTAAATAACATTAAAAATGTAATAAAATAAAAAAATAGAAATGGAAAGAAAAACAAAAATAATTAGAAAGACCAAAGAAACTGACATAAAACTTGAATTTAATCTGGATGGCAGTGGAATTGCTGATATAGAGACCTCGATACCTTTTTTCAATCATATTCTTGAAAGCTTTACCGGACATGGCAATTTTAATATGAAACTCCAGGCTTCCGGTGATCTGAAGGCGGGTTGCCACCATTTAATAGAAGATGTAGGCATTTGTCTGGGTAAGGCTATTTTTGAGTGCCTGAAAAATAAAAGAGGAATTAAAAGATTCGGATATATCTTATTACCGATGGATGAGACAGAGGTAACTATATCCATTGATATAGGAGGAAGAGCTTATCTGAGATATAATGTTGATATAGAATATGAGAAACTTGATGGAATAGAGACCATCGTAATTGAAGAATTTTTCAGAGCTCTTGTCAGTAACAGTTTTATAAATCTTCATATAAATAAAAATACTGGGTTAAACTCTCACCATATCATAGAAGCAATCTTTAAAGCTTTTGGTATTGTTCTCCATAATGCAAGCAGGAAGTCAGGAACCGGTACCATACCTTCAACTAAAGGTTTAATGTAGGTTGTAAAATAAAAGACCGGTTTTAAGTAAGTAACATTAATGATAAATCAAAAATAAAATATCGGATTGGGGTATAACAGGATTAACTATGTATATTGCAGTAATAAATTATAATATGGGTAATATCAGCAGTGTGGAAAATGCTTTTAGTAGGATTGGCGCTAATGTCATAGTAACCAGCAATGCAAGAGTTATAAGTAACGCAAAAGCGCTGGCAGTTTAAAGACTGCTGGAAAATTTTTTCAAGTATGGTAAAGGAAAAAGGTTAATGATAATAATACCAGCAATAGATTTAATTGACGGTGCCTGTGTAAGACTGACCAGAGGTAAATTTGATACCAAAAAAAAATATTTTGAAAGTCCAGTTAAAGTAGCGGAAAAATGGAAAAAGGAAGGGGCAGAATGGCTGCATATTGTTGATCTGGATGGCGCAAGAACCGGCAAGACAGAGAATCTGAAAGTAGCATTTAAAATAAAACAGAAAATAGATATAAAAATACAGTATGGAGGAGGAATTAGAAATTCTGAAGCAATCAAAAAAGTTCTTGGAAACGGGATAGATAAAGTTATTCTGGGAACCAGAGCTATAGAAGATATAGATTTCTTAAAGAAGAGCATCTCAGATTATAAGAGCAGGGTGATTTTGAGTCTTGATTATGATAGAAATGGAATGATTTTTAAAAATGGATGGCAAAAAAAATCTAAAGACAGCATATTTAAATTTATAAAAAAAGTGGAAAAATTAGGTGTAACGGAAGTAGTTATTACCGATATATCAAGGGATGGCACACTTAAGGGTGTTAATTTTGAATTTATTAAGAAAATTTTAGAAAGTTCTAAAATGAAATTTATAGTTGCCGGGGGGATTGGGAGCATGGCGGACATTATTAATTTGAAGAAAATGGAAAATATGGGGATTAGCGGAATAATAATAGGAAAAGCTTTATATGAAGAAAAAGCTAAAATTAATTTAAGAAAAGCAATAGAGATTGGACTGAGACAATGATAACTAAAAGAATAATTCCCTGTCTGGATGTGGATAAGGGAAGAGTAGTAAAAGGTATAAAATTTGTGGATATAAAGGATGCGGGTGACCCGGTAGAGCTGGCAGCTTTTTATGATAAGGAGGGTGCTGATGAAATTGTATTTTTAGATATAACAGCTTCCCATGAAAGGAGAAAAACAGTAGTTGATCTTGCAAGTAAAACTGCTGAAAAAGTATTTATACCATTTACTATAGGTGGAGGTATAAGCAGGATAGAACATATACGGGAAATATTACAAAAAGGCGCTGATAAGATTTCAATAAGCACATCCGCATTCAGGGATCCTTCTTTAATAAATAGAGCTTCAAAGATTTTTGGGAGTCAATGTATAGTGGTTGCCATTGATGCAAAATATAAGAATAAAGATTTCTGGGAGGTATATATAAATGGAGGAAGAACTCCTACCGGTATGAATGCAGTTGACTGGGCAAAAAGGGCAGAAGAGCTTGGAGCAGGTGAAATATTGCTTACAAGTATGGACAAGGACGGAACGAAGGATGGTTATGATATAGACCTTACCGGCGCAGTTACCTCTGTTGTAAACATACCGGTTATAGCTTCAGGTGGAGCTGGAAAACTGGAACATTTAAGAGATGTAATTAAATATGCAGGTGCTGATGCAGTTCTGGCAGCGTCAATTTTTCATTACAGACAATATACAATAAGAGAAGCTAAGGAGTATTTAAAATCTGAAGGAATAAGTGTAATGATATGAGTCCGGTATTATTTTACAGCAATATTGATATTTAATTTCTAAGTATTGATAATATTAAAAATTTAAATGATTAGATAAATATGAAAAGGAATTAAAAAATTATGAAAAAGGGTAAAAAAATTAATATAGAAGAGAATAAAAATACCGGTCTAATCCCGACTGTAATTCAGGACTACAGGACGAAAGAAGTTCTTATGCTGGCTTATATGAATAAAGAATCTCTTAAAAAAAGCCTGAGCACAGGAACAACCTGGTTCTGGAGCAGAACAAAAAAAAAGCTCTGGAATAAAGGGCAAGTCTCGGGAAATATACAGAAAATAAAAGAAATAAAGTATGATTGTGACGGGGATGCCTTGCTTGTTAGTGTGGAACAGATAGGAAATGCCTGTCATACCGGGATGAGAAGCTGCTTTTACAGGACTCTGGAAAATATTGACAGTAATTTAGATTTTAAAAAATATTTCAAAGAGAACTCAAAACAAAATATACTTGATGAGCTGTATGGCGTTATTGAAAGTAGAATTAAAAATAAGGTTTCTGATTCTTACACCTATTCTCTGCACAAAAAGGGATTGGATGAAATAATAAAGAAATTCGGTGAAGAAAGTATGGAGGTTATTTTATCTTCAAAGCATCAGGAAAAACAGGATATGGTAAGTGAGATAGCTGACCTTGTTTATCATTTACTGGTCTTGATGGTTGAAAAGAAGATTACTTTAGGAGAATTATTTGATGAATTAAAAAATAGAAGAAAATAGAGGAGTGATTTTAGTGGGAGAAAAAAGAAGGATTGGACTGTTGACCAGTGGCGGAGATGCCGGCGGGATGAATGCAGTTATAAGGACAGTTACGAGATATGCAATATATAATAATCTGGAAGTTTACGGGTTCTATGAGGGTTTTAAAGGATTAATCAATAATGATTTTAAAGTGCTGGATTTAAATGCGGTTGGTGGAATTATTGACAGAGGGGGAACAATTCTTTATTCAGCCAGATCGGAGAGATTCAAATGCAGGGAAGGCCAGAAGGAAGCTATAAATAATCTGAAAAAAAACAAGATAGAAGGGCTGGTGGTAGTTGGCGGGGATGGCACGTTCAGGGGCGCTCATGAACTTCACAAGCAAGGGATTCAAGTTGTGGGTATTCCGGTAACTATAGATAATGATGTTGCGGGTACTGATTATAGTATTGGATTTGATACCGCCCTTAATGTAATAATTGATATCATGTCAAAAATCAGGGATACGGCATCTTCACATGACAGGATATTTGTAATAGAAGTAATGGGAAGAGATTCAGGGATGATTGCAGTAAATACGGGAATTGCATGTGGCGCTGACTATATATTGATTCCTGAAATAAAGGTTGATTTAGCTAAAATTGCCAATGAGATCAAGCACCACAGAGAGGGTAAAAGACATACTTTAATTATAGTTGCAGAAGGAGCAGCCAGTGCAAGCGATGTTGCATCTTCTATTAAATTGCTGGTGGGTCACGAAGTGAGAATCTCGGTACTGGGCCATATACAAAGAGGAGGTTCTCCGTCTGCAACGGACCGGATACTTGCAGCCGAGTTTGGTAAAAAGGCTGTAGACCTCTTAATGGAAGGTGAGAGCGACTGTATGATAGGAATTAAGAGCATGAAAATAGAAACATCTAAATTTGAAGATATTCTTGAGACAAAGAAAAACATAGACGAAGATTTATACAGATTAGCGCATATCCTTGCTTTATAAAATTATATTGTTTAATGATTTCCTGATATTTATAGTAGATAGTATATGTTACGGTCAGATTTTTTACTGGTGCCGAAGGTCGGGGTCGAACCGACACGAACCTCGCGGTTCACTGGATTTTGAGTCCAGCGCGTCTGCCAATTCCGCCACTCCGGCGCTTTAGAAATAATACAATTTATCCAGATTATTATCAAGAATCAAGCAAGACATATATGAAAGACTTAACGAAAAGAATTAGATGATATTGTGATATTGATAAAATTTTTTACGATGTACTTTTCAAAGATACTCATGATATATTTCGCAATGTAACAACAATGAGTGAAAATATTTTAGGTGTATATTTTTAAAATGTAGATGGCTAAATATTGATTGTATATTGACAATTGTCTAATAATTTATTATATTTTACAAGTATAAGCGTCATTAAGTTTCTATGAAATTTGATGACGCTTATTTTTCTCTTACCACCTTCTTCTTTTAGGTAGATAATATCAAAAAATGCTACTCTATGAATGCTATAAAATTCTGGAAATAATATCGCAGATAAAATATGTTTGATGATAACATAAAGGAATTTTGAAGGAAAAGGGGCTTACACAAGACTTATGCAAGACATACACAAGACGGTTCTTGCAAGAAAAGCCGATATTTCTTATACTACTTTAACAAAGCTAGAATCCTTAGAAAGTGGAACTGATTTGAGATATATCCAAGAAATTTTAGGGCATAAAAGCAGTAAAACAACTGAAATTTATACCCATGTAAGCACAAAAGACGTAGGGAGAATTAAAAGTCCACTTGACAGTTTAAACCTTGAAAGAGAGTGAGATATGACAAAAAATATCAGGATGGAGAAATTCTGGCATTCAGCCAGAGGATGTATATCCGAACATGGTTCGTTTATACACCCAGAATAGCAGTATATCCGAACTTATTTCGGATACAAACGAGTTAAGTGAAATGGCAGCACAAGGAGAATAGGTAAAATGAAAAAATTATTTTCTCAAATTAAAAAATGGTATGGTGAACCTGGGCATCATTCTAATTTGCAAATAAACACAGATATAGCCCTTACGGGAAATTCAATAGAAGAGATATTATTGCTATCATCACTTATCGCTCAAGGCCAAAGCGTCGCTTTTATCAGTGGACCTCAAAATGCTCATAAAATAATTCCTCATCCAACAAACATTTCTCTTAGTAATGATGATTTTTTTCGGCAATTAGCTAAAATAGCCGGTTTTCAACATGAAATCACTAATAATGAATCAGAGCTATGGAATGATCGAGGAAATTTACTATACGAATTTGGATGGAAATTAGAATCTGTTGAGTGCTTTTTGCGGGCTATAGCACTCGATAGTAATTTATCTCCCACATGGGTTAACCTGGGACGATATTTCATGGATCCTGAAATAATGGATTTAGCTGTAGCAAGAAATTGTTTAGAAAGAGCATTGGAAATAAATCCTAGTGATGATGTTGCATTAGCAAATATGGGCGGAGTAGAAGTCGCTCAAAAAAACTTCAAAAAAGCAATTGAATTTTGTGCAAAATCAATAGAAGTAAACAATGACAATTTCGTCGCACATTATTATGCAGGTGTTTCATGTATGACTTTGTCGAATGGTGTAGATAATAATCTCATAAGAAGTGCTCTATCGCATTTTAAATCATGCCAAAATCTCCTTAGTCAAAAGCCAGATGCTGAGGAAATATTGAAAAGATATATTAAATGGTGCAATGATCGACTTGAATAGCTATTATATATTTTTATTGTTTATTGTGCTGCCACTTCCCTTAACAGCGTGTTTGCGGTTACATTAAAAATGCCTGTGGCACTTCGCAAACCCGCGAAACATTATATGAAATGCAGTTACGAGAGGATAAATAATGTATTTATTTTTCGATATAGAAACAACAGGATTACCAAAAGTAAGGGATGCATCAATTACAAACTTGAACAACTGGCCGAGAATGGTTCAGCTTGCTTGGTTGCAATATGACGAAAATCAGAATCTTATCTCCGAGGCGAATTATATTATCAAACCAGAGGGATTTACCATTTCGGCAGATGCTTCCAAGGTGCATGGCATTACAACTGAGAAGGCCTTGGAATCAGGAGTACAGTTAGAAACAGTCCTGCAAGAATTTTCTGAAGTAATTTCTAAGTCAGAAATTATAATTGCACACAACATGGATTTTGAAGAGAAAATCGTTGGTGCTGAATTTCTAAGATCTGGAGTTAAATCAGTTTTGTTTGATAAACAGAGATTCTGTACAATGAAGACAACCACAGAATTATGTCAGATTACTGGCCCATATGGGTATAAATGGCCAAAATTATCTGAACTGTATTACCATTTGTTCAAGAAGGATTTAGAGTATGCACATGATTCAGCCGTTGATGTAAAAGCTTGTGTGGAATGCTTTTTCGAACTGATGCGTGTTGGTTTTATAAAAGTAGATAAAAAATAAATAATTGCTCTTCATATAACGGAGCATATCTAGCTTTGTGTCTTCGGTACTCTGCTCAAATCCAGCTTCGCAGGACTTCAGATACGCTCGGGACGTTGTGCGAAAATGCAAGTCAGCCTCTAGAGAAGTTTTTAAAGAGAAGGGATGTAATAAAATATGATGAAAAATAAAAAATTACTTTACGGAGTTTTGGTAGTTCATAAGAATTTGATTTATAAAATTATTATTCTTGTTAAATGCTATAATATATAAGATTGCGCAAAGGTATCATTTTTTTTACCAGGTGCTAATAAAAATTATTAAAAATCTTTAAAGACCTAATCTTTTAGCGTGAATATGGTTAAACTAAAAGAATATTTATTTACTGGCTGGTTTTGGAGCAGTAGTTTTAGGAGTTTTAATTGAAAAGTGGTAGAAATAATAAAGTTATTTTAATTGATGGAAATAATATTGCATACAGAGCCTTCTATGCAGTTCCTGATAGTATTTCCACTTCATCTGGTATTATAACAAACGCTGTTTTAGGATTCACAAATATGCTGTTAAAACTTATAGAAAAACAGCATCCGGATACAATAATATGTGCATTTGACAGTAAGGTTCCAACATTCAGACATAAAATATTCGACCGGTATAAAATAAATAGAAAAAAAATGCCCACGGAACTATCAAGCCAGTTTACTTTAATTAAAGAGGTTCTGGATGCCTTTAATATTATTTATTTAGAAAAAGATGGTTTTGAAGCCGATGACATACTTGCAGGAATAGTAAATAGTATTAAAGATAAATTTGATCAGATAATAATAGTTACTGGCGATAAAGACATATTGCAGTTAGTTTCCGGTAACATAAAGGTTATGGCACTTAAAAAAGGCATTACCGATACAGTAATTTTTGACAGGCTTAAAGTAGAGGAGAAATTTGGGGTTAAACCGGAAAATATGAAAGACCTTTTAGCCTTGATGGGGGACAGTTCAGATAATATACCAGGTGTCCCGGGGATAGGTCCAAAGACGGCCAGATTGCTGGTGAAAAAATATGGTTGCCTGGAAGAAATTTATAAAAACATTAATAAAGTAGATAACCCACGGCTGAGGGAACTTTTGACAAATAATAAAAATCTTGCTGAACTGAGTAAAGAATTAACCACATTAAAAATAGTCCGGGATGCAGATGCAAGTGAATTTATAAATAAAAGTTTTAAGAATATTAGTTTTAATAAGGTCAAGCAATTGTTTGAAAGTCTTGAGTTCAGATCTCTGGAAAAAAGACTGGTTAACCTGAAAGATAAAATTAACTTTAAGGAAGAGATCCCGGTAGTCAAAAAGAGAGCAGCAGATAAAATTAATTTAAAACATTTAACCGGAGGTTTAAACTTAGAAATTTTAAATAAAAATATTACTAATAATATATATATTACAGAATTTGCCGCTGATGATGTGTTTTACGGTATTATTTTATATTCTGGATTAGATAGCGCCTATTTAATTGAAAGAGATAGCCTAAATGAAGGCGCTGTAAAAAAGGCTGTAAAAAAATTGATTGAAAATAGGGAAATTAAAAAATCAGGTTTTGATTTTAAAAGAATATACAAGATTTTAAAGGATTACGGTATTTGTTTAAGGGGGAAGTTTATAGATTATAAAATATTATATTTAATCTTGAATCCGGTTAAATCTACAACTACTCTGGATGAGATAACCGGTGATCTGTTAAATGTGGAAATAGAAGATATCCAATTTAGTGAAGGTAAAGAAAGCAGCGATTTAATTGAATTTAAAGATGCGGAAGAAAAAAAACAGCTAGAACTTGATTTTTATAAGGATAAAAAAAAGAAAATAAAAGTAGAAAAGGAAAAGTTGGACAGAGTATTAAAAAGATTAAGTCTATATAAAAAAATTGAGGCTGGATTACTTGAAAAAATAAAAGAGGAAAAACTGGATAATTTATACTGGCAGATAGAAGAGCCGCTTATTCAGGTGCTGGCTGAGATGGAATATACAGGTGTTAATATAGATAAAAAATATCTAAGCAGTTTAATTGAAGAATATGAGCTGGATATAAGAAGACTTGAGAAAGAAATTTATAAGCTTTGCGGCGAGGAGTTTAATATAAATTCTCCGCAGCAACTCTCAGAGATTCTTTATAGAAAGCTGAAGCTTCCGGTCACAAAAAAAATTAAAACAGGATTTTCTACAGATGCAGGTGCTCTTAAAGCTATTTATGACAGCTCTCCCATAATAAAAAAAATACTGGACTGGAGGGAAAAAACCAAACTAAAAAATACTTATATTGATGTCCTGCCCGCCTTGATAGATCCCGAAGACTTGAGAATCCATACTACATACAATCAACTAGGAACATCTACCGGAAGGATAAGCAGCAGCGAACCCAACCTGCAAAATATTCCTGTAAGAACAGATTATGGAAGACAGATAAGAAAAGCTTTCATACCGGGAAATGGCTATGATTTAATTCTAGCTTCAGATTATTCTCAAATTGAGTTGAGGGTTCTGGCGCACCTATCAGGGGATGAGAATCTTATAGATTCATTTAACAGGAGAGAAGATATACATACCCGCACAGCATCAGAGATATTCGGAGTAAGCTATGATGATGTTGATGCTACTTTGAGAAGAAAGGTAAAAGCGGTAAATTTTGGGATAATATATGGAATGACCGAATATGGCCTGAAGAGCAGGCTTTCTATATCGGAAGAGGAAGCTAAAGAATATATTAAGAAGTATTTTGATAGATACCCCGGGGTGAAAAAGTATTTAAAATTTTTAATAGATGATGCATATAAAAAAGGTTACACCACCACAATTTTTGGCAGAAAAAGATACTTAAAAGAGCTGGGAAGCAGTAATGTTAGAATAAGAAGTTTGGGAGAGAGATTTGCAGTAAATACCCCCATACAGGGAAGTGCTGCAGATATAATGAAACTTTCTACTGTAATCCTTTTTAACAAATTAAAATTAAATAACATAGTCAGTAACATAATACTTCATGTTCATGATGAACTGGTATTGGAATTAAAGGAAAGAGATTTAGAAAGAATTAAAAGAATAGTGATAGAATCAATGGAAAATTGTGTGAGTTTAAAAGTAAAACTCAAGGTGGATATAAAAACTGGCAAGAATTGGTATATTTAAGAAAATATTTTATAATATTGATTATTCTTTTCTTGCGTGCTATCCTTTTCGAATGTTAAAAAAGGAGATTGATTTATAAGAATATGACTGAGAATAATATTTACAACAAACTAACAAATGACAACTGTATGATAAAAAATGAAAAGGGTGAGCTGGTTCCCAATTATGATCTCACTATGGTTAATTTAAATGATGGTGATGTGGTTAAGGGTAAGGTAGTAAAAATTGACAAAGATGAAGTTTTGGTTGATGTGGGCTTTAAATCAGAAGGAGTTATACCCCGGAGTGAGCTATCAATAAGAAATGATGTAAAACCTGAAGATGTCCTGAAGGTTAATGAGGAAATAGAGATAATGGTAGTTCAGAAGGAAGATCAGGATGGCCGGCTTATACTATCGAAAAAAAGAGCTGAAGTGGAGCAAAATTTCAATAGGATAGAGAAAATATATGAGAATGGGGATACAGTTGAAGGTGATATTATAGAGTGTGTCAAAGGAGGTTTGATTGTAGATATAGGCTTGAGGGGATTTTTACCGGCATCATTAATAGATGTTAGAAAAACTAAGGATTTCCAGTCCTATATTGGTGAAAGATGTGTATGTAAAATTATTGAAGTCGATAGACATAGAAATAATGTTGTACTATCCCGGAAAGCCATTATAGAAGATGAGAGAAAAGAGCAAAGAAAAGAAATACTCGATAGTATGGAAATCGGTCAGATAAAAAGAGGTATAATTACCAGTATCGCAGATTTCGGAGCTTTTATTGATGTAGGTGGTGTTGATGGTCTGGTACATATATCTGAACTTTCCTGGAATCATGTAAAGCATCCTTCGGAAGTGGTTAATGTTGATCAAGAAGTAGATGTAGAAATATTAGGTATTGATTATGAAAAGCAAAGACTATCTCTGGGTTTAAAGCAAACCCAAAAGGACCCCTGGTTGGAAAAAATAAAAAATTATTCCATAAAAGATGTGGCAAAGGGTAAAGTGACTAGAATAGTAAAGTTCGGATTATTTGTGCAGATAGAGGAAGGCCTTCAAGGCCTGGTGCACATATCTGAATTAAGTCCGGAACCGGTAAAGAAGCCCAGTGATGTTGCGAAAATCGGGGATGAGCTGATGGTTAGAATTATTGATATAGATTTTGATAAGAGAAGAATGGCTTTCAGTGTTAAGCAAGTTGAGAATCCAGTTGAAGATAAAGAAGAAGAAAAAAAGGTGAAAGATTCGAAAGAAGAAAAAAAGAGTGAAAAAGAAGAGGTTTCAGATAAAGAATCAAATAAAAAAAGGCAAATAAAAGAAATATTGAAAGAAATGAAAAAGGAAGCCGATATAGAGTAGTATATTTTAGCCATTCAAATTTGTGTCTTAAAGCTTCATGGAACCACGATAATGTTTTAGAAAAACCATTAGATATTTAGATATTATTATCTTTTTAATATTTAACTTTAGATTTTTTATTTCAGGAATTTCTGGATGAACTCATTAAATTATTAAATTAGCAGGAGGAATATACAATAGTAGTCATAGGAATTACCGGCAGGATCGCCTCGGGTAAAAGCACGGTAAGCAGATATATAAAAAAAATAAAGAAAAATGTTCTGATATTGGATGTAGATAAGGCAGCAAAAAACATCTATTCAAAAAATCCCGAGATCATGAACGAACTTAGAAAAATATTTGGAGACGGGGTATTCAGTTCCGATGGAGATTTAATTTATAAAGCTTTAGCAGAAAAAGTTTTTTCCAGCAGAGCAGAACTGGAGAAATTGAACAGATTAATGTTTCCTTTAATTAGAAGTGAAGTGAAAAATATTTTAAATGAAAACCAGGATAAAAATTATATAATAATAGAAGCGGCAATATTATTTGGCTGTAAATTGGACCCGATGTGTGATTATATTATTCTGGTTGATACTACTGACGAGAGAAGAGAAATCTTTTTGAAGAATAAAAATTTTCCAGACGATGATATAGAATTAAGAATAGAAGGGCAGCGTATAAAGATAAATAGAAAGAAAGTGGATTTTATTATTAATAATAATAACTCTAAAGAGAGTTTGTTAAAAAAAGTAGAAAATATTTTAAGAAATATTTAAGTGTAAATAAAAGACACAGTATATAGTATGCTTGATTCTAAATTTAAAATAGTATCCAATTATTCTCCTCAAGGGGACCAGGATAAGGCTATTAGCCAGCTGACGAAAGGTATTGGAAATAATTTTAAATTTCAAAGTTTACTGGGAGTTACTGGTTCCGGAAAGACTTATTCGATAGCAAATGTGATACAGAATGTTCAGCTTCCAGCATTGGTTCTGGCTCCCAATAAGACACTTGCAGCCCAGCTTTGTAACGAGTTCAAGGAATTTTTCCCCAATAACGCAGTAGAATACTTTGTAAGCTATTATGATTATTACCAACCGGAAGCGTATCTCCCAGGCAAGGATATGTATATTGAGAAAGATACTTCTATAAATGAAGAAATAGAAAAGTTAAGATTATCCACCACTAATTCTCTCTATACCAGAAATGACGTTATAGCAGTTGCAAGCGTTTCCTGTATATATGGTCTGGGCTCACCTTCTGAATACGGAAGACAGAGAATTATTTTAAGGTCAGGAAAAGAATTCCCAAGAGAGGAGATAATAGGTAAGTTGGTCAATATAAGATACGAAAGAAATGATTATGATTTTTCCAATGGTAAATTTAGAGTCAAAGGGGACACCATTGAAATATTCCCGGCATATCAGGACAGGGCTATAAGAGTGCAGCTTTTAGGAGATGAATTAGAAAGAATTGTCGAGTTTAATCCTGTGTCAGGAGAGATTTATGAAGAGAAAGAAGTATATATTATATCCCCAGCCACTCATTTTTTAGCAACTGTGGAATGGGTTGACAGGGCTCTAGAGACCATCGAAGAAGAGCTTGAGGAAAGAATAAAGTATTTTAAAAACCAGAATAAGCTGCTTGAGGCTCAGAGAATAGAATCAAGAACGAGATATGATATGGAAATGATAGCAGAATTAGGATTTTGTGGCGGTATTGAGAATTATTCAAGACATATATTAGGAAAAAAACCAGGAGAAGCACCTAATACCTTACTGGATTTTTTTCCTGATGATTTTCTGATGGTTATTGATGAATCACATATTGCAATTCCTCAGATAAGGGGAATGTATGAAGGTGATCGCTCAAGAAAGCAAACTCTGGTAGACTATGGATTTAG
>SOKC01000013.1 GCA_004376325.1 Actinomycetota bacterium | reverse complement strand
GCTGCGGCAAGACCTGTGAATTTATTACCGAAAAGGCAGCGCAGGTAAGAAAGCAAGCGCAGAAATATGCTGAGGAATTAAAGAAGAATATGGAAGAAACTAAATAGTATCTTCCATATCTTTTAGCGCTTTACTCATATCTTAAGGCATCTATAGGGTTAAGCCTTGCAGCGCGCATTGCCGGGAAAATGCCAAAGAAAAGGCCTATTACTGTAGAGAAGCTCAAGGCAATGATTATGGGAAATACTGTAACGGAGGTTTCAAGAACAGTAAACCTGCTTAATATGGCAGATACAGAAACTGCAAATAAGATGCCAAAAATTCCCCCGGTAATGCTGAGCACAATACTTTCTACCAGAAACTGAACCAGTATGTCTCTATTCTTGGCTCCCATAGCTTTTCGTATTCCGATTTCCCTGGTTCTTTCAGTAACTGAGACCAGCATTATATTCATTATTCCAATACCGCCAACAAGAAGTGATATACTGGCAATACCGGCGATGACTACAGTAAAAACACCGATGATGGTGGTCATGATATCAAGTATCTGTGTTTGATTTTGAACCATAAAATCCTCTTTTTCGCCGAATCTTATGTTTCTATATTTTCTGAGTATCGACTTTATCTCTTCGGAGGCAGCATCTATATCTTTTTCACTTATACTCTGGGCCAGTATCATATTGTATGAATCCAGTCCATATAATTTATTCTGAGCGGTAGTAACCGGAATGCTGATAGAGCTATCCTGGTCATTTCCAAAGGTATCGGTTCCCCTTGCTTCCAGGGTCCCCATGACTTTAAAATTCTTTCCATCCAGCTTTATTATTTTACCTATGGGATCTGTCTTTCCGAATAAATTTTTTATAACTGTCTGGCCTATTACTGCTACATTTAAAGCGTTTGAAACATCGCTTCTACTGTAAAATTTACCTTTTTCAATTTTCATATTATATATTTCCAATCCCTTTTCGGTTGAGGCAACTACTGTAGATTGGGTACTCTTATTTGAATAAGAGGCGACAGATGAGCTAATTATTATCGGCGCAACTTCAGTGATCAGGGTTGCTTCTCTCTCTATGGCTCTAAGGTCATCAATAGTCAGTTCAGACTTCTGAGTACCAAAAGCCAATTGTGCTCCCATATAATTTTCTTCTTCTGGGTTGCCGGGTAAAATAATAATTAAATTAGAACCCATATCCTGTATGCTGCCGAGCACTGACTGCTGCGCTCCTGTACCAATAGACAGCATAGCAACTACTGCACCAACTCCAATGATTATTCCCAGCATGGTAAGAAAGGACCTTAGTTTATTTAAAAACAAAGCCTGAAAAGCAATTTTTATATTTCCCAGTAATCTTTTCATAATTTTAAAAATTTTAGTTTGCTGTTAGTTTATCTTCCAGTTTAGGCATTTGCTTTAGTTTTTCTTCTGCGGATACCTGATTTTTGACTTCTTCCTGTCCGTGAATAATACCGTCTCTTAAATAAATGATTTTATGAGTATGTCGGGCTATGTCCAGTTCATGGGTAACTAAAATTATTGTCTTTCCCTGGTTGTTTAGTTTTTGGAATATGGCCATTATCCCTTCTCCGGTTACAGAATCCAGATTTCCGGTAGGTTCATCAGCAAGGATTATGGAGGGTTGATTGACCAGCGCTCTTGCTATGGCCACCCTCTGTTTCTCTCCGCCTGATAGTTCACTGGGCCTGTGTTTGATCCATCCGGTTAATCCTACGGATTCTATAGCGTCCAGTATTTTCTTTTTTTTATTTCTGGTCCTTTCACTGGCATAGATCATAGGGAGCTCGACATTTCCATAAACATTTGACCTGGAAAGGAGATTGAATGTTTGAAATACAAAACCTACTTCCTTATTTCTTATAGCTGCAAGCTGATTATCGTTTAGCTTGCTTATATCCATATTATTCAGATAATATTGTCCGGAGGTTGAGACATCCAGACATCCGATAATGTTCATTAAGGTTGATTTTCCAGATCCCGAAGGTCCCATTACTGCCACAAACTCGCCTCTTCTAATTTCAAGATTAACACCCCGGAGTGCGTTAACCTTAATATTTCCTAATCTGTAAACTTTTGTAATGTCAGCTGTTTTTATGATGGTATTTTTATTATTCTTTATCATATTATCAATCAATTTTAAACTCTAACGAGCCGGGGATATTATACTGAGCCGGGGATATTAAAATAGTATCTCCTTCGTTCAGCCCTGACTTGATTTCAATAAAATCATAGTTAAATATTCCTGTAGTGACTTCTGTTTTTTCTATACCACCGTCTTCAGCTACAAAATCAACATATGATTTTCCATCTTCTTCATATACAGATTGTATGGGAACAAATAGGACATTTTCAACGCCGGAAGTAGTTATGGTCAGGCTAGCCGAAAGACCGTATAAAAGCTCAGGACCGTTTCCTGTTTCTGGTTTTACAGTAAGCTCATATGAAACCACTCCGCCAATATTACTGGAAATTGGCGATATATTAATTATTTTACCGCTAAGTTCATTTTCATAGTAGGCATCCAGCCTTATATCTACATCTTGCCCAACCTGCAGGTTAACCACATCAATCTCATTTATATCTGCCTTTATTATAAAGTCATCACTTATTATGGAAATTGCATTTATCCCGGGACTGGCATATTGTCCTTCTTTATAAACAGAAGATAACACTATTCCATCATAAGGTGCACGGATTATACTGCTGTCCATATCCAGTTTAGCCAGCTTGAGGTTGATTTCGGATAATTTAAGCTGGGTTTCCGCCTGCTCTATGTTTTTAGCAGTTACTTCAATCTGAATTGCAGCAGATTGCGTACTGGAAAGATTTGACCAGTAAGTAGTAGACTGGTTTATTAGGGTCTGCTCATATGCACCTTCTGCTGAATGAGATTGGGTAACTGCTTGAGCTAGCTGGAGATCAGTAGACAGATCCTCTTTTTTTATTAAACTTAAGGATCTATTAGCATCTTCCAGTGCAGTTAAAGCATTCTGTGCTGATTGTTCAGAAAGATTGGCATTTTCTTGGGCTAGTTGTACTGCTATATGGTTGGCATCCAGAGCCTGCTGGTAGCTTATTTTGGCAAGCTCCAGGGAGCTATAGGCTGTATTTAGATTTTCTTCTGCCTGGGTGATTAGTAGTTCTTGCCTGCTATTGTCTATTTCTATAAGCACATCACCTTTACTGAATATATCTCCTTTATTAAGAGCGTATATAACTTTACCTGAAGCAGGGAGGGAGTAGTCATTTTGTACGCTGCTATCCACATACCCGCTGGTAGTAACGGTCTGGATGATATCGCCTCTAGTTACTTTAAAGGTTTCCATGCTTTCTTGCATCTCTCCAAATCTTTTACAGGCTGAAAGATTGAGCAAAGCTGTTATGGTAATGATAGTAATAGTAGTTATAAAAAAAATTTTTCTTGTTATTTTACTTACCATTTCGTCTCCTATCCTTCAATATCCTATCTGAAAATATATATTTAAGATTTATATAAAATATCTACAGTCAAAACTTTGCAAAATGAATACTATTAAACCAAATTTTTCTTAAAGTAAAAACATAATTTTTAATAATTAATTTTAAAATATAGAAAATACTAATATAATAATTTTTATAAATAATATTGTGCTATTATATCATAGAAAATTTACCAGGTTGTGGTAAAAAAAATATTTTGTTATCAATAACAGGAAAGGAAGAATAATAATGAGTGATTGGACTGAAATTATAGGAATTTTTGCAAGAGAAATTCTGGATTCGAGAGGAAATCCAACTATAGAAGTTGAAACAGTACTGGATTGCGGAGTAACCGGAAGAGCTGCAGTACCTTCCGGCGCTTCTACCGGAGCATTTGAAGCAGTTGAGCTGAGAGATGGAGATAAGAAAAGGTATATGGGCAGGGGTGTTCAGAAAGCGGTAGAAAATGTAAACTCCTTTATTGCTCCGGAGTTGGAAGGTATGGATGCCATTTATCAGCGGGAAATAGATCAGGCTATGCTTGATGTGGATGGTACAAATAACAAGTCTAAACTAGGGGCTAATGCAATACTGGGTGTTTCTCTGTCTGTAGCAAAAGCTGCTGCTCTGGCAATGGATCTGCCACTGTACAAATATCTGGGTGGAGTAAATGCTCATATTCTTCCTTCGCCGATGATGAATATTCTAAACGGCGGCAAGCATGCGGACAATAGTGTTGACCTGCAGGAATTTATGATCATGCCTATTGGCGCGTCTACTTTCAGTGAAGCTTTACGAATGGGAACGGAAGTATTCCATAATTTAAAAACTGTCTTAAAAAAAGATGGACTTAATACCGCAGTAGGGGATGAGGGCGGATTTGCTCCTGATCTTAAAACCAATGAAGATGCAATAAAGTATATAATCAAAGCGATTGAAAAAGCTGGATTTAAGCCCGGAAAAGATATCTATATTGCACTTGACCCTGCAGCTACAGAATTCTATAAGGGTGGAAAATATAATCTTAAAGGCGAAGGCAAAGTCTTGACTCCAACAGAGATGGTTGATTATTACAAAAATCTTACAGAAAAATATCCAATAATCTCAATCGAAGATGGAATGGCTGAAGAAGACTGGGATGGATGGAAGAAGCTAACCGATAAGATTGGCAGTAAAGTCCAGCTGGTGGGAGATGATCTTTTTGTCACCAATACCGCAAGGCTAAAAAAAGGAATTGAGCTGGAGGTTGCTAATTCTATTTTAATTAAAGTAAATCAGATAGGAACTTTGTCCGAAACCCTGGATGCAATCGAGATGGCTAAAACGGCAGGATATACAGCTGTTATATCTCACCGGTCGGGAGAAACGGAAGATACCACCATTGCTGATATAGTAGTAGGGGTTAATGCCGGCCAGATAAAAACAGGAGCTCCTTCAAGAACAGACAGGGTCAGCAAATACAATCAATTGCTGAGAATTGAAGAAGACCTTGGAAGTGAAGCAAAGTATTTAGGACTGGATGCCTTTTATAATTTAAAATAAAAAAAAATTTCCATCTCTCAAATAAATTCCTGGAGAAATTCAAAATGGAAACTGCATGTACAGCATTTCACGAGATAGGGGTTCAATATACGACCTGGATTAAAGGTATTACAATATAAGAAGTAATACTTGTAAATAAGTATTACTTTCATTATAATATGGAATATTAATAAAATAAGCGGAGTCGATATAATGCCAAGGATTACCTCAAAAGGGCAGATAACCATACCTAAAGAAATTAGGGATAAATTTAATATAAAGCCTCATGATATTGGTGAATTTATGGTAAAGGAAGGAAAAATTATTTTTACTGTAAAGAAGGGAACTATACTGGATGCCCATATTGAAAAAGTAGATAAAAAAATTGATTTTAAAAAGCTCAGAGAGCAAATGGAAAAAGATATTGCTGAAAATGTTATAAGGAAGATGAAATGATTTTTTTAGATACTAATATTTTTTTAAGATTTTTTTTGAAAGAAAATGAATCAATGTTTCAAAGATTAGAGAAATTATTTTATGAAATAATTTCGGGCAATATAATTGGTGTATCAAATGCAATGATTATTGCTGAAGTTGTATGGGTATTAAGTAGATCTTACAAATGGAATAAAGAAAAAATCTGCGATAATATAGAATTCATTTTAAGTACTCCTAATATAAGGTTTAAAGATAAGGTAATTTTAGTAAATGCTAGTAGTATTTATAAAGAGAAAAACATTGGTTTTATTGATGCATATAATTATTCTTATATGAAAGCCAATGGTGTTACCGAAATTTACTCCTTTGACAGAGATTTTGATAAGCTAAAGGATGTAAAAAGACTGGAGCCGTAAAAAATAATTATCACTAAAAATAGCCTGGTGTTATTCTTTCTCTAATTTCCGGCCAGGTCCAGGCATCGCTGTTGTAAAGAGATTA
>SOKC01000059.1 GCA_004376325.1 Actinomycetota bacterium | reverse complement strand
CAGGTATATTTATATAATTGTAATTGATATCTATAAAAATGTGGATTATAATAGCTATAATAATAGCTATTATTGGAGGCACATTGAAGACGATTCAAATGACCCTGGATGAAGATTTAGTAGAGGAAATAGATAAAATAGTTAGAAAGCTGGGAATTACCCGCTCTGCTTTTGCTCGGAATGCTTTTAGATCAGCTATTGGTGATATTATAGAGAAAAGGATGGAACTTAAACATCAGCAAGGTTATATTCACAAACCGGCCAGGTCCGGAGAATTCAGCGCGTGGGAATCAGAACAAGTCTGGATTGAAGAATGAAAAGGGGAGAAGTCAGGTGGTATAAGTTTACTAAACCGGATAAAAAACGGCCTGTGGTAATTCTTACCAGAAATTCAATAATAGAATTCCTGGGGGAAGTTACAGTAGCTCCTATTACTTCTGTTATTAGAAACATTCCTTCTGAAGTTTTTTTAAGCATAAATGATGGAATGCCAAAAAATTGTGCTATTAACCTTGATCATATACAAACTGTCTCAAAAAGTAAGATTGGGTCTTTAATTGCAACATTAAGTTCAGAAAAAATGTCAGAGTTACGTTCAGCAATTCTCTTTGCATTAGGGTTTAAGATGAATTATAAAAATTTATAAGATGCTAAAACTGGTTTAAGTAATAATAATGTCAGATTTTAATAAAGAGAAAGAAATTAAAGATTTAACTATAAGTATTGTAAGTTACAATAGTTTAAGTTTTTTAAGGGAATGCCTGAATTCTATATTATCAAGCCCACCTGGAGTAGGGCATGAAATTATAGTTGTTGATAATGCCTCCACTGACGGCACTGGTGAATTTGTAAAAAAGAATTATCCAGAAATAATCTTAATCCCAAATAACAGGAATATTGGATTTGCCGCGGCTAATAATAGAGCTATAGAAAAGTCCTGTTCAAAATATGTGCTTCTAATAAATAGTGATTGCATGGTTTACAAAAAGTCACTGGATAGTTTAGTGGAATTTATGGAAAAAAATCCTGAAGTTGGGATAGCGGGACCAAAAATAGTTAATAGTGATGGAACCATTCAGTTCTCCTGCAGAAGGTTTCCTTCTGTATTCAATGCTGCTGCTCATACCATACTTACAGATATCTTTCCCAATAACCCTTTTTCAAAAAAATATAAACTTGCTGACATCGGCAGGGATAATCCTTTTAAAGTCGACTGGGTTTCAGGGTCATGTATGATTATAAGAAGAAAAGCTTTAGAAGATACAGGGATTCTTGATGAAAATTATTTTATGTATGTTGAAGATCTGGATATTTGTTATAGAATGTGGCAAAAGAATTGGGAAGTATATTATTATCCTGAAGCTGAAATAATGCATTATGTTGCAGGTAGCAGCGATAGTGGGAAAATTAAAGCAAGTTTTAGAATGCAAAGAAGTGTATTTTATTTTTTCTGGAAAAATTATAGAAGGAGTTGGAAAATTATTCTAATACCACTGCTGGCGCTGACTCTTGGGTTCAGGTTGTTTCTTACAATTATAAAAAGTCCTTTTTCAGGACAAAGACAATGTGACTTTATAGACATTTAATAGAGTTTAGATTTTTTATATTTAAGATTTTATATTAAAATAATCACTAAAGTAAAAATAGTTACCGGGGAGAATACGCTTTTGAGAATTTTGATAACAGGCATTGCAGGATTTGCCGGCAGGCATCTTACCACATATCTGACAACGGAAGATAATCATGAAATTCTAGGAATTGACCTTAATTTTAAAAATTTTAATTCAGATAATTCCTCTGGCAAAATAGAGCTTCTTGAAGCAGACTTAACCAATAGGCAAAGGATTTTCAGTATTATAAAAAAATTCAAACCGCAGCAGGTCTATCATCTTGCAGCGCAGAGTTCGGTTAGTTATTCATGGGAGAATCCTGTAGAAACTTTCAGGATTAATGTTCTTGGAGGAATAAATATCCTGGAGGGCCTTAAGATTTTTTGTCCCTGTTGCAGGATTCTTATGGTATGTACTGCTGAAGAATATGGAGAAATTGATAGTGGGAATAAAGCAATTGATGAAAATTTCAGGATTTATCCTCAAAATCCATATGCTATCAGTAAATCAGCGCTGGATTTTTTCTCTTCTGTTTATTATAGTGCATACAAACTCCCGGTATATATAAGCAGGTCATTCAACCATATTGGCCCGGGCCAGTCAGAAAGATTTGTTGCTTCAGATTTTGCCAGGCAGATAGCTCTGATAGAGAGTGGCAGTCAGCACCCGGTAATAAGTGTTGGCAATCTCCAGTCTCAGCGGGATTTTTTAGATATACGGGATGCAGTTAAAGCATACAATTATATAATAAACAAGGGAAGTGAGGGACAGGTTTATAATGTTTGTTCAGGTAAAAAACAGAAGATTTCAGATTTGCTTGATATTCTTATATTGTTAAGCACAAGGTCAGATATTAAAGTGAAGATTGACAGAAGCAAATTCAGGGCAGTTGATGTTAAAATTATGTATGGAGATAACAGCAAATTAAAAGCCCAGACTGGCTGGACTTCCCAGTATTCTATTGAGACATCACTTAAGGATACACTCAATTACTGGAGGCAGAATGCTGGATTACAGGTCTAAATTAAAGGTGAAAAGGAGTTAGATTGAAGGCAGTAATATTAGTTGGTGGGGAAGGAACGAGATTACGTCCAATTACCTTTTTAAATCCAAAATCAATGCTGCCGCTTATAAATAAGCCTTTCATGGAAAATTTTATTTTTTGGCTTAAATCTCACAGGATTAAAGATATAATTTTTTCTACCGGACACCTTCTGGAGATTTTTAATAATTATTTTGGAGATGGCAGTAAGTTTGGATTAAAACTAACCTATGTTAATGAGGAAAAACCGCTGGATACATGTGGAGGAGTAAAAAATGTAGAGAAATATTTAGGCGGCGACCGTTTTATGGTATTCAATGGTGATATTCTTTCTTCACTGGATTTGACTGATATGATAGTTTTTCACAAGAGGAAAAAAGCAGATATAACCATATCCCTGACCCCTGTTGAAGATCCTACATCTTATGGGCTGGTACCTATCGATAATGAGGGGAAGGTTAAGCAGTTTATAGAGAAGCCAGGCCAGAAGGAAATTACTACTAATTTAATTAATGCAGGGATATATATTATCGAACCATATGTGATGAAGTTAGCGCCAGAAGGTAAAAATTATTCTTTCGAAAGAGGACTTTTCCCCAGGGCTTTATATGAAGGATATAAGATTTATGGATATGTTTCAGACTCCTACTGGTTGGATGTCGGAACTCCTCAAAAGTATCTGAAGGCTCATTATGATATTTTAAATAAAAAGGTAAATTTTAAATTTCCATATAAAGAGCTGATGGAAAATATATATATAGGAAAAGGTTCAAGGTATTTAAAAAATAATTTTGTCTGCGGGCCGCTTGTTATTGGTGAGAGAACTGAGATAGAGAAGGGCGCTAAAATAATGCCGCTTACGGTAATTGGAAATGACTGTTTTATCTCTGGAGGAACTGAAATTTCTGAAAGCATAATTTTTAACAATTGTAAAATTGGGAAGAATTGCCTTATAAAAAAATCTATAATTTCAAATAATGTAGTGATCTACGATAATGTAAGCGTCGAAGGCTACTCCGTCATTGGAGATAATAGTAGAATTGAAAAGAATAATGTTTTAAAGGATGGCATTAAGATTAATGTAAATTCCAATATCCCTGAGGGGCAAATTACTTTTTAAACTTTAATTTATATAATAAAATTCTTTTTAAAAAATTTTAAGAGGGGAGACAACAGTGAGAGCACTTGTTACTGGAGTTACCGGTCAGGACGGGTCCTATCTGGCTGAGTTCTTACTGGACAAGGGGTATGAAGTTTATGGGATGGTAAGACGGTCATCAGTTGAGAACTTTAATAGAATAGAGCATATAAGGGATAAGCTGAAATTTGTCCAGGCTGACCTCTTGGATCAGTTATCTATAATAGATGCAATAAAAGAATCGAGACCTGATGAGATATACAACCTTGGTGCTATGTCATTTATACCTGTATCCTGGAAGCAGCCAGTGCTCACCGGTGAATTTACAGGATTGGGAGTAACCAGGATGCTGGAAGCGGCGAGACATATGAATAAGAATGTAAAATTTTACCAGGCTTCCAGTTCAGAGATGTTCGGAAAAGCGAGAGAGATTCCCCAGAATGAGAAAACCCCGTTTTATCCACGCAGTCCTTATGGAGTGGCAAAGGTTTACGGTCATTATATGACTGTAAATTATAGGGAGAGTTATGATATGTTTGCCTGCAGTGGCATACTTTTTAATCATGAATCCCCCAGACGTGGTCTGGAATTTGTTACCAAAAAAGTGACTTATGGTGCAGCTAAAATAAAATTGGGGTTAGCTGATAGTCTCTATCTGGGAAATTTAGATGCAAAAAGGGATTGGGGATATGCAGAAGATTATATTGAAGCAATGTGGTTGATGCTTCAACAGAATACCCCGGAAGATTATGTTATAAGTACAGGAGAGGCACATTCAGTAAAGGATTGGGTCGAGGCTTCTTTCCGGTGCCTGGATCTTGACTGGCGGAAGTATGTAAAAATTGATAAAAGGTTTATCCGGCCGGTTGATGTGGATCTTCTGGTGGGAGATTCCTCCAAAGCTGAAAAAAAGCTGGGGTGGAAAACAAAGGTTAGTTTTAACGAGTTAGTAAAAATTATGGTTGAATATGATTATAATTATTTAAAAAAACAAATGTAATAATTGGTTACCTTAGGAAGTTATACTTATGGAAAAAACAATGATAAAATTCGGAACTGATGGTTGGAGAGATATAATAGCTGACCAGTTCACTTTCGAAAAAGTAAAAGCCGTCTCACAGGGGGTGAGCAATTACCTTAAGAAAAAAGTAGGAGGCAGCAGGGAACCATGTGTGGTAATAGGATATGATACCAGATTTCTCTCCGAGAGATTCGCTCAAGCAGCTGCAGAAATCTTTAGACTGAACGATATTAACGTCTACTTTTCTGACCGGATTATTCCAACACCTATTCTTTCTTATGCTGTACTTGAAAGGAAAGCTGACCTGGGGATTATGATTACTGCGAGTCATAATCCTTATTACTACAATGGTTATAAAATTAAAGGTCCTTTTGGCGGCTCTGCTGACATGGACATAATAATGAAGATTGAAGATGAAATCAGTGAAGTATTTAAAAATACTGCAAATTACAGGGATTTTTTATATTCTAAGAGCAGTAACGGCAACAATATTAAAAAAGTCGATTTTATATCCGGCTACCGGAAAAATATTCTCGGTCAGGTAAATAGGGATGTTATAAAAGATTTTGACTTTGGTCTGCTGCTGGAGCCGATGTATGGAGCAGCACGGGGTATATATAGAAGCATTATCGAAACATTCAATCCTAAAAATCTTATGGAAATACATTCAGCTCTAAATCCGGCTTTTGGAGGTATAAACCCTGAGCCTATTGGAGATAATCTTGCTGAAGCTGAAAGTATCCTTAAGGATAAAAAATGTAAATTGGCTATTTGCCTGGACGGCGACGGGGATAGAATTGCCCTCCTGGGAGAGAATGGGAATTATATTAGCGCACACCATATTTACGCTATAGTTTTATGGTATTTAGCCACTAGAAAGAAAATGAAAGGTAAAGTGGTGAAGTCAGTAAATCTTTCCTCTATAGTGGATAAAATATGTTCGAAATATAATCTGGAGCTTATTACCACTCCAGTAGGGTTCAAATACATAGCCGAAGAAATTTTAAAAGGTGGAGTTATTATAGGCGGTGAAGAAAGTGGAGGTCTCTGGGCAGGGGGAGATTTACCGGAAAGAGACGGGATGCTCATAGGCTTAAAACTTTTAGAAATGATATGCAGCACAGGTATGACCGTAAACCAGATATTAGAAGAGATTTATAATGAATTTGGATATTTTGTATTTGACCGCATTGATTATGAAATTGATTTACGCCAGATGGAAAGTTTAAAAGCTCTTCTTGAAAAAGGTATCCATGATATTTTAAAGAAAGCTGGCGCCCGAAAGGTCATTAACATAGATGGATATAAATATATTATGGAAGATGGAAGCTGGGTTATGATAAGGCCATCGGGGACAGAAGCAGTTGTAAGAATATATACTGAAGGTGAGAACGACAGAAAGGTAAAATATCTTCAGGAACTGGGAAAGAAAGTGGTAAATAGTGTTTTTTAGAAGTAAAGATGTTGCCGGAAAAATTAACATTTAAAGAAGATTAAGGAGATGCCTCGTATGAATATTTTAGATGATCCGGCCAGAATAAAAGAAATTGATAAGGAAGGTATGCTGGAAGTTGAAGAAAATTTTTACTTACAGCTGGTGGAAGCAAAAAAAATTGTCCAGAAAACTGATTTAGAAAAAATAAAAGGGGGAAAGTTTAGCGGGATTGCTTTTTTAGGGATGGGAGGATCAGGTTTTGCCGGCGATATTATTAAAGCTTTAATAAAAGATGATATTGATATACCGGTTGAGATTGTAAAAGGGTACAGGTTGCCTTCTTTTGTAAAAAGTGGCTGGCTGGTAGTTGCGGTGAGTTATTCCGGAAATACTGAAGAGACAATATCTGCAGCCAATCAGGCATTAGACCGGGGATGCGAAATCCTTATGGTCTGTTCCGGGGGCAAGCTGGAGAATATTGCCAGAAGCAACAATAAAACTATAATAAAAATACCGTCAGGACTGCAGCCCAGAGGCGCTATCGGTTATTTATTTTTTCCACCTTATATAGCTCTGGATCGTCTTGATATTATAAAAATACCTTCCAGAGATATAGAGGAGGCTCTGGATCTAATAAAAGAAAAAGCAGGTCTTTACAACAGGGAAGTTAGCAGTGATAAAAATTTTGCAAAAAATATAGCCTTAAAAATTTCAGACAATTTACCTATAGTATATGGGACAGAAGGATTGCTATCGGCAGTTGCTTATAGGTTAAAGTGTGAATTTAATGAGAATTCAAAAACTCCCTGCTGGTGGAATGAATTTCCAGAATTGAATCATAATGAAACCGTTGGTTGGGAAAGGCTTAAGGAAACCACCAGAAAATTCACACTTCTGGTTTTCAGGGAGAAGAATGAGAAAATAAGGATAAAGAAACGTATTGTTGTGACATTAAATCTTATCAGGGAAAATGTAAGTGAGGTTATAGAAATACCGGTAGAAGGAAAATCAAAACTGGCAAAAGCATTATCGACGATGTATCTTGGAGATATAGCCAGTGTATATCTGGCAATTTTAGCTGGCATTGACCCCAGCCCGGTAGAAAAAATACAATCACTGAAAGCTGAACTTGCAAAATTAAATTGAAGAGTAAGTAAAATAAAAAGAGTTTAGAAAGGAAAGTTTTGATGAATTTTGATCTAAAAGACATCAGTTTAGCCGGAGAAGGTAAAAACAAAATAGAATGGGCCGCAAGAGAAATGCCGGTCCTGGAGGGGATCAGGGAAGATTTTTTAAAAAATAAGACTCTTAAAAATCTGACTGTCGGGGCCTGCCTGCATGTTACTTCAGAAACAGCAAATCTTATGATTACTTTAAAAGAAGGAGGAGCCAGCGTGGCTTTATGTGCATCCAATCCCTTAAGTACTCAGGATGATGTAGCAGCTTCACTGGTTGAGGATTATAAAATTAAGGTATTTGCCATAAAAGGTGAGGATAATAAGACATATTACAAGCATATAAACAGTGTTCTTGATACTAAACCCCGGGTTACTGCGGATGATGGGGCAGACTTGATTTCAACCATTCACAGCAGTAGAAAAGAGTTGTTGAAGGGAGTTTATGGCGGTACAGAAGAGACAACAACAGGAGTGATAAGGCTTAAAAGCATGGAAAAAAATGGAGTACTTTTTTATCCAATTATTGCTGTGAATGATGCCAAAACCAAGCGTTATTTTGATAACCGATATGGGACCGGGCAAAGCACTATTGATGGAATCTTGAGAGCAACCAACGTCCTGCTTGCCGGTAAGAAGTTTGTTATTGCTGGTTACGGCTGGTGCGGAAGAGGAGTAGCCGCCAGAGCGAAAGGAATGGGTGCTTCTGTGATAATACTGGAGGTAGATCCCTTGAGGGCATTAGAAGCTAAATTGGACGGATTTGATGTAATGAGCTCCAGGGAAGCTGCAAAAGTGGGGGATATTTTCTTATCGGTTACCGGTAACAAAAATGTAATAGGTGAGACAATTTTAACCAGTTGCAGAGATAATGTAATATTAGCCAACTCCGGTCATTTTGATGCTGAGATTGATTTGAATTACCTCAAGAAAAACAGCAAGTCTAAAAGAAAGGTCAGACCCTTTGTTGAAGAATATCTTATGAAAGACGGAAGAAAGATATATGTTCTTGCTGAGGGAAGACTGGTAAATCTGAGCGCTGCTGAAGGTCATCCAGCCAGTGTTATGGATATGAGTTTTGCAAACCAGGCTTTAAGTGTAAAATATATCTTTGAAAATAGTAGCAGTCTTTTAAAAAAGGTTTATTCAGTTCCTGAAGAAATTGACAGGAAGATAGCAAGACTCAAACTGAAGAGCATGGGAGTAAAAATAGATAAATTAACACATGAGCAGGAGGAATATCTTAGTTCATGGGAAATGGGAACATAAGCCGCTACTTGCAAGAGAGCAAAGTATGCGCCCTTTTATGGGAAAAATCTGTTTTGAAATTAATAGACCAGAGAAAACTTCCTTTTGAAGAAGTATATGTGAGTTGTAAATCGGCAGATAGTGTGGCTAAAGCTATAAAAGATATGGTTGTAAGGGGTGCGCCTGCAATTGGAGTAGCTGCCGCTTATGGTGTTGCACTGGCAGCATTAAAATTTAGTGGAGAAGATAAGGAAAAATTTGCAGATTATATAAATGAGAACATAAGATTACTTTCCGGGGCGCGGCCGACGGCTGTAAATTTATTCTGGGCACTGGATAGAATGAAAAAAATTTTAACCAGTGATAAGAACCTGGAAGTGGAAAAAATTAAGGATAAATTAATAGAAGAGGCCGAAGAAATTGAAAAACAGGATCTGGAGATTAACTGGAAAATTGGACAGAATGGAAAGAAAATCTTCGATAAGGCAACCGGTAAAATTAAAATTCTTACTCATTGTAATGCAGGAGCGCTTGCAACTTCAGGCTATGGTACTGCTCTTGCAGTAATAAGAAGTTTGGATGCGGAGGGAAAAGTGGCAAATGTGATAGTAGATGAGACCAGACCATTTCTTCAGGGGGCAAGACTTACTGCGTGGGAACTTCACCAGGAAGAAATCCCCTTTTTTATTATATCTGATAATATGGCAGGGTATTTTATGTCAATAGGAGAGGTTGATACAGTACTGGTTGGCGCAGACAGGATAGCTTCAAATGGTGATGCGGCAAATAAAATAGGAACTTTAAGCCTGTCCATACTTGCCAGGTACTACAGAATACCGTTCTATGTTGCTGCTCCAATCTCAACTGTTGATATAAAAATAGAAAGTGGGGATAATATCCCTATAGAATATAGAGATGAAAAAGAAATGAGAGAAGTTTTAGGAAAAATTATTATCCCGGAATTTATGGCAGTAGAAAATCCGGCTTTTGATGTTACGCCGGCTGAAAATATAACTGCAATTATAACTGAAGAGAGGGTAATCTACCCTCCTTACAAAAAGAATATTGGTAAAATTTTTAAAAGTAAGAGATAAATAACGGAAGCGGTGTAGAGATATAATGAATAAAAACAAGGCTATGGTACTGGCAGCAGGTCTGGGAACAAGGCTGAGACCACTGACAGACTTAATCTCCAAGCCGATGGCTCCTATTGCCAATAGGCCGGTTATGGAGCATATTATAAGACTTCTTGTAAAACACAATTTTACTGATATTGTCTGTAATCTGCACTGGTACCCGGATGAAATAAGAAATTATTTTTGTGACGGATCAAAATGGGGGATAAACATAGTTTACTCCTACGAGAAAGAACTGCTCGGGACCGCAGGAGGAGTAAAGAATGTAGAAGATTTTTTTGAAGATAGTACTTTTTTAGTTATAAGCGGCGATTCTCTCACTGATATTGATTTGACTGATGCTGCAGGATTCCATAAAGAGAAAGGTGGTGTGGCAACACTCATTTTAACTGAAGTCGAAGATACCTCCCAGTATGGTGTGGTGCTGGTGGATGAAGATATGAAGATAAAAGGCTTCCAGGAAAAACCTCTAGGTGGTGAGGCGAAATCAAACCTGGCAAACAGCGGAATATATATTTTTGAACCGGAAATATTTAAATACCTTCCTCCCCGGGGGCAGTTTTGTGATTTTGGTAGGAATCTTTTTCCTGACCTGCTCAGTAAAAATGTTTCATATTATGGTTACTGTCATAGTCAATATTGGAATGATGTAGGAGGTCTGGACCAGTACCAGCAGGGTAATTTTGATGCACTTGAAGGTAAAGTTAAGGTTGATATTCCCGGAAAGAAAATAAAAGAAGGTGTCTGGGTAGGAAAAAATTGCAAGATTCAGGAAGGGGTAGTAATAATTCCTCCAGTATGTATCGGAGATAATTGTGCCATAAAGAAAGATGCAAAACTTTTTGGCCCCATAATTCTGGGTAATAATACTATTGTAGATGAAAGAGCAGTCCTGTACAGAGGTATAAAATGGGGCAGTGGTTATATAGGAAAAGATGCTTCCCTGATAGGTGCAATTATAGGATATGATACAAAAATAAAAGACAAGGCTTCGATTTTGGAAAAAGCAGTCATAGGTTCTAGGAGTGTTATAAAAGATGGAATAAAAATCCATCCAAGTGTAAAAATTATGTCCAATAAAGTAATTGATATTGATACAGAAAATACCAGGAAAAATTAATAGAAATTTGATTGATATTTTTAAAGATATTATTGTTCCACCCTTATGTGTCGTTTGTGGAAAAATTGGTCCTGAATTACTCTGCCGGAAGTGCATATCTAAAATTAAAGAAATCGGTGATAAAATATGTAAGTATTGCGGCAGGACGCTATCCAGAATTAGTCCTGATGATAAAGGGTGCAATTTTTGCGGGAATGAAGATTTTAATTTTTACAAGCACAGGAGTTTTACCACATATAAAGGAGAGATAAAAAGAATAATAAGGAAATATAAATATAATAGAATATATGATTTAAAAGAAGTTATTGCCCTGTTTTTAAAACAAACTTATATTAGAAATTATGAAAATGAGAAAATTGATTATATAGACACGGTTCCGGGCGAACATATGGAATTATTATGCAGATCATTATCAAAGTTAATTAAAATTCCATTTGCTGATAATATATTAAGAGTAAAAAAAGTTATAAAGCAGCAAGGCCTTGATTTTGCGCAAAGAAAGACCAATATAAAAGAAGCATTTAAAGTTAAGAATTGTCTCTTGTGCTCGGGAAAAAATCTGCTGCTGGTAGATGATGTCTGGACTACGGGAAGCACATTGGGTGAGATTGCTGGCGTTTTAAAAAGAGCAGGTGCAGATAGAATTTATTTATTAACTCTGGCCAGGGGGATATAAACGAAGTGACAAGATTAAAGGGAATTGTAAAATGGTTTAGCCCCGAGAATGGATTTGGTTTTATAAAAGCAGAATCAAAGGAAACCGGGGATTTTTTTGTAGGCTACTCTTCTATACAGGCAGATGGATTTAAAACACTAAAAAGGGGACAGAAAGTAGAATTTGAATTTGAAAAAGATGAGAGGGGAAATGTAGCGAGGAATGTGGTAATAATAAAGTAATGTATTGGGGTGACATTAAGATATTTCTGATATAAATTTTCAAATAAATTAAAACTAAGGAGGAGACAGAGTGGAATTCATTATTAAAGGCAGGAATATCCAGTTAGATGAAGAAATTCGGAACTATGTAGAGAGAAAAATTAAAAATAAGATAACTAAAATTTTAGATAAAATAATAAAATTGGAAGTAAAGTTTATCTTTGAAAAAAATCCAAGGATTAATTTGAATAACCAGATAGAAGTTACTGTTTTCACAGGTGGCGCAGTTATTAGAGCAACTGATTCTGGAACTGATCTTTTTGAAGCTGTAGATAAAGTTAACCATAAATTAGAGAGACAGGTCAAAAAATACCGGGAAAAGTTGATAAATAAGGGAAGAAAGAGCAGTAATCTAAAGGAACTTGATGAGTCTAAAACTGATGGACAGCAAACTAAAAGTATTGAGAGTAAGGTTAGAAAAGCAATAGTAAAGACCAAAACTTTTACTTTAAAACCAATAACTCCAGAAGAAGCAGTATTACAAATGGATCTGCTGGGACATGATTTTTTTGTTTTTATTAATTCAGAGACTGATAGAACTGCGGTGGTGTATCGCAGAAAAGATAAAAATTACGGTTTGATAGAACCTACTCTATAATTGAATTATTATTACAAGGGTGATGGCAAATGTTTAAAAATATTGGAAACATCCTTAAATTTGGTGAAGGTAAAAAAATAAAAAAATATGAAGAGATAGTTAGTGCTGTAAGTAATCTTGAAAAAGAGATAAACCTGCTTACTGATAGTCAGCTGGCTGCAAAGACTACGGATTTTAAACAGAGATATGAGAACAGCCAGAAACTGGAGGATTTGATGCCGGAAGCTTTTGCAGTGGTAAGGGAGGTAGCAAAAAGAACTCTTAATATGCGTCATTTTGATGTACAAATACAAGGAGGTATTGTTCTTTTCGAGGGAAAAATTACTGAAATGAAGACAGGTGAAGGAAAGACACTGGTTGCAACACTTCCTGTATACTTAAATTCCTTTACCGGCAAGAGTACCCATCTGGTAACAGTAAATGATTATCTGGCAAAGAGAGATAGCGAGTGGATGGGTGTAATCTACAAGTTTTTGGGACTGAAAGTAGGTCTTATCCAGCATGAAATGTCCACCACCGAAAAAAAAGAACAATACCGGTCTGATGTAATATATGGCACAAATAATGAATTCGGATTTGATTATTTAAGAGATAATATGGTAATGGCTAAGGAAAATATGGTACAGGATGGTCACTGGTATGCCATTATTGACGAAGTTGACAGCATTCTTATAGATGAAGCGAGAACTCCCCTTATTATTTCCGGGGTTGCTTACGGAACTACTGAAATTTACAGGAAATTTACACAAATAGTACCACGACTGGAAATAGATGAGGACTTTGAAATAGATGAAAAAGCAAGAACAGCAGCAATTAAAGAGGAAGGCGTAGAAAAAGTTGAAAAGATACTGGGCATAGAAAATTTATACAGTCCTTCTAATTTTCTATACATACATGCTTTAAACCAAGCTCTTAAAGCCTATCATCTATTTAAAAAAGATGTAGATTATATGCTGAAAGACGGTGAGATAATTATTGTCGATGAATTTACCGGAAGACTGATGCCCGGCAGAAGATACAGCGAGGGGCTGCATCAGGCTATAGA
The DNA here is from genome assembly GCA_004376325.1 of Actinomycetota bacterium. GTDB lineage: Bacteria > Actinomycetota > Humimicrobiia > Humimicrobiales > Humimicrobiaceae > Hydromicrobium. Next base: position 8,159 of record SOKC01000059.1, on the reverse strand, counting down.
GGCCAAGGAAAGAGTAAAAGTGAGGGATGAAAATCAGACACTTGCCACCATTACTATTCAAAATTATTTTAGAATGTATGAGAAATTAGCGGGCATGACCGGTACAGCGCTAACAGAAGCAGCCGAATTCAGACATATTTACGGGCTTGAAACTGTGGTTATACTTACTAATGAACCAATGATAAGAAAAGACCTTCCTGATTTAATTTATAAAACTGAACAGGTTAAATTTGATAATGCTGTAGAGGATATAGTTTCCAGATACAACAGAGGTCAACCGGTACTGGTGGGGACTATATCTATTGAAAAGTCTGAGAGACTTAGCAACATGCTGAAAAGAAGAGGTATACCCCATGAAGTTTTAAACGCAAAATACCATGAAAAAGAAGCAGAAATCATTGCCAAAGCCGGGCAAAAAAATTCAGTTACTATTGCTACAAATATGGCGGGAAGAGGTACAGACATAGTCCTTGGCGAAGGAGTGGTAGAGCTTGGAGGCCTTCATGTATTTGGAACAGAAAGGCATGAGAGCAGAAGAATTGATAATCAGCTCAGAGGAAGAAGCGGCCGCCAGGGAGATATTGGTTCAAGCCAGTTTTATTTAAGCACAGAAGATGATTTGCTGAGGCTTTTTGGATCGGAAAGAATTTACAGGGTAATGGAGACCTTTAATTTTCCAGATGATTTACCAATACAACATCCTATAATAAGCAGGGCCATTGAAAATGCCCAGAGGCAGGTGGAAGGGAGAAATTTTGAAATAAGGAAGCATGTTCTTGAATACGATGATGTTATGAATAAGCAGAGAGAAGTAATTTACGCTAGAAGAAAGAAAATTTTAGAGGAAGAAAATTTAAGGCCAGTAGCTTGCGATATGATTAAAGATGCAGTAAACAGAAGCGTTGATATCCATATAAATCCCGGTGATTATCCGGAAAATTGGGATTTAGAGACACTATCTAATTATATGACTCCTTTATTTTCCACCGATATTGTGACCGATATTATAGACAGGAAAAAATTTAGCGAGAGTAAGTGGGATATCAGTATTTTAAAGGAAAAATTGGCGGAAAGAGCTTACCGGATTTACGAGGAAAGAGAAAATAGCTATTCCTCTCTGGTTATAAGAAGACTGGAAAAAATAGTGATGTTAAATGTTATTGATAATATGTGGAGGGGGCATCTTTTAGAAATGGATTACCTGAAGGAGGGTATAGGACTAAGGGCTATTGGTCAAAGGGATCCTCTGGTTGAATACAAGCGGGAAGCATTTTATTTATTTAAAGAGTTGATAGAGGAAATAAAGTTCGATACAGTAAGACTATTATATAATGTCAGGATAGTTACTAAGGAGGAACAGGAGAAACAAAAAACTGTAAGAGAGAATGAAATAACAAATATAGTTACAAGCGGTCCATTAAAAACCGGAGCAGGAGCCTTGCAGACCAGGACTATGACTGCAAAAAAAATTGGAAGAAATGCTCCTTGCCCCTGTGGCAGCGGGAAGAAATATAAAAAGTGCTGCGGCAGGTAATATAATATAAATAAATTAGCTGGAGGATTTTATGATAGAAGATTATAAGTTAAGATTAGATAAATTGTTACAAAAGCTGGTTTTTTTGCGGGATTGTCTTTGAAATAGATAATAAAATTGCCAGGATTAAAAAACTCCAGAGTGAAACTCTTTCCAAAGAATTCTGGGAAGACCGCAGCAAAGCACAAAATATTACCCAGGAGATAGCTCAACTTAAAGAAGTAGTTTACGATATTAAAAATTTAGAAGAGAAAATGGAAAATGCTAAGCTGGCGCTGGAGATACTTGAAAATGAAGAGGACAGGAGTCTGGAGAAGGAACTGGTAGAAAATCTGGATGGTATCGAGGGTTTACTAAGCAATCTGGAAGAAAAAGCTATTTTAAATGATAAATATGATTCTTATCCAGCAGTAGTAACTATTCACCCCGGGGCAGGAGGAACAGAATCCCAGGATTGGGCTGAGATGCTGCTCAGGATGTATGCACGCTGGACGGACAGGCGAAAGTTTTCTTATAGTGTTAATGATTATCAGACAGGTGAGGAAGCAGGAATAAAAAATGTTACTTTTACTGTCACCGGTAAAAATGCATATGGGCTATTGAAGTCGGAAAAAGGAATCCATAGACTGGTGAGAATTTCACCTTTTGATTCTTCTAAGCGCAGGCATACTTCTTTTGCCTCCGTGGATGTAATCCCGCTTCTGGATAGAGATATCGATATAAAAATAAGCAAGGAGGATTTAAAAATAGAGACTTTTAAGTCCAGTGGTGCCGGAGGCCAGCATGTAAATGTCACAGATTCGGCGGTAAGAATTACGCACCTTCCTACCAATATTGTGGTAAATTGCCAGAATGAAAGATCTCAAATACTTAACAGGCAAACTGCTATACAAATTTTAAAATCAAGACTTTTTGAACTGGAACAGAAAAAAAATATAGAAGAAATTAATAGAGTAAGGGGAGAAAAGAAAGAAATAGAATGGGGAAATCAAATAAGAAGTTATATTCTTCAACCATATCAATTAATTAAAGATCATAGAACAGGAATTGAGATTGGAGATGTACAATCTGTGCTGGATGGCAATATAGATTCACTAATAAGAGGTTTTCTTGAAAAAAAATTATCCAGAGGATAAACTCTTCATTATTAAAATTATAGAGGATATAAGAAACGGTTTGAAATGAATATGATTGAATTAAAAAATATCAGTAAAATATATGAGGATAATACTGTTGCATTGAAAAATATCAATCTGGTTATTAAAAAAGGTGAATTTCTTTTTTTGGTAGGTCCAAGCGGTTCGGGCAAATCTACCTTTATAAAGTTGCTTATAAAAGAAATTGATGAAAGTAATGGCAATATATATATAGCCGGGAGGAATATCTGTAATCTTAAATCGAGCAGAATTCCTCAACTTAGAAGGAATATTGGATGTGTATTTCAGGATTATAAGCTTCTGCCAAATAAAACTGTGTTTGAGAATGTGGCATTTGCTCTTGAAGTTATTGGAAGGCCGGGTTATGAAATTGAAATTCAGGTGCCCCAGGTTTTAAAACTTGTAGGTTTGTATAGTAAATTAAATTCATATCCCCATCAATTATCAGCTGGTGAACAACAGAGAGTTTCTGTTGCCAGGGCATTTGTGAACAGGCCGCCCATACTTCTTGCAGACGAACCTACCGGGAATCTGGACCCAGGAACATCAGAAGGAATTATGAAAATACTGTCCAGAATAAATCTTATCGGGACTACAGTACTGATGGCTACACATGACCGGAACATTGTAAATTCAATGAGGAGAAGAGTTGTTGAACTGGAGGAAGGAGAAATAGTAAGAGACCAGAAGAGAGGGGTGTATGGGGACTGATGGTAAGACCCAGGTATTTTTTTAGTGAGACTTTTACCAGTCTAAAACGGAACTTTTTTATGGGATTTACTGCTATTACCACTGTTGCTATTACTTTGTTTATCGTAGGGTTCTTTGCCATAATTGTCTATGATATACAGGGTATAATAAGCTCAATAAAAAGTGATGTGGAGCTGGCAGTATATCTTGAAGATAATATTTCGGAAGAGTTAAAGGAGTACATTGAACAGTATATAATAAGCTGGGAAGAAACTGACGCGGTCAGATATATATCAAAAGAACAAGCTCTGGAAAGATTTAAGAAACAAAACGAGGGAAGTGATATCCTAAAGGAAATTGAGGGGAATCCACTTCCGGCTTCTTTTGAGATAACTTTAAATAACCCTGAAAAAATTGACCGGGTAGCGCTCCGTTTTTATGATAAGGATGGAAATTTTATAGAAGGTGTTGACGAGGTGATATACGGAAAGAATTATGTCAATACATTGTTTTCAATAACTGCAATTATTGGAACCATAGCATTTTTGATAATTATAGCGCTGCTTCTAGCGGCTGTTGTATTGATATTTAATACTATAAGGCTCTCTATCTACGCCCGCCGGAAGGAAATTGAAGTTATGAAATTAGTTGGCGCTACTAACTGGTTTGTAAGAATTCCCTTCCTGTTTGAAGGGTTTTTTGAGGGTTTTGCAGGAAGTGTCGTTTCTATTATCTTATTGTATTTTATAAATAAATTTTTATGGATTAGGGTTGAAAGGGTAATTGTAGATACTATGCGGATTAAAGAGTTAGCCATAGTCGGAAGCGGTAATGTTATATCATATACCTATATAGGAGTGGTAGTAGTAGGAGGCCTTATAGGACTTTTAAGTAGTGCTATTGCCTTGAGAAGGTATGTAAAAGTTTAAGAGATTATATTTTTAAGTTTTGAATTTTTCTTAATTAGTATTAAAATATTTATAATAAAAAAATGAAATAACATGATAATTAAAAGTAAAAACATCATAGCCGTATTTGTAACAATTATTATAGCACTCTCCAGCTTTAATCTTATTTCTACTGCGTCACCAAAATTTATTTACAGTCAGTCTCTTGAGGATGAATTAGAACAAATACAGCAGGAAAGAGAAGAGACTAAGGAAAAAATTAAAGAAGTAACAAAACAAGAGCAGCAATATATGAACCAGGTAGGGGAAGTAGAGGGGCAGCTTCTGGGTGCATTATCTGAACTGGACAACCTTAACAGTAAATTGTCTCAAGCCAAGAGCGAGGTTGATAAGGCAACTATAGGGTTGGTTCTAAAAGAGGAAGAGCTAAAAAGAATAGACGAAGAGCTTAAAGAAAAAATAAAAATTTTAAATGATAGAGTTGCTGTCATTTATAAGAATGGAAACAGCAATATACTGGAAGTTTTACTGAAAGCAGAGGATTTCCTGGATTTCATATCCAGGTTGAAGCTCATGAATCTTTTTGCCCAGCAGGATACGCAGAATATCCTGGAGGTTAAGGAAAAGAAGACTGCAACCATAGGAATAAAAAAATCCATAATTGATTTAAGAGAGAAACAGAAAGAGCATGAAGATAAGGTAAAGCAGCTGGTTATGCAGGCTGAGCAGAAGGCTCGTGAAATTGATGATATATGTAATGAAAAAAAGAATTTGCTTTCACGAACCACTGCTAACAAGAATGCTCTTATAAGGATGGAGAAAGAACTTGAGATTAAGGAAGCAGAGGTTACTAGAATTCTTGAAAGTTATAGGTATGGTACTGCGCCTTCCGGAAAATTTGCATGGCCTGTAGCGGCAAGAATAATATCCGGTTTTGGTTATAGAATCCATCCTATATTCGGAGTGAGAAGGTTTCATTTGGGGATAGATCTGGCTGCTCCATATGGAACTCTGGTAAAAGCGGCGGATGGGGGCCAGGTTATCCAGGCTGGATATTTCGGTGGATACGGTAATTCGGTTATGCTTTATCATGGAGGAGGATTTGCTACCTGGTATGCTCATCTTTCAAGCATTAATGTGTCTATAGGCCAGTTCGTGCAGAGAGGGCAGGTAATAGGGCTGATTGGCTCTACCGGATGGACTACCGGCCCGCATCTGCATTTTGAAGTCAGGATAAACGGAGCTCCACAGAATCCACGGGCTTATTTGCAGTAATTGTTTTGAATATTTAACGTTAATAAATCGGGTGATACTGTTATGAAAAAAAATGTTTTAAGAGTAGTAATCGCAGTAATAGTGGTTATATTTACATTTTCTACAGGATTATGGGTAGGAATCAGTTTTGATTCTTTTAAGAAATATGTATTTAATGTTAATCAAAACAGCACTTCTGAAGATAATGGTGATGGAGGGTTTTTAGAGGATATATCTGAAAGTATCAAGAGAAATTTTAGCGTAAAACCCATTGAGGAAGCTATAAATTTAATTTCTGAAAGTGCATTGGTTGAAAGAAGCAAGGATGAATTACTCAAAGCAGCTGTAGAAGGTATACTCTCGGTTCTTGATGACAAACATACAGAATATTTCACTGCCGAAGAATATGAAAAGATTATGGAGTCTTATAGCGGAACTATGAGTGGCATAGGAGTTATTGTAACACTTGATAATGATGGCCAGGTTGTAGTGGTGAGGACTCTATCTGATACCCCTGCTTGTAGAGCAGGTATTGTAGAAGGGGATATTATAACTGAAGTTGACGGCATGGATATAAAAGATATGGCTCTGGAAAAGGTAGTGACTATGATAAGAGGTGAAGAAGGAACTGAGGTAAATCTTAAAATTTACAGACCTGAAGATAACGGTATTATCGAAGTAACTGTTACCAGAGCAAGGTTTGATGTCCCTAATCTAATCTCAGATATTTTTGAAGAAGATGTAGGCTATATACAGTATTTTGATTTTCAGGATAGAGGTGCGCAAAAACTCGATAAGGAAATTCAAAAGTTAATTGATGGTGGCACTAAGGGTTTAATATTAGACCTGAGAAATAATCCAGGCGGTGTACTGGATGATGCAGTTGAGGTATGTGATTTATTTTTAGATGAAGGCATAATTGTTACTATAAAAGGAAGAACGGAAAATAAGGAAAGAATTGATAAGTATCTTGCCTGGAAAGGAAAATATACTGAAATCCCTTTAGTTGTATTGATTAATGGATTTTCGGCAAGCGCTTCTGAAGTAGTTGCCGGGGCATTAAAAGATAATGATAGAGCTATTTTAGTTGGAGAGAGAAGTTTTGGCAAGGGAACTGTTCAGGTAATTTATGAGCTTTCAGATGGTTCAGGACTTAAGTTTACCACTGCAAGATATTTCTTACCTTTGGGTTTGTCTGTAGATGGAGTGGGGATAAATCCTGATATATTGGTTAAGTTAGAACCGGATGCTACAGAAGATATACAGTTAAATAGAGCTATAGAGGAAATCAATACTTTAATAAGTGAAATTGAATGAACAGGTCAAAAAAAAGGGGTGGTTCCCTGGAAGATAAAGTAATAATTGCCCGGAACAGGAAGGCTTTCAGGGATTTTTTTATTTTAAACACCTATGAGGCTGGTATAGTTTTGCAAGGGTGTGAAGTCAAGTCTATCCGTAACCACAGACTGAACTTAAGGGACAGTTACAGCCGGATAAGAAATAATGAACTACTTCTTTATAATATGCATATATCGCCGTATAGTAAAAGCAGAGCTGAAGATATAAACCCTACAAAGACCAGGAAGCTGCTTATGCGCAGGAGGGAGATTGACAAGATAGCGGGGAAATTAACTGACAGAAGCCTTACCCTGGTTCCGTTAAGAGTATATATGATAAAAAACAAGGTTAAGGTTGAACTGGCACTGGCCAAAGGTAAAGCCAGAAGAGATAAGCGTAGAGATATACAGAATAGAGAACATGAAATTGAAATAAAGAGAGCTTTGAAAAAATATTAGTTTTAGTATAGAATAACCTTGTGTTAAACTTGAAGTTCTGCCTATAAGTAAAGGGGGCGACCTGGATTCGACGGGGATAGGTTGAGCTTAAATTGCAAGTCGAGTATCAGAACTCGTAAATAACTGAACTAAACATAAACGCTAATAATAGTAAATTAGCATTAGCAGCTTAATTTAAGTTGCTACGTCTGCGAAAAGTTTCCTGTGCTTTTTGACAGGCGCCGGTTAGCAGGATACTCTGGTGTGATTTGTCTGCAGTAATACCAGAGGAAATTTTATGCGGGCTGGCTTTTTTAATCGTGTCCATACGAGTAAGAAAGTAAGATTTAAAATATGGAATAAGCTTGTAGATATTTAAGTGACAATATCTTCGGACGCGGGTTCGATTCCCGCCGCCTCCACCATAAAGCTAATAATTTCAGCAAAGAATGATATAGCTAATGCAATGAAAACATGGTGGATCCATGTTTTCAAGGAATCGAAAAGACGGACTGAAGCGAAAGCTGAAGGAGTCTGCGTCTCTGCAGCGAGTAAAGCGAGACGAAAGAACGATTCCCGCCGCCTCCACCATAAATGTAAAACCAATCTTTTTAATATGATCTTATAAAACATACTGCAGAATTATAATTTGGTGAAGACATTTCAGATAAAAAAAATCTAAATCTACTTTTTTAAATATTAAACATAATGTAAACTTATCTGCAAATATGAAAAACCTAAAGGTACATTGAAAATCTCCTTTTGATGTAGCTGTAATTCACGGTAGCCCTGGTGCACCAGGAGAAATGCCCCCCGGTGGCAAGAGGCAGATTCTACGATA
>SOKC01000060.1 GCA_004376325.1 Actinomycetota bacterium | reverse complement strand
AGGAGGTAATTTGAAAGTACTTATAACCGGTGGAGCAGGCTTTATCGGCTCAAATGTAGCAGATGGACTGCTGGAGAAAGGATATGAGGTAATAATTGTAGATGATCTTTCCAATGGAAAGAAGGAAAATGTGCCAGAAGAGGCTAAATTCTACAAATGTGATATAAGAGATAAAAAATTATACAGTATATTCGAAGAGGAAAAACCGGATATTGTAATACATAATGCGGCGCAGTTAAGTGTAAGGGTATCTGTTGAAGACCCTCTGATGGATGCGGATATAAATATAATAGGTGGACTCAATGTAATTGATGCATGCTGCAGATATAATGTGGATAAAATAATATTTGCGTCAAGCGGAGGTACGTTATATGGAGTGCAAAAATATTTTCCGGCAGATGAGAAGCATCCTACCAATCCCATATCACCCTATGGAGTGGCAAAGCTTGCTACAGAAAATTATCTATACTATTTTTACAAGACTTACGGCTTAAAATATATATCCTTAAGATATGGTAACATATATGGCCCCAGACAGGATCCTTACGGGGAAGCAGGGGTGGTGGCAATATTTTCTAATAAAATTCTGGAAGGCAAGAATCCTACTATTAATGGAGATGGACTTCAGACCAGGGATTATGTGTATGTGGGAGATGCGGTAAGTGTAAATCTTAAAGTCATAGAAAGTGATTTTGTAGGTCCGTTAAATATAGGAACTTGCAAAGAGACTAATGTAGTTAAACTATTTAAAATTCTAAAAGAAGTATCAGGAAAAGACGATATTAAAGAGATCCATGGCCCTCCCAAGAAGGGAGAGCAAAGAAGAAGCCAGCTTTCTTATGACCTGGCTAAAAAAGTGCTGGGCTGGGAACCTACGATATCTATAGAAGAAGGACTTAAGCTGACTTATGAATGGTTTAAAAAATTGTCAGCTGCAGCTAAACCTCAATAGGCAATTTTCTTATTCTTATTCTCCCTTCTTCAACAATTATAATACTGCCTTTATTAATTTCAGATTCAATTTGAGGTAAGACTCTCTCTAATATTTCTGTGATATTGGCTGGTTTGGTCATATTAACTCTCAATGTAATCACACTTGGTTTATTTACCCCTCTTTTAGCAAGCAATGCACTAAAATCTAAATCCTGAGTAATGATTGCGCTACCTTCTCTCAATGCTAAATCTAATATTTCCTCATCTTTAGCATTAGGTTTAAGAAATTCAGTTACGCGTTTTATTTTGTAACCCTTATTTGTTAGGCTTTTGACAGTTTGAGGAGAAATATGAATGTCAGCAATAAATTTCATTTTTATTTAATCGTAGCAAGTGGTTTTGTGGATTCGCCTGATAGCCAGGCAGCATATTGGATTGCCTGCAATATATCTTCTTTCTCAAGTTCTGGGTAAGCAGCTAAAACCTCTTCATAAGTCATTCCTGAACCTAATAACTTTAAAATAAATGATACTGTAATTCTCATTCCTCTTATTGTGGCCTGTCCCATACAAACATTAGGATCAACTGTAATTCTATCTAATTTCTTAATCATTCTTCTCCTTATTAAAAATGAATTCTATTTTATGAAAAATGTTTGTCTATTGTAATTTATCTTATATTTAAAACATATTATAACATATCTGCTGTAGTTTGAAGTATAACAAATCACTTGTTTCTATTGGATTTGTTAT
>SOKC01000075.1 GCA_004376325.1 Actinomycetota bacterium | reverse complement strand
CAGCGGTTCTGTAAACATCTTCAAGATATTCTTCTTCCAGCAGGTCAGTGGCTACCAGAAGCTTACCCGTTTTCTTATGAGGGATGTTATGTTCGGCACAAAACCGGTAAAGCATTTGGTAACTATCCCTTGTAGTCAAGGGATAGTTACTTTAACTATTTCTAATTTTTATTTACTAGCCCCTATTTTATACATGCTTAAATCCTAAACTTATAATTCCGTTCGAGAGCTAGCATTCTTTAATAAACCTCGATAAACCTCGTTAGCCTTTTACCGCTCCCGAAGTCATACCGGAGATGATATATCTTTGTCCAATGATAAAGATGATCACCACAGGAACTACTGTTAACACAATGGTGGCTGATACCAGCTGCCAGTCAGCTAATCTTTGACCATAAAAATTATAGACAGCAAGGGTCATTGGCCATCTAGTAGATCTATTGAGGATATAAAGGGGGGTCTGGAAATCATTCCAGGCATTCATGAAGTTTAGGATTAATAAAGTTATAGTAACCGGTTTTAATAGAGGAAAGATAACCTTAAAAAACAGGGTAAAACTATTACAACCGTCAATTATAGCTGCTTCATCCAGCTCTCTAGGTATAGTGCTGATAAACCCATAATAAAGAAAGACACCAAAGGGCATCAGCCAACCTGAATAAAGGGCTATAAATCCTTGATAAGAACCCATAATATTAAACACCTGCAAGGTCCTTATTACAGTAATATAATTTAAAGGTGCAACGAGTCCTATTAAAAAAAAGTAATAGATAGCTTTGTTTATTCTTGACCTTCTGCGAGAAAGAACGAAAGCAGCCATGGATGCAGTAAAAACATTAATTATAGCTGAGGAGCCTGCTAATAGCATACTATTTAAAAAAGAACGGACGAGGCGCCCCTCTTTAATTGCCGTTAAATAATTCTCCCAGTGAAAAACTTCCGGTGGAGTAAGAGCCATTAGACTGGCAGCGGTCCTGTCCTTAAGGGAATTTATTATTAACAGATAAACAGGAGCCAGGATAATTAAGCTAATTAACCATGCTATTATTCCCAGCAAGATTTTATTCATTATTTTTCTTTTCATTACCATTCAACCTCTCTTCTGGACAGGACTCTGATTACAATAAAAGACAGGAACATAGCTATGGTAAAAGCTATTACTCCCAGGGCTGTTGCAAACCCATAGCGGCCCATTGAGAACGAAAAAAAGACAGCCGTGTTTATAACATCAGTTGCATCCCCGGGTCCTCCCTTAGTCAGAGCAAATATGACATCAAATACCTTTAACCCCCAGATAAGGTTTAATACTATATTGATCATAAATGAGGGTTTGAGAAAAGGAATGGTAAGACGGATCAGCCTCTGCCAGTAATTGGCCCCATCCACTTTAGCAGCCTCATAGATAGATTGAGGAATTGTTTGCAGTCCTGCCAAAAATATAACCATACAATATCCAGTAAGTCTCCAGGTTTCAACAGACATGACCGCAGGCATAGCAAATTTTACGCTGGTCAGCCAGCCGCGGGTAAGGTTATCCAAACCGACAGCACTCAGAAGTCTATTTACCAGACCCACCTCCGGTCTAAAAACAGAGATAAACATAAGCCCTATCGCCAGTGGAGAAAGAGTTACCGGTAGATAAAAGATCGCTCTCAAGATGTTCCTGGTTTTAAATGCTTCATTCAGTATTAAAGCCAGGATAAGGCCAAATATAATTTTAAAGGCAGTTGTCACAATCGCAAAGATAGCCGTATTGGAAATATACTTTAAATATCTACCAGATTCGACAAATATCTCCTTGAAGTTTTTCAAACCGATAAAATTAACATTTGCATTGTAAGCATTCCAATCGGTCAGGGAATAACCGATACCGATGATGCTGGGGGTCATAAAAAATATTGTATAGACCAGTAGCCCGATAATTACAAAATACTGGGGATAGATTTTACCTTTATTCATTGACTGCCTCTTTTAGAAAAGTGTAGCAAATAACTCTCATCTATGTCCAGTGATAACTGCTGTCATTAAGAGAGACCGATGGGTCTTGTTAGAAAACCCACCGGTCTTCTTATTAAACAATTTACAAACCTTAACTATAAAATCCTCTTACTCAGCGAGCTCCATTAACACTTCTCTATCTGTATCGATATTTTCCAGAACCTGTACAGGCGTGCTTGTACCTACCAGCATCTCTTCAATATATTTACCAATAACCATTTGATCGAAGAAGAGAACTCCACCCTGTGCGTCCATCTGGAAATTACCGTCAACTGATTCGGTAACACTTGCCAAACCCTCTGTGGGCTCTATATCCACTTCCGGGAAAGACGGATTACCAAGATCACCCCTGGCTGCATAGAACTTCTCAAGGTTTTCAACTTCTGTTTTAAAATCAAACCACAGTCTTACTAAATCAAGATTTTCAGTATCTTTATTAACCAGCTGCACTACTCCACCAGCTGAAGTACCGAATACATTAACCTCTCCGGTAAACCCTAACGGAGACGGGAACATCTTCCAATTTTCGGCTCCGGCTTCAGGGTAACCAGCAACTACTTCTGACTGGAAAGAAGTATAGACCAGTATCATAGCATTTTCACCTGTACCCATAGCATTAATAGCCTCACTCCATAAACCAGACATATAGTCTTCACCTAGATATCCTTCATCAGCCAGCTCTTTCAATTGGATCAGGCAAAGTTCAAATTCCGGAATATCAACGAATTTTAACTCCCCGCTATTTAGCTTATCATAAGTTCCAGGATTATTATAATTGACTACGGCAGCTGTTTCATTCATATAAAGAGGAGTGTGCCATAAATCAGATGGCCACTCGTAAATGGGATTAATCCCATTACTCTTTAAGGTCTCGCAGATTTCCAGGAATTCAGCATAGTCTTCCGGAGGTGTTAAACCTAACTCGTCAAAAATCCCTGTGTTATAAAGCATGGCCCAACCATCAACAGACCAGATATTAAGTCCCCACAGTTTCCCATCAATTGTTGCTCCGGCACGGGCCCAGTCCTTTAATCTAAGAACCCATGGCTCATTAGATAGATCAAATACACTTTCTGCCGGTATTTGTTTCAATGCAATTCCGGACTGCCAGTAGAAGATATCAGGAGCCTCACCGGTATGCAACTTTGTCTTTATGATATTCTGATACTGATCATCGGGGTTTACCTGAATGTCAACAACAACCCCTGTCTCTGCTTCAAAATCTGCTGCTAACTCCCTGTCAACATCCTTAATCCAGTTCTGAGAACCACCGATTGTCAGCACTCTTCCTGCTACATCCACCGCTTCTTCAGCCGGCGCTTCTTCCTCTTCTGGAGCTTCTTCTACAGCTTCCTCTTCAGCCGCTTCTTCCTTACATCCTGCAAGTGAAAAAGTTGCTATCATAGATACAATCAGCAACCCCATCAACACCCACAACAATGATTTTTTCATTTTCAAATCCTTTCTTTACAAAATTTCAAATTAATAAATATAATTGTTTCTATAAATCACCTCCCTAATTAATATTTAAAAACTAACTTATACCTGTTTAATATACATATAAAGCTGTAAATTCATTTATCACATTTATCATTTGATTTTTTCTTTTACTCCTTTTCTTACCGTGATGATTGACTTACTGACAACTTCTTGAAGGATGCTTTTAATTTATTTATAGATATTAAAATTGTAATTTCTTTTATCCGCATTGATTACTTTCTTTCATATAAAGATAAAAATAATATTTTTGATTATCGTTTACATTTGTCAACGATTACATTATATAATAACATTTCTTTTTGTCAATAATAAAAATACTCAAATTGGAAACATAGACAATTAATTCTAATAATCTCAGCCTTTATTAGAAATACATATACCTATATAATTTAACTTTTTAAAAATCTAATAATGACAGCAAGTAGATTTAGATTTACTTATCAAACTTTATATCCATATTGTTAAATCAACATCTCAACCACAGTGTTTTTTAGATATAATTTATGATAAACTATTACCATTTATTATATGGTAGACAAATTCAATAAGAAAAATTGAATAATAGCTGCTAGATAATAGTTGCTAAATAAAATAGTGATTTCTTCCAAAATATAAACAAAAAAACATACATTTAATTACTCAATAGAAAAAGTAAAGTAGATATTATTTATTTTTAAGTAGGAGTGATGATGCCATGGAAATTTTAAAAGAAGATACCGGCTTTAAGGTTATTGGTACACAATATAAAATAGAATACAAAAAGAAAAAAAGGGGGGTTCTTGAAGTATTTTTCGGTAATATTGGAGCAGATTTTTATGTAGCTTCCGGATGTGACAGGGATGGATATATTGATGAATTAATAAGTCTTAAAGAACCTTTAATCAATCAGGAAAAAGATAGTATAAAAATCTATTTTACAGGAAAAACAACTCTCTGGAATAAAACAGAATACATTTTCTTTTGTTATCCAGATAAGATTCTCTATGGTTACAAAGTATATGGAACAGGAAAACTTGATAATGCTAGATTTTTCGAAGGTTTTATTCGTGATGATCCACGTTTTAATAAATACTTTTATCCATATTTTTGTGGTCCTGGAAGACACATGGCCTATCATCGTCCGGCTAAAGAATTTATAACTTCTTCTACCCCACACTTCGAAAAAGTATACTCTTTTTCTATCAATTCTGCTGATAAAAGGGTTTTTAATTATTATGAAGATATTTCAACACGACTGAATTCAGACAGGCATTATTTTGGAGGAGATTGGCTAGCTTCACCACCTCCCTTTCTTTATTTAATAGGAAGAAGAGATATGAAAAACTGGCTTAGTATGGGCTTAGTGGTTCCACCCAAGCAAAATAATTTCTTAGATTATCAATATAAAGGTGGTGAAGGATTTGGTTTAAATATAGAATATAGCGGGTACACAAATATTAATGGTGAATGGGAAAGCCCAAAAATATTATTTCAGCAATATTCATCAGATGTTTATAGTGCATTAGAGAGTTATGTGGATTATCTTGCTAAAAACAATTACATTCATAGTAATAAACGGCAGAATACACCATCCTGGTGGAAAAAACCTATTTTTGGAGGTTGGGGGGAACAGGTTTATTATTCAAATCGGTGGAGTAATTATTTTAGTAGAAAATATAACGACTGGTCAGAAGATGATACATTTAAGTACTGCACACAGGCATTTTATGAGGAAGTACTTAGTAAATTAGAAAAAAAAGGAATAGTCCCAACCATTCTTATTGTAGATAATAGATGGTTTGATAATGATCATCACCTTGATGTTGATAAAGAATTATGGCCAGATTTTAAGGGATTCATAAAAAGAGCTCATAAAAAAAATCAGAAAGTTATATTATGGGTGTCACCTTTCAGCTATGGTAGGAGTGCAAATGGAAAAGAGATACCAATTGAACATCATTTAATATTTGATGATAATGAATCCTTTACATATGAGATTGATACCGATGCTTTTTATAAATCAATAAACAAAGATGAAAAAAAAGCTAAATTAAAAAAAGCTTTTATTTTACCAATTACAACACTTACTGACCCTAACTGGCGTTTTTTCCCAGATGTGGAAAATCCGGATTATGAAAAACATTTAAGGGAAAAAATAGACTATTTGCTTTCCCCTCATGGCTTAGATGCTGACGGATTTGAATTTGATTACACCCATTTTGTTCCCCGTTACAGGGGTTATATTCCTGCAAGAGAAAGAAAAAATATCCTTTGGGGAGTTGAAATTTTGCACAAGATGATTAGTATATATTATGACCAGTCTAAAAAAACAAAAGATGATGCATTAATAATATCACATACATTTAATCCATATTTTGATGATGTGATAGATATGTTAAGACTTCAAGATATTTATACAGATTATAAAAGTATTATACCCCAAATGAAGCACCGTGCAAAAATTGCAAAGATAGTTTGTCCAAGATGTGAAATTCATACCGATCAACATCCGATGCCTTCTCTTGAAGCATGGAGGGAATATACTCAATTTCAACCTTTTATTGGTAATCCCTGCCTGTACTACGTTACTGGCATTGAAACAACAAAAGAGAATTTTACTGATGAAGATTGGGAAATGCTACGAAAAGTATGGAAAGATTATGTTAAAAACATTAAAGAATAAAAACATTTTATTATTTACAGACTTCAGAATATGTGCAGAACAATCTTAATAAAACTATTTTTTAGTATATAATCATTTATAAAACGTATGTTGATATGAACCTCAAAAGTTGGACACGCACTTAGCTAAATTAACACCAACTGATGAGATTTATTTTTATTAAATTTATATTCAAATTCTTCAGGGGGTAAATACCCCGGTGAAGAAAGCAATCTTTCAACTTAAATTGTATATAGACTGAAAAATTTTAATGTAAACGTTGACATTTATACAGTTAATATAATAAAATAAATAAACGATAACATTTGATAACATAATTTAAATATTTTACATTAATGTGAACCATTAACAAGATAGGTTTAAAAGTATTAACCCAACTTGTTAACAATACAATTAATATAGTAAAAGCTAATAGAAAAAGGTTTATAATTGAAAATTAACATAAAATCTGTCGCTGATAAGGCAGGAGTTTCTACAGCAACAATTTCTAGAGTTTTAAGAAATTATCCTGGAGTCAGAGAAAAAACAAAGAAAAGAGTATTAAAGGCTATATCCGAATTGGACTATGAAGTAAACGCTGTTGCCAGAAGTTTAAGACAGAGAAAAACTTTTACTATAGGAATAATTGTAGGAAATGTTCTATCCCAATTTTATTCCATAATTGCTAAATCAGTTGAGGATGTAGCTCATAAATATGGCTATAATATGATCTTATGTAATGGCGATGATGATCCTGAAAAAGAATTAAGATATCTTAAAGTCCTAAAAGCTAACAGAGTAGATGGAATAATTCTTACACCCACTGGTAAAAATGCTGATTATATTAACCGACTAATCAATACAGATGCAAAAATAGTTCTCCTTGATAGATTAATAGATGGTGTAGAATGTGATGCTGTTCTAGTAGATAATGAAGAAGGTGCATATAAAGCTGTGAAATATTTAATAGATAGAGGTTACAGAAGAATTGGTATAATAACTGGCTATCTTGATAGAACTACCGGAAAAGGAAGACTTAATGGTTATTTAAGAGCATTGAGCGAAGCAGGTATACCAAGAGATGATAATCTTATTAAAATTGGAAAATTCAAAAAAAGAAGCGGTATTGAACTAACTAGAGAATTGCTACAAGATCCTAACAGGCCAGAAGCATTATTTGTTTCAAACTTAGATATGACTTTAGGCGCAATGATTACAATTAAAGAGATGGGTTTAAAGATTCCAGATGATTTAGGTATGGCGGTTTTTGATGACTCAGAATGGATAAGCATTTTGGACTCCCCACTAACTGCAGTAATTCAACCTGTTCATAGTTTGGGTTCAACCGCAACGGAGGCGTTAATAAAAAAAATTAATGGTGAAAAAATAGGTATGAATGATAAGCCTATTATAATCACTTTAAACACTAATCTAGTAATTAGAAATTCAACAAAATAGCTATTAATATGTTTTTATTATTTGCTAGTAAAATTGTTATAGTTTAGTAAATCTAAACAATAATCAAAAAAAATTATTATCTTTTTATACGAGAGGAAAACAAAATTACAATGGTAACACCTGTAAATAGACTAAAAGGTAGCCTTCCCAAAGTTGGTATTAGACCAACCATTGACGGTAGAAGAAAAGGTGTAAGGGAATCACTTGAGGAACAAACTTTTAAAATGGCCAAATCTGCAGCTGAAATTATAACAAAAAAATTAAGACATTCAAATGGAATGCCGGTAGAATGTATTATTGCCGATACTTGCATTGGCGGTATCTCTGAAGCAGCAATAACTGAAGAAAAATTTAAAAGAGAAGGTGTGGGTGTTACATTAACAGTAACTCCCTCATGGTGTTACTGCTCAGAGACAATGGATATGGATCCAATTAGACAAAAGGCAATCTGGGGTTTTAATGGCACCGAAAGACCGGGTGCTGTTTATCTTGCTGCGATACTTGCTGCGCATAATCAAAAAGGTCTTCCTGCATTCGGGATTTATGGTAAGGATGTTCAGGATAAAGATAATACAAAAGTCCCTAAAGATGTAGAGGAAAAAATATTGCAATTTGTAAAATCAGGTTTAGCTGCAACAACTATGCGTGGAAAATCATATTTATCGATTGGTGGAGTTTCTATGGGTATAGCAGGATCAATGATTGATCCTGATTTTTTTGAAAGTTATTTGGGAATGAGAGTCGAATACGTAGATATGACTGAATTTATCAGAAGAATAGAAGAAGAGATTTATGACAAGGAAGAATATCAGAAAGCAATAGAATGGGTTAAAAAATGTCGCAAAGAGGGTCCTGACAATAATCCGGCAAACTTACAAAAATCAAGAGAAAAAAAAGATAAAGATTGGGAAATGGTTGTAAAGATGACTATAATTGCCAGAGATTTGATGATTGGCAATTTAAAGTTAGCAGAAAAAGGATTCGAAGAAGAAGCTCTGGGACATAATGCTATTGCAGCTGGTTTTCAGGGGCAAAGACAATGGACCGATCATTTTCCGAATGGAGATTTTACAGAAACTATTCTTAATAGTTCTTTTGACTGGAACGGGATTAGAGAACCGTTCATATTCGCTACTGAAAATGACAGTTTAAATGCAGCTTCAATGCTGTTTGGACACCTGCTAACAGACTCAGCCCAACTATTTTGTGATGTAAGAACTTATTGGAGTCCGGAAGCAGTAAAAAGAGTAACCGGACATAAACTTAAAGGTATTTCAGAAAACGGATTTATCCATCTTATTAACTCAGGTTCAGCCTGTCTTGACTGGACAGGACAACAGAGCATTAATAGTAAGCCTGCAATTAAACCTTATTGGGATATCACTTCTGAAGAGGTTAAAAAGTGTTTAAGTTCAACATTATTTAGGCCAGCAATTTTAGAGTATTTTCGAGGTGGAGGATTTTCTACCAATTTTCTGACTAAAAGTGGTATGCCAGTTACTATGTCGAGGATTAATCTTATAAAAGGACTGGGACCAGCTCTTCAGATTGCAGAAGGCTTCGTAGTAGATTTGCCTAAAGACGTTAATAATATATTGAATAAGAGAACTGATCCCACCTGGCCAACAACATGGTTCGTACCTAACCTTACTGGTAAAGATACTTTTAAAGATGTTTATTCGGTTATGAACAGATGGGGAGCAAATCATGCAGCTTTAAGTTACGGGCATGTTGGTTCAAAACTAATAACATTAGCTTCCATGCTTAGAATTCCTGTTTATATGCACAACGTAAATGAAGATAAAATTTTTAGACCCAGTGCCTGGAACACTTTTGGGACAAAAGATTTAGAAGGAGCTGATTTCAGAGCATGTAAAAATTATGGTCCACTTTATCCCTAGAAATTAAAAATTTAGTACTTTTTCGATAATTTGCTCGGGTTTTCTTATTATCTATTTATTAAGTTTAAATAATTATTTTGTCAAATTAACCATTGTTCTGAATTCCTCAACCTTCCAGTTTTTAATAAAATCAATTTGCTCTTTATCCATAAACTTATATCCTCCGAAGCTTTCTGTGTACACAGCAATTTTTAAGGCATCAAGAAATAAGAGCATTGTAATATGTGAAGATTCCTCTTTATCGCCCAGTGTAAACACACCTGTCATTTTGACAGCTATTACTTTTGGGTAACACTCATTTCTTTCCCTGTATTGATCTATATCCTGTTCAATGTTGTTTAAATCTTCTATAAATAACATCTCCGGCCCGGCATAAACAAGATGATCAGGGATATAGGGATAACGAACTTTTTGAAATGAAGCACTGTCTTTAACAGCGGCGCTGATCTCTATATTATTTTCAAATGTGATATACACATCTTTAAAGACAGGATAGTTTTTTATACGGTTGTATATCTTTTCTATCTCTACTTTACTAACCTGGACTGAAGAAAAATCAGGCTCATAGACAATCTGCTTTTTTAAGGTTCCTATTATAAAATCATGGATGTTTTTAATCTCTCTTATAGTTTCAGCCCCTACAAACATACCATGATTTTCAAGGAGGATAATATCAGGCAGTAACCTGTATTTTTTCTTATGTTCTACCAGTTGGGTTTTAATTACTTTTGCCAGGATATATCCGGGATTTACAGAAGGAACCCATATGCACCGGGTATGGAATAATTGTTCTGCTATATAGCGACCGTTTTTACTGCATGTTAATCCGTTAACCATAGCCGGATGAGTATGGACAACATATTTCTGGGGCAATATAGCGTGCAGCAGTGATTCTACGCTTGGGCGTTTGGTTTCCCCACTGGCACGTGAATTCATAAGATCTTGTAAGGCTTGCTTCTCTCTTAAACCAACATCAACCGGATACTTTTTTTTCCATATCTGATTTAAAGCATTCCTGTCCAGTTTTACGAACCCATCTTCTTCAATTGAGGCCAGCTTAAATCCTGAAGCTTTAACGTAAATGTAACTTTCATCTTTAAAAGATGTGTTACCACCACCTGCCAGCAAAAAGCCTGAGTCTTTTCCGTAAAAGCGAGAAATTTCAACTAGTTCTTTTATACTCATATTTTTATTATTTCAAGTTAAATAAATTATATACCAAATTTATACCTGCGCTTGATCTCGCCTGCGCTCTGACTTGTCTTTGTTGTATATCCAATTAGCGGCATGATATTTTCATGAATAGCGTCCAGTATCCACTCTTTCTGAGGGAAAAAAATATCCTCGAGCTCTGGAGCAGGGGTAATCCAATTCCTGGAACCTATAACTACAGGAGGAGCATCCAGTAAGTCAAAGGCAAGCCTGGTAACATTAGAAGCCACGTTGTGTATAAAAGAACCTCTTTCCACGGCTTCCGAACCCAACAGAATCTTACCAGTCTTCTTAACAGATTCTAAAATTATATCATAGTTTAATGGGACAATACTCCTCAAGTCAATGACTTCAACACTTATTTTATAGTCCTTTTCCAGGATTTCTGCAGCCTCAAGAGCTGTATAAAGAAATGGGCCGGAAGAAAGTATGGTAATATCCCTGCCTCTTTTCCGTACAGCAGGTTCACCAAAATTTACTTCGTAATAGCCTTCAGGGACTCCACCTTCATTAAAAAGCTCTGGGTAATCATATATTTTTTGGCTTTCAAAGAAAATTACCGGATCACATTCTGAAAGTGCCTTATTCATAAGCCCCTTTGCATCATAAGGAGTTACAGGATAAACAACTTTAAGACCAGGAATATGGTTTACTATAGATGACCAGTCCTGAGAGTGCTGAGCTCCATATTTTGCTCCAATGGAAATTCTAACCACTACCGGCATTCTTAAAATGCCAGCGGACATGCACTGCCATTTTGACAGCTGATTGAATATCTCATCACCTGCGCGCCCTAAAAAATCACAGTACATAAGTTCACAGACAACACGTCCCCCTTCTAACCCGTAGCCTACAGCAGCTCCTACAATCCCTGCTTCAGAAATAGGAGTATTAAAAAGGCGGTGATAAGGCAGGGCCTCTGTCATACCACGGTACACAGCAAATGCACCTCCCCAATCCCGGTTCTCTTCACCAAAAGCAATCATAGTAGGATCAATATAGAAGCGGTGCATCATAGCCTCAAAAACTCCATCCCTAAAGTTAAAAGCTTTCATTCTAGGGACCGGGTTCCCGTTTTCATCAAATCCTTTCCGTACTTTACTACGGATCTGCACAACTCTTGGGTTTTCCTCCAGAGGATGATTCACTTCCGGGGCTCTTTCGCTAAAGCGCTCCACTTTTTTATTGGA
Organism: Actinomycetota bacterium; assembly: GCA_004376325.1. Lineage (GTDB taxonomy): Bacteria > Actinomycetota > Humimicrobiia > Humimicrobiales > Humimicrobiaceae > Hydromicrobium. The sequence goes on along the minus strand of SOKC01000075.1, from coordinate 10,237 downwards.
AAACATAATCGTCCCAATATATTCTGATTGAGTATCCATACGGGGGGAAATTTCAAGATCAACTGCCAGCTTAAACATTTCAAATACCATATCGTCCACGACCGATTTTATTTCTTCCAGCTCACCTTCAGTTAGGATATGGTTTGAAACCATTTTATTACTAAAATTCTTAATAGCATCTGCCTTTCCCCATCTTTCTATTTCCTCTTTAGTCCTGTAACTTGAAGCATCTGACGGTGAATGACCGCTGATACGGTAGGTTACAGTATCCAACAGGACAGGTCCCAGACCTTGGTTTAAAATTTCTCTTTTCCTTTTTATAGCATCAATTACAGCCAGGGGATCATACCCATTGACTCTTTCCGCATGCATCTCGTCAGGATTAATACCAGCTCCCAGCCGGGCTAGTATTTTGAATCCCATAGTTTCACCGCTTGTCTGACCACCCATTCCATAATGATTGTTCATACAGTTAAAAATAAGAGGTAAGCCTCCGCCCAGATTTTTATCCCAGAGGGTCCGGTATTGATCCATAGTAGCAAAGCAAATTCCTTCCCACACAGGACCACAGCCAAAAGAACCATCGCCAATATTGATAATCACAATACCGCCAGTACGGTTAATCCGTTTATATAAAGCAGCCCCCGGACCGATGGACCCGGAACCACCTACAATCGCATTGTTAGGATAAATACCAAAGGGAGGAAAAAAGACGTGCATAGAACCGCCTAATCCTTTATTCAAACCTGTCTTCCGGGCAAAATTTTCTGCATAAGTGCCATAGATTAAAAATTTTCTAGCCAGTTCCTTACAACTGCCCTGGTGGTTTTTCCCCACTACCTTCAGTATTAAACCATCCATATAGCTCTTCATAATATCCATCAGCGCCTCATCGCTCAGTTTCCTGATGGCAGATAGCCCCTTTGCTAGAACTTCGCTGTGACTTCTATGTGAACCATAAATATGATCCGTAACATCCAGAGTGAATGCCTGACCTACAGCCGCTGACTCCTGGCCAATCGAAAGATGAGCGGGACCTTTGTGATTGTATTTAATTCCTTTGTATGCACCCTCTTTTTTTATTTTATCCAGAATTGTTTCAAATTCCCGCAAAACACACATATCATGATAGATAGCTTTAAAATCATCTTTTAAAAATAGCTTTTTCTCTTCCTCAATTGATTTATTATAAGCATTTATTTCTATAGGTTTAAACTCAATTTTATCTTTCGCAAAAACAATCTCAGGTATTATTTCAATAGATTTCGTCATTTTTACAGCATTACCTCCCTTTATTTTATTTGGCAAATTGCCTCTTTTATAGCTTCCGAGACCGTTGGGTGAGGGAAAACTATTTCCCGAATATCATCTACTCTCATTTCCATCTCTATGAAAGCAGCCATCCCATAAATCATCTCACTGGCTGCCTCTCCAATTATATGGATACCCAAAATTTCATTGTACTGGCTCCCTGTAAGCACTTTCACATACCCTACTTTTTTTCCGTTTTCAGCTACAAAGCGACCTGATATATTTAATGACAATATATTTTTTTTATAACCAATTTCTTCTTGTTGAAGCACCTGTTCAGTCATTCCTACAGATGCAACCTCAGGATTGGTATAAATAACACTTGGAATTGCCTTATACCGCATAATATCTCTTTTCCCAAACATATTATTCACTGCTACAATACCTTCCCTGGTAGCTGCATGGGCTAACAAGCATCTGCCTGTAACATCCCCGCATGCCCAGATGCCAGAAACATTAGTCTTTCCTTGCAGGTCTGTTTTAATTCCCTCAGCGTCGTAAAGTACACCAATCTCATCCAATCCGATATTTTCCAGGTTGGGCTTCCTGCCAGTGGCATTTAGAACAAACTCACTTTGCATCATTTCAGTCTTTCCATTTTCACGTGTGTATGAAATCCCATTTTTATCAATCTTAGTAACTTTGCTAGCAAGGGCAAAATCAATACCTTCATTTTCAAGACTTTTAAGTAAATATGAAGATATCTCTGTGTCAATTTGATAAGCAATATGAGGAAGCATTTCAATTATTTTTACTTCTGTTCCCATTTTATTAAAGAAATATGCAAATTCCAGCCCTATTACTCCTGCACCTACAATAGCTATTGATTCTGGAATTTTATTCAGCTCCAAAATAGCTGTCGAATCTAATACCTTAGAAGAATCGATACCTTTAATAGGAGGCACAGCCGGACTGGAGCCTGTAGCAATCAGTATATTTTTTGTCTCATAATCTTTTTTATTAACAGTCACGATATTTTTCGCTGTAAGGCGTCCTTCACCCCATATCATTTCCACACCACTTCGCTTTAATTTACCTTCTACACCTTTTGTCAGTAGAGCGATAACCTCCTTTTTACGCTTCCGGATATGCCCATAATCTATTTCCAGCTTTCCTGTCTTTATGCCATAATTTTCTGCTTCTCTGCATAACTGCAGTGTCTTTGCAGAATGAAGCAATGTTTTTGTAGGAATACAACCTGTATTCAGACACACTCCCCCGATATATTCCTTTTCAATTAAGGCTACTTTTTTGCCCATTTCTCCTGCATACGCTGCTGCTTCATATCCTCCAGGACCAGCACCTAATATAATCAAATCGTACATAATACCTCCTGTCATTCTTAAATATTTAATCCAGCAATATTTATGAAGTTTTCGATATTATCTTTTAAAGCTCTCAAAAACCTTGCAGCTAGTGCGCCATCAATCACCTGGTGATCTACGGTTAAACAAAGTTTTATATGTTCAATAAATTGCACATCTTTACCAATTTTAACCGGTTTTAAATCTATATTACATATTCCTAAAACAGCAACCTGTGGAGTATTAAGAATCGGCGTAAAATATTCAATACCCATACTACCTATATTTGTGGTTGTAATGGTACCCCCCGTCAAATCATCAGGAGCTATATTTCCCGAGATTGCTTCATTTGACAACTTTTCAACAGCCAGGGAAAGTTCTCTTAAAGAGAGTTTCTGTGCACTCCTGATAACTGGCACCATTAGTCCCCTGGGTGTATCACATGCAAAGGCTAAATTGATATCTTCATACTGGTACACTTTACCGTCAATAAATTCAGCATTAAATTCAGGATAAGAAACGAGTGTATAAATAACAGCATACATAACCATATCGTTTATGGTTATATCAGGTAGTAAATGCTCAACCGTCATACCTTTAATCTTTTTCCGCAGGGATAATATAGCATCAGCCCGGGCAGAGATAGTAATTGTATACTGTGCAGTTCCCATAAGAGAAGAATGCATATGCTTAGCAATTGTAGTACGGATAGTGGATAACTTTTTACCTGGCTGCCTCAGATCTTTCCTTATAATCATGCCACCTATACCGCTGTATGTGTTCTTGTGTGTCCAGCCTTCATTCAGTAATTTCCCTGCCAGACTTGAGGATCGGGGAGTAGTATGGAAATATTTGATCACATCCCTTTCCAGTGTTCTGCCATGCGGACCACTACCTGCAATCTTATCCAGATTAACATTATGTGCCATCGCAAATTGTTTTGCCCTTGGACTGATCCCCCCGGATGTCCAGTCCTCTTCTCTAACTGCTTGCTGGTCTACTGTAGTTTCTTTTTCAACCCTAGGTATTTCTTTTTCTTCTTCATCTTTTTCTTTAACCGGTTGTTCAGAGAGCTCCTTTTTTGCTTCTTCAGGTTTAGGTCTGTAGGATTCAAATTCTTCACCTTTATCCCCAATCACAGCAATATTGGCCAGTACAGGAACTATATCTCCCTCTTTAAAAAAGGCCCCCAGGAGAATACCGTCAGCAGGAGCCTCCACTTCAAAAGTAGTTTTATCAGTCTCAATTTCAAGAAGTGTATCACCCTTTTTTATCTTTTCACCCTCTTTTTTTTCCCAGGATCCGATAATACAGGATTCAACAGTATTCCCTAACCTGGGGATTATTACTGGTGTAACCACCTTATACTCCTTAATTATATTTTTTCAGCATTTGCCAATAAATATTCCTCTGCTTCTAAAGACCAGAGTCCTCTATTTTTTTTTGTAATACGGTAAATCTCTTTAAATAGTGGATTTCTATTCTGCAAATTCTTAAAATCTTCTAATGCTGTCAGATCCAGCTTTATGTTGGTATAAATTAATTTTTTTCCGCCCGGAATTTGAGGAAGATTTATAATAGTATCTGCCACTGCGTTTAATCCTCCAATATGAGTTATCATAACAGCAGGTTTCACCACATTTTGCTCCATTAAATTTAAAGCTATCCTCATATCCTCTGTATTACCACCGCTAGTGCCAGCAATATGTGTTGAATTGTAATGGATATTATAAAAATTAATTCTTGCAGTGAACTGGGGATTGCCAGGACCTGCAAAAAAATTAAGACAGCCATGAGGTTTAAGAATAGCATCTCCTAACTCGATAAGGGATTCCACAGGAGCAAAAATAAACACATCATCAAAACCCTCACCGTCTGTGTATTCCAGAAGATGGGCTCCAGTATCACTGATTTTTAAGGAATTTACATATACAAGTTTTACACCCTCTTGACTTGCTTCATTGGGTGGGAAAATGCTTTCTGCCCATTGCAGGCGTTTTTCATCAATATCTATTACTACAAGAAGCATGGGTTTATTCTCCGAATGGATGGCGTAATCCAAAGCTCCCAGCCCCATTGGTCCTGCACTTGCAAGCAAAGCCATATTACCTCCCTTTTTAATCCCCATATGGTGAACATAAGAACCTGGTGTCGTATGATAGCTTGCGTTAAAAGCTCCAACAATACAGGACATAGGTTCAGACAAAGAAGCAGGAAAATAACCCTCACCATCATATTTTAACAGGCACTGGCATTCCATTACTTCATTGGGTATGATTATATAACTAGCATTACCCCCCATATACTTGTATGAATATCCAGGAGCATAAAGGCCTCCCTTATAGTTCAAAGCCGGTTGTATAGAAAACTTATCACCAGAAGAAAATTGTTTCTGCCACTTCCTGCCTACTTCAACAATATAGCCGCTAAACTCATGACCAATGATAATGGGATTTTTGCTGATATCTTCAGGAACCCGTTTATGACCGGCTCCCTGTTCTGCCGCTTTATGGCAAGACATACAGATACTATTAGAAACGATATGGGCTAAGATCTCATCTTCCTTTAAAGGTGGGAGTTCAAATTCTTCCATTCGTAAATCATATTTACCATATAACCGTACAGCTTTTGTTTTCATACTCTTTCCCTTACTCTATTTTTACCTGCTTTTTTAAATACCTGAACTCGCTCATTTAAATCCGGGTATTTTTTTATCATCTTTCTTGAGAAAAGACCTTCATCTAAATCTTCCTCTACTCTTTTTTCATGACCAATTAGTGCCCATGCTGCATCCACAAGATTATGCAATTCCTGGTCTTTCAGGATTTCACAGATAAAGGACTGTCTGGGGGAATTTATATCCTCACCACAGATCTGGAAAAAGCCATATTTTTTACATAAGCACTGGACACGTTTTATCTGAGTAATACTGTTCCTTGTAGGCATATAAGTAACAGCCTTAAAGCCTAGCTTCTTAATCACATCAAAGAGTAATTCCAGGTAAGCATCTTCAAACTTCTGAGCTTTTTTATCACCGGTTACAGATTCAGTAACATCACCTAAATAAGCATAGGCAGATATAGATCCTGTTTCATCAGCTAGAGTTAAGACATCTTTAACATCAGGACACTCTGTGGTCGCATCAATATAGAATTTTTCTACCAGATTGCTTTTTAAAACATTTAGAATATCATATGCATAAAAATCATTTTTTTTATCTTCCAGGTAAGTGAGGTTTCTATTAGAAATTTTCATTTTAAACTTATTCTGTAAAAACTCTATCACTTCTCTTCCTTTTGAAAACCTTGTCATGATTTTCTGGGCGAGGGCAAAAAGTATATGCCTTTCTGTTACAGTTCCCCCATACTGTGCATAGGAAAGCGGTAAAACATCATGATAAAAATCTAAAGATAACGAGACAGGTTCTAATATCTCATTCAAGCGTTGTACCATTAATATGTTTCGTTTATTCCGCTCCCTTCTATATTTAGCAAAAAAGGAATTTATTCTGTCAATTTGGCAATCAGAAATTCCATGAATAGCTACGTATGCTATAGATCTCTGATCAGGATTATTTATAAATCTACCTTTAAGTAGAGTTTTTGAAAAATCTGCTCTGCATTCCACACCTTTAGTTGTAGGAATTCCTGCTATTTTACCGGCCAACATAAATTCCCTGGCACCACTAATAGTATTGTGATCCATAATACCTGCTATTTGTAATCCGTAGCGTGAAGACATCCACATGGACATAACAGGTGTATAGTATGAAAAAGAGAAGGTTGTATGAATATGATTATTAATATAATAATCCAACTGTTTTCTTGGCAGCTGTTCAGCTTTTTCCTCTTCCAAAATCGACCTTAAATTATTCAGACGTTTTTTAGGGTCTCTATCATTTAAGAGCTCCTGATATTTAATAATTTTATTATCTATTTCTACTACCATATTTATTTAAATGTATTGTAAAATTAGTAGTTTGGATTATTTAAGCATAATCTGGCCACCAGTTACTGGAATAACCTGACCCGTCTCATATTTCTGGTCAATGATATAAAAAATAGCTTTAGCTATATCTTCTATTTGACATCCCCGTTTCATAGGAATTTTGCTTTCATAGAATTTTCGGACATCTTTTATAGTTCTTGCACCAGGGACTTTATTGGATCTTAAATACTGAATAAAAAGTCCTTCTTCAGGATCAGACCAAAGGGGACCTTCAAAAAAATTTCCGGGGCAGACTGCATTCACCTTAATATTATATTCCATGAGTTCAAGAGCAAAACTCTGGGTTAGACCTATCCCTCCAAACTTACTGCCAGCATAGGCAAAATTCTTTTTGCTTCCTTCAAGACCGGACTTTGAGTTTATCTGAATGATATCAGAAAAGTAATCCTTGCAAAAACGGTATTGGATTTTCATAGGCTCAGAAGCATACTTGGTACAGAGAAAGAATGCTGTGTAGTTTACTTTAGTGGAAAGCTCAAAACTTTCCAGATCCATACTCTCCAGGCTCCCTGCCTTAAGAACCCCTGCATTACTGATAAAAATATCGATACCTCCATATTCTGCTACAGTCTCCCAAATCATATTTTTCACATAATCCTCATTTGCAACATCCACTTCCAAAGCTAAAAATTTTCCCTGACCATATTCTCTATTCAATTTTGAAGCATTTTCCCTTGCCATATCTTCATTTAAATCTGCTAAAATAACATTAGCCCCCTCTTTTGCCAGTGATTCTGCAATACCTTTACCAAATCCTTGTGCAGCACCTGTTACAATGGCAATTTTTTCCGATAAGTTCTTTTCTACTCTTTGAGATTCAAGAACCACTTTGCCATAGCTTTGAAAAAGAGTATTTTCTATCTCACTAAAGTTGATTTTGTTGTTAAGGGAACTATATTTCTTAACTTTCACTAGATCTAGAAAAAGAGCCATTCGTTTATCTGCTGCTACTTTTGTTCCTCCCCAGCTAAAAACACCAGTGTCCTGGATAGTGATAATATTTATATCCATCCGTCTATTTAGTTCTTCTTTAATTACCCTGTATTGTTTATCAATATCTTTATATTTAACTATATAAGCCGGGATGAGTATTTTATTTAGTATCTGATTATTTTTTATTGGCGAAAAGATAGAATAGAATTCTTTTTCATCCTCTATATACTGCGAAACAAGGTCATTAGTTTTAAAAACTACAATCGAAGTTTCATTTTTTCTTAGCAACATCCTTAAAGCTGGCGCTATTCTTATAACATCCTCTCGGGAATAAGGAACCGGTTTAAAAGAAATTTTATCATCGATCCTATCCATCACAGCACTCATAGTATTTTTCCTTCAAAAAGACTTAATATATGGGGATTTCTGACATCATCAGTCACAATATTGTCAACAACATCCAAGTCGCAAACTTTAGCTCCTCCGTGTATATGAACCTTTGAAGAATCGAACAGGAGAATTCTTTTATTACTATGCTCAATACCAGCACTAGCAACTGCTGCTGCCTCTTCATCTGATGAGTAAACACCTTTATTTTTAATAATCGAGTCTGCGGAAAAAAAAGCAATATTAAAATGAAACTGTTTTATAATGGATATAGCTTCAGGGCCAACAAGTGTTCGATTCAGCGGATTTATTTTTCCTCCTGTGAGAACCACCTGGATGTTTTTATTTTTCTGTAAATTGAGAAAGGTATCAATTCCCGAAGTTACAACCCGAACATTATCAGGAAAGATTTGCTCAGATAAGAAATAGCTGGTTGAGGAAGCATCCATAAAGATATACATATCTGATTTGATTAATGAAATAACTTTTTTAGCAATTTTCTTTTTTTTATCAGATTGAATAAGCAGTCTTTTATCATGGCCATAATTTGCCAGATCAAAATTCTTAAGTGTGGCCCCACCATGCACCCTATTTAAAAGACCCTTATTTTCAAGTTCAACAAGATCTCTTTGAATTGTAATACGTGAGCAGTCAAGATAATTTTCTATCTCCATCAGAGTTATTGATGTTTTATCTGTTAAAAGATTGAGTATAGTCCTCTGTCTTTCGATTTTTGATAAATTATTCTGATTATTATTTTCTTCCATTTTGTTACAAATATATCATATATATCATATTATATCAAATAATTATTACATTTTATATCATATTAATTATAAAAAACACTTTTATCAAATAAAGGAGGAGGAAATTTATCTAAACATTGATATACTACATAAAAATCTAATAAATGAGTTGTGACATTTATATAAAAATAATGCTGTATTTAAAGAATTACTTATGGAAAGAACTAAAAATATAAATACCTGGATTTAGATGATTAGTAAAATTATGTTTATTTGTAAAATTATAACAACTATATCAATCAATTTTTTTATTTAGGCTAGCCGTAATACAATACCAGCAGATTAAACCTGTAACCTAACATTATTTATCTTGTATGACTATTTTGTATTTATTCTATAAGTAGACTGTCTATAAAGTTCTATATAAATTTTCACAATATTTTTAAATACTTGCTATATTCTTCATCCCATCTGTCTCTATTTTCAGGTTTATAATTAGATACTATAGAAGAATTTAGAGATATTGCTCTTCCCTCGCCCAGAGTCTTTATCTCACCAGATGCTTTAAGTTGCATAATCAAGTTCCCAACTGATGTTGTTTCAGTTGGACCAGCTATAACTGGAGTTCCTGTAGCATCAGCAGTCCATTGACATAGAAGTTTATTTTGAATTCCTCCACCCATTAGATGAATAATTTCTATTTTTTTACCTGTTAGTTCTTCTAACTTATTAAGATCATGCTTAAACTTCATTGCAATACTCTCATAAATACACCTTGAAATCTCACCTATACTTTCTGGAAGAGCTTGACCTTTATCTTTACAATATTTATTTATTGTTTTAGGCATATCTACTTGAGTTTGTGCAAATATTGGGCCATTGACATTAATAAATGATTTAAATGGCCTAGCAGTTGAAGACAGTTTAACTATCTCCTCCCAGGATATGAGTTTACTACTATCTTTAATCCATTTTTCTCTACACTGTTGAATTATCCATAGCCCAGTTATATGATTAACAAATAAATTTATTCCTTCAACCCCACCTTCATTTGAAAAGCCAGCATTAAAAGCCTGGTCATTTATTATAGGACTTTCTGTTTCCTTGCCAATAATGCACCAGGTCCCCATACTTATAAATGCCCAATTCTTATTTTTATTCACTACCGGTATACCTGCCACTGCTGAGGATGTATCATGTGCCGCAGGGGCTATTACTGGCATAGTCTCTATTTCTAGCTCACTGCATAACTTATTTGAAATATTACCAATTTTTTCCCCTGGGTTAATAATATCAGGAAATATATCTCTAGGAAGATCTAACTTATCAAATATTCTATCTTCCCATCTACCTTCTTTCTGGTTATACATTATGCTGGTTGTTATTCTGGTATATTCATTATAGGTTCTGCCAGTTAAAAAATAGTTAAACAAATCAGGTATAGTTAGAAATCTATATCCATTTACAAATTCCGGAGCATTTTGCAGTTTTAGAGAATATAAATGAAATAAGTCAAATATAGGTATAATTGCAGCACCGGTAAGTTCG
>SOKC01000010.1 GCA_004376325.1 Actinomycetota bacterium | reverse complement strand
TTCTTATGATGATTGATGAATGCTTTAGCAAATTCAAAAATAACATCTAAAGATATTGAAAGGAATATAAATTAACATTGATTAATTTTCTAATAGAAACAATAGGTTTTTCAGTCTGTCATCAATTATCTTCAAGGAGCCTTGCTGTTGGTAATATTATCATGCCAATTTGTTCCAGGTGCAGTGGTATTTACACTGGCTTTTTTATCGCAACTATCATTTTATTTATAATGTTTAGAAAAAAAGAAAATGATCTTCCTTCACTTTACATTCTCATAATCTTTGCTCTTTTTTTCTTATCTACAATAGTTGATGGTATTGCTTCAAATTTTGGTTTGTACAATACAAATAATAATTTAAGATTTATCACAGGTTTCTTGTGCGGATCATCAATTATGTCAATAACTTATCCCATTTTTACATTTCAATATTATAAGGAATCAAAAAAAGAAAAAATATTTAAAAAACCCCATAAATTCATAATTTATATCTTAATATTGATAGTATTTATTACAATAACCTTGCTCAAGCTTAACTTTTTAGGTTATTTTTATTATTATTTAGTTGGATCTTCAGTTCTTTTTACTTTTTATTTTATAAATCTGGTAATGGTGCTTTTAATTCCGCTATTCTCACAAAGAGCATCCAGGCTTGCAAGCAAATACTTAATTTTACCTTCAATAATAGCTATCGCCTTATCATTATTAGAACTATTTGTTTCCTTCTGGTTTCACAAGTTCATCATCCTCTTTTAACCTATCTAATATAAGTAGGGATAACCTGTTAAAAAACTTCTATGAAGCAGGAGCCCACCGTGAGTATAGTACAGGCTTCGGCATGTGCCTGGTTTTGGAATCACCTTGCTTTAACCAGGTGAGGATGCCAATCTTTATTACATATAATAAACATACTATATAGTACTTAAAAAATCTGAAAGCCTCACCAGATTACAGCCGATAGATATAATAGAAGGTATTAAAATAATTCCTGTAAAGAATATTTGCCAGCGCTACTTAAAACAAATTAATAAATCCATAATTATAATAAATTAAAAAGGTTACTATGGCAGTAATTCCAGTACCTAAAATTACCTGGCCTACTGTATGTTTTTTAATTCTTACCCTGGCCCACCCAATTAAAGGAATAAGCGGAATCATAAGCAGCATCCATTTGCCAAATAAAATATTAAAGGTAATAACCATAAAAGTTATCCCGCTGGCGTGCAAACAAATTTTCCAGAAATAGGTTATAATAGTTAAAATAATAGTAGAAACTATAATTACCGCAAATATGGATTTTAAAAATAAAGGCCCTTCCAGAACATATAGAATGATAAAAAATATTATATAACTTATACAGGATACAACCAGTGGTTTTATCCTGTCTTCTTTTTCAGATATATGCATATCATTTATTTTCTTTTTCTTATATAAAAACCATATATAGAGATATGGGACTACTGTCCCAAAAAGAAAACAGAGAAAAGCCCAGTTAATTGCTTCAATTTTATTATCTACAGCCATTAGACATACAATTAAAAAAATGGGCACGGAAATAAATGATCCATCAGAAATATATGATATTGTTATTGCAAACTTATTCATAAAATCCTTATGCCTTCCTACCCTTGAAAAATAAAGAACTCCATATTTATGGTTAAACTAAAAATAGACCCTTTTAGTTTTAAGAGTCTATTATAGTAAAATGAATTAATTTTTAAAATAATTTTAATAAATTATTTAATTATCTTTTTTTTGGACTTTTTAGCCCTATAAACTTTTTTATCAACCCTAATTATCAAATCTTTAATACTGCACCCACTTTTATAATATTCTATACCCATGCTCAAATCCAGATGTTTGTAATTTAATTCTAAAAACTTCTCTCTAATTCTACCTGCAATTCCCAAGGTAATTCTTTCTTCCGCCTGGTTAATTAATATTAAAAATTCGTCTCCTCCAAATCTAAATCCAAGGTCAACACCTTCTCTTATGCTATTATTGATGATATTACCTACATTTTTAAGTAATTTATTTCCACTTTCATGACCAAAATTGTCATTGTAATTTTTAAAATTATCAATATCAAACATTATAACCGCAACTTTTTCATTTTTTCGGATCGCTCTTCTTATCTCCTCTCTCAACCTCTTATATAAATACCTAATATTATAAAGCCCGGTTAAATAATCTATGTATGTACTTTCAGTAAGCTTCTTTTGAAGCCGCCTGTAAGAAGTAACATCAGCAAGAGTGGAAACTACAAATAAAATATTTCCATCATCATCCCAAACAGGAGAATTGCTCGCTAAAGCATTGACAATAGTTCCATCACTTTTTAAAAATTCTACTTCGTAATTTAGAGCTGTTTTACTATTAATAACTTTTTTAAATCTTTTTCCTTTATGTTTAGAAGAAAGAAGGCTTAAATATTTTTTTCCAACCAGCTTATCCGGGTCATATCCATAATCTCTAATCTTTTCATTTACAAAAAGGATATTATTTCTGGTGTCTTTTATAACAAATATTTCATTAGTATGCTGAAGTATTTTTTCTATGTATGTTAAAAACTTTTTTAACATCTTATTCTGTTAATAAATTAATGAAGACTTCATTTTATCATACAATTATAATAAATTTAAAGAACTTTGACAAATAAGTCAACACTTTTAGTATACAATAAATTACTATTAAATAACAGTAATTATTCAGAAAATATCCCTTAATCCATTTATAGTTCTGTCTTAATACTTATTATATACAAAAAGTATTTATTGACAGTAATTAAAAACAGTGATAGTTTTTGCTTCGCTCATTAAAAAATTAATAGAAAAAATAATGAAAAAAAATTCAAAATATATCTACTTTGATCATAGCGCCACTACCCCAGTTTTGCCAGAAGTGGTAAAAGAAATTAATAATTGCTTTGCCTTCTATTACGGCAATGCGTCAGAACCACATTCACCAGGGCGAAAAGCTAAGGAAATCCTGGAACATTCCAGAGAAGTAATTGGAAAATCTTTAGGGGCTAAGCCGAAAGAAATAGTATTTACTGGCAGTGGAACAGAAAGTGATAATCTTGCAATAATTGGTGTGTCTGAAGCATATGAGAAAAAAGGTAACCATATAATTACATCCGAAATTGAACATCCTGCTGTTCATATGCCTTTAAAAAAAATAGCCCGGCGCGGTTTTAATGTAACTTATGTCCCCGTTGATAAATTTGGAATGGTGGATCCCCAGGATGTAAAAAAATCCATAACTGATAATACTATACTGGTCACAATTATGCATGCAAATAATATTGTCGGAACTATTCAACCTATTAGTGAGATAGGCAAAATATTAAGAGAACATGATATTATTTTTCATACGGACGCAGTTCAGACCTTTACCAATATAAAAACAGATGTCAATAATTTGAATGTCGACCTGCTTTCAATTTCCGGTCACAAGATATACGGTCCAAAAGGAGTAGGAGCCCTTTATATAAGAAAAGGGACTAAAATAAAGCCTCAAATTCTTGGAGGCGGACACGAAAGAGGAATAAGGTCCAGCACAGAAAATATACCAGGAATTGCAGGGCTGGCAAAGGCTGCGGAACTTGGACAAAATAATCTTTCAGATAAAATATTAAAAGTTACAAAAATGAGAGACTATTTAATAAAAAGCCTTTTAGATAAAATTGATGAGGTCAAATTTAATGGCCACCCCACCGAGAGGCTGCCCGGAAATTGTAACTTTTCATTTAAATATATAGAAGGAGAATCAATAGTATTAAAGCTTGACCTTGCTGGTATCGCAGCGTCGAGCGGCTCTGCTTGTTCTTCTTCATCATTAAAACCTTCCCACACGCTTGTTGCAATGGGTCTTTCAAACCAGGAGGCTTATGGATCTCTAAGAATCACCCTGGGTTTTGAAAACACCAAAGAAGAGATAGATTATTTTCTGAAAGTCATCCCAGAAATTGTATCCGGTCTTAGAAAAATTTCCCCATTATATAAGAAAACTGTTTAATTTGACAAATTAAATAATATACTATATTCTTGGTATCGGAAAGTTGGAAAAGGAGATGTTCCTAATGTTAAGACAAATTAGTAAAAAACGTCAAATAACTTTACCGCCAGAAGTGCTCAAAGATACAGGATCAAAACCTGGTGATTATTTAGAAATCCTCTCTGAAAAAGGAAAGATAATATTAATCCCTAAAACTGTTGAGGACAAATTCTTGACTGATGAAGAATGGGACAAGTTAGATGAATTAGTTAAAAAACAGCGTAGACAGGGGGAATATACTCTATATACAAATGCCGAGGAAGCCAAGAAACACTCTAGAAAACTAATGAAACAATGAGAGTTGCTTATCTTTCGTCTTATGATAAAAACTATAAAAAACTACCTAAAAATAAGCAGCTAAAGGCTGAGTATGCGATAGATATTCTTATTGATTTTTTTAAAATAGGTCAAAAACCTAAAGGATTGGGGCTGAAGAAACTAAGAAACAACTACTGGGAAATAAGAGTAGATTTAGATTACAGAATCATTTTTGAAATTGAAAAAAATTTAATTTCATTTGTCTTTGTAGGTAACCACGGCTCCATAAAAAAATTTTTAAAACAATAGTTTTTAGAAAAAACACAAATTAACTTTAAAATCACTAAGAGTTAACGAATTTGATAGGAGTAAAAGATAGATATTCTTAGATTATACTTAGCACAAATAAATCCAACAGTGGGAGACCTTAAGGGAAACTATAACCTCATTGCTTCTCATATCGAAGAGGCAAAGAAAAATGATGTAGATATAGTGATATTTCCAGAACTTTCCATTACCGGGTATCCTCCGGAAGATTTGCTGCTAAAAACTGATTTTGTCAATGAAAACATCGAGTATCTGCATAAATTACAAAAAATTACAACAAATATTGTTGCAATAATCGGCTTTGTAAACAAAGAACATGATGGAATATATAATTCTGCTGCAGTGCTTCATAATAAGGGCATAAAATCAATATATAATAAGCAATTTCTTCCAGACTACTCAGTTTTTAATGAAGAAAGGTATTTTAAAAAAGGCAATGTAAATTATATTCATAAAATAGCCGGAACACTTATTGGAATTAATATATGCGAAGATACATATTACTCTTCCGGACCAACAAAAATTCAATCAATTATAGGCGGCGCAGAACTTATAATAAATATATCTGCATCTCCTTACCATACTGAAAAAATTAAACAAATGGAAAAAAATTTACTTACCACAGCTGTAGAAAACCATGTAAATATTGCTTATGTGAATTTGGTAGGAGGCCAGGATGAACTTGTATTTGACGGCAATAGTTTAATCATAAATGAAAAGGGTAACATTTTAAGACACGCAAAACCATTTGAAGAAGATGAGTTAATATATGACCTTGATACCAGGAGAGTAAAGTCCGAAAGACTAAAAGATGCTAAATTTAAAAATCAAAAAACTAAAATGGAAAAGTACTGTAGGCCCCTGCCTGTCATTGATTTAAAATACGGTCAAAAAAAAGGCAAAAGAAATATACAGGACAAAACCGCCATCAAATACAACCGGCATGTTAGCTGCATTGAGGACGAAATACTTCAGGCCCTAATTTTAGGGACCAGGGATTATGTTAAGAAAAATAGGTTTGAAAAAGTTGTTATCGCACTGAGTGGGGGTATTGATTCGGCTCTAACTGCAGTAATTGCTGTTTTCGCTCTCGGAAAAGAAAATGTCAGTGGAATTATAATGCCCTCCATCTACTCTTCCAGGGAAAGTATAAACGGTGCCAAAGAATTGTCAGATAATCTCGGTATTGGATATACCACTATTCCAATTTCAGATATTTACAACAGCTACCTTGAAAATTTAAAATCTATATTCAGGAGCAATAAAATTAATACTACCAGAGAAAATATCCAGGCGCGGATAAGAGGAAATATTGTGATGGCTGCAGCTAATGAAAACAACTGGCTGGTACTTTCCACAGGCAATAAAAGTGAAATAAGCGTTGGATATTGTACTCTCTATGGTGACATGATAGGAGGATTTTCGCCGATTAAAGATGTATACAAAACAATGGTTTATAGAATCTGTAAGTTTATCAACAGGAAATACTCAGATATAATTCCAAAAAACACTCTTACAAAAGCTCCTTCTGCAGAGCTTAGACCAAACCAGAAAGATGAAGACAGGCTACCTCCATATAAAATCCTGGATCCCATACTTAAAGCATATATAGAGGACGATCTTGATTACCGTTCTATTATAAAAAAAGGATTTGAAGGCAAAACAGTAAGAGAGGTAATCAGTATGGTAGATTCCAGTGAATATAAAAGAAGACAGGGTTCTCCTGGTATTAAGATTACTCCCAGAGCTTTTGGTAAGGATAGAAGATATCCCATTACTAATAAGTTTAAGTTATAAAGAACTACCAAGAAAACCCCGATACTTGCGTCGGGGATGAATTGGCAAAAAACCACTTGAGATTCAATGAATGTTTTAGTAAACTATATAATAGTTGACTGCTATGGTCTAAGTACCAAAAAAGTCCTACCGTAGGGCATACGGAAAGTAACGCTTGTGGAGAAATGAGCAGCCATCAGGCACTCAGCCCAAGAAAAAGAATGTTTAGATAACTAAGCAGAAGCCATAGGGCTTGCCTTGTGGAGTGTCACATTAGACCAACCAGTAAAAAAGAGTTTTTTACTGGTTGGGTGCTTTTATTAATTGCTTTTCTATTCTTTCATTCTTCTAATATTATACTTCTTAATTCAGCAGCTCTTTCCTCTGGCAGAGTATCATTTATAAATGTCCCTGCTCCTAACTCGCACCCTGCCAGGTACTTAAGTTTATTTTTTGTTCTATATGGTGGGTAAAATTCAAAGTGAAAATGATAGTAAGGATAATCTTTACCATCCGTTGGAATTTGATGGATTATCATTACATAAGGCATCCTAAAGTTAAACAGCTTATTATATCTATTTACCAGTTCTTTAATTATTTTTGATAGAGAAGTAACTTCTCTATCATCCAGTTCACACAAACTCCCCAGATGTCTTAAGCAGTAAATGTGTACTTCATATGGCCACCTCGCATAAAAAGGAATAAATGCGATAAAATCTTTATTGCTTGTAATAATTCTACTGCTGTCTCTTAATTCTCTTTCAACTATCTTGCAATGAAGACATTTTTTATTTTTCCTGTAAAAATTTTTTGAAGAACTCAATTCCTCTAAAACCACCGGTGGTATATATGAGAATGCATATATCTGACCATGAGGATGAGAAAGGGTAACACCTATCTCTTCTCCTTTATTTTCAAAAATTAAAATATATTTAATAAAACTTTTATTACCTAAGTCAAAGTACCTATCCTGCCAGACTTTTATTAAATTACCAATTTTCCCTACCGGCATATCTTCTAAAAATAAATCATGGTTTGAGGTGTAACAAACAACTTCACAGATACCTTTAGACTCTTTTAGCCTATATGGAAAATCACTTCCAATATTTAACTTTTCACTATCTACCTTATCAGGATTTTTATCAAAAGTTGGAAATTTATTTTCAAAAACTACAATATCATAATCACTTTCCGGAATCTCAGTTATTATTTTGCTATTTTTCGTTGGACAAAGAGGACAAAAATCTTTCGGTGGTAAAAAAGTCCTTTCCTGTCTTTTTGTCGCAATGGCTACTAATTTATTTTTAATTGGATCATACCGCAGTTCGAGTATTTTATACCTCCCTTATTCTCTTATTCCTATTCAAGGTTTTATTTTTCTAAAAATCATAATATATCAAATATCTTCCATCATTTTTTATTATTACTCTCTTATTCAGGTTCAAATCTTCTTTGCATTCTCTGCTAGCCAAAAATTTATTTTTACTAGACAGCTTAATTCTTTTGCTGTTGGTTCTGCTACCTCTGTCTATTTCTCTTCTTTTTTCAGTTAGTTCTAATTTTTCTTTTCTCATCTCTTTTATATGTCCTTAAATTTCACTCTTCTTGTCCCTTCTGAGAACGAACACTCTATAAAGTCAGGAGAAACATTAAATTTTTTTAAAAACTTGCCACCTATTATATCAGTAATGCTGTCAATTTTGCTTTTTTTAACAATGCTAATAACACTTCCCCCAAAACCTGCTCCCATTAACCTGGCACCATAAACCCCTTTAATTTTACTCATTTCATCAACCAGATAATCAAGTTTTTCAGTTGATACTTCGTAATCATATCTCAGGCTATTATGTGATTCAAATAATACTTGCCCTAATTTTTCAATATCACCTTTAAGTAGATATTCTTTTGATAATAAAACTCTATTATTTTCTGTTACAACATGCTTTACTCTCCTGAAGAGTTTTTCAGGTATCTTATTTTCCAGCTCACATAGCAGATTTAAACTAACATCTGATAGGGAGCTAATGTTTTTATCTTTTGTTATTTTGGATATTAATTGAACCGCATCGGTACATTCCTTTCTTCTTTTATTATATTCAGTATTTGCCAGATTTCTTTCCTCTTTAGAATTAATAATCAAAATCAAATTATCCTCCAGATCAAAAGGAATATATTCATAAGACAGGTCTTTAAAATTTAGATAGATTACATGATTTTTTTTCCCATAAGCAACAGAAAACTGGTCCATGAATCCACAGCTTACTCCCACAAAATTATTTTCAGCACTATTGCAATATACTACCGTTTGTTTTCTATCCACCTTTAAATTAAAAAGCTCTTCAACAAATTTTGCAACTCCAACCTCAAGAGAAGCCGATGAGCTTATACCAGCACCAATAGGCAGGTTGCTATCTACAACCATACTAAATCCACCAATTTTATAACCATTCTGAATATATTCTTTTAAAACTCCCTTTATATAATTTATCCAATGTGTAGTTTTATCAAAGGTAATATCATCCAGTGAAAATTTACTGGAATCATTCAAGTACCTGGAGAAAACTTCTACATAATCTGTTTTGTTTTCATACCCTGTTATAAATATGTATTTATTTATAGCAGCATTTATAGAAAGCCCCAAATTATAATCTGTATGCTCACCAATTATATTTACCCTTCCTGGGGATAGGATATTTATAAGATTTTCTCTTTTAAAATCATTTTCTCTTTCCCTAACGCCTCTTATAAACTTTTCAAAAAATAAATCTTTCTGCTTTTTAAAAAAATCAAAAGCCTCAAATTTTTCCATCCTACTTTACTCTTATCCCTTGTTACTAAAAATTTTTATAATTTTAATTAAAGGAAGTCCTATTCGTTCAGCAACCCAGTACGGAAAACTCTCTTTTACCCTAGTAGTTGTATAATCCTATAATGGGGCAATTCTCATTAATTGGAAGAAGCCGATCTTTGGATCGTTAAAATGAATAACAAATCATAGATTTTTCCCATAATGACACAGTATAAAAATCATAATATTTTTATCTTACCCTCCTTATAATCTTCTAGTGTTTTAATTAAAGTAATAAAATTTTCTTCTTTACAGTCTGAAGTTACTTCATGTGATGGAGATATAATGTACCCATTATTTTTACCAAGTACTCTTATCCTGTTTATAATTTCATTTCTTACATCTTGTGGCATCCCAAATGGTAGTGTGCTCTGGGTACTTATCCCCCCTAAAAAGGATAACCTTTTCCCAAATCTTTTTGATAGCTCTTTTGGATCCATAGCTTCAGGTTGTATCGGGGTAAGTACATCCAACCCAATCTCTATTAAATCAGGTATTATTTCCATTATATTTCCACAAGAATGGTGAAAAATAGGAAGATTTTTATCTTTGTAGATTTCCCATATTTTTTTATATCTTTTTTTAAAAAATTTTCTAAACATTTCTGGTGATATCATCATATCCCTTTGCGTACCGACATCATCCCCTGTGCGTAGCCCATCTATCATGCCTATTTTTACAATTTTTTTTGATATTTCTACATTAAAATCAGTAATTCCATCCAATAAATAATTAATTTCTTTTTCTCTATAATACATATCTATTAATACATTCTCATATCCCCTAAGGCACCAGCATCTCTCAAAAAGAGTAAAATCCTGTAAGGATAAAAGAAAATAATTATCCCTTTCTCTTCGACCTCTTTCCTTTATTATTGATAACAATTCATCTGTTGGTTCAGGAAATTTATACTCTGTAAGATCACTGGATTCTAATAATGGATGGTGTCTTATATGAAATCCTTCAGTAAGTATCTGGTCCCAGCCTATTCCCCAAATATCATATTTGATACCATTCTCTTCATCTATCTTTACTATATCGTTTAATGGTAAATACTTAATATGATTATCTAGTCTTTCATCAACTTTATTGTCTTTAATATCCAGAAGTTTTTTGATTTTATCTTTCATCTCTGGAGTATAATCTATCTGGGTTGGTAGAACATCTTGTCTAACCCTATTAATTGCATCTATAACTTTTTCTTTTCTCATAGGTGGATATGTTACTGCCTTTCACCAGTATTATTAGCTATTTTTTTAAATACTATTCTCTGATATTAACTACTTTCATATAGTAAATTTACAAAAGGAGAACATACCTTTATCCAAAACCACAAAAATCCAAAGTTCTAAATATTAATTGGATATTTTCCATACTTCTCTGCAGCATTCCAGAAAGCAAAAAAATTACCCAAAGATGTATCTATCTGTACATGATGGGTTGGACTGATTATAAACCCTCCACCCGGTCCCATATTTTTAATTCTATCCTTTATTTCATCCTCTATTTGTCCAGGAGTTCCAAAAGGTAAAGTTTCCTGTATATCAATACTTCCCCAGAAACTTAAGTTTTTCCCATAACGTTTCTTCAGGTAGTGTGGATCCATGCACTTTGGCTGAACTGGATTTAGAATATCAAGTCCTATTTCTACCAGATCATCTATTATGGGATAAATATTTCCGTCTGAATGATATGCAATCTTAAGATCTGGGTTTATAGATTTTAATTCGGCATATAGTTTTGCCATCCTGGGTTTTAAATACTTGCGCCACATTTCAGGTGAAATTAACATTCCTTGCTGTCCTCCCACATCATCACCTGTCCATATAATATCTACTCCCCTGCTGGCAAGTTTTTTACCTGCATAAAGGTGATAGCCAAAAGGAATATCTAAAATCTTATCTGCAAGCTCTTCATTAGTGATAAAATCCATCATAAGTTTATCCAAACCTCTTAATGCCCACGCGGCTTCAAATATGGTGCATACAATTACACCCATAATAGGGTATTCACTTCCAAACTCTTCTATCAGCCTCTTTGACGGTTCATAGCGAGATTCAATAGTAGGGTCAGGTGGGATGTAGCTCTCTATAGATTTATCGTCTTTTAATGGGCTGCCAGATATTTCAGTATACCTTCCAGTACCATTTTTTGTCCTGTATTCAACGATTTTCCAGGGGATTCCCCACTCATCAGTGTAATCCCTGTCAAGTCTTTGGTAATAAGAATTGGCAAATCCTTGAGCAGTAAGCAGAATATCGTTTCCTAATTTAAGCTCCAGTTGGTGATTGGTGCCACCATGAGGATTGAACAAATCATCTTTTATTTTAAAATGTTTGCGTAATTTAGCAGCAAATTCTGGAGTAAAACTTGCCAGCCTAGGTACCCTATCAGGCTCTCTGTGGTCTAAGGCTGTTAATACTCTTTCTTTTGGACTCATCATTGCTTCTGCTTCTTCTATTTCTTTCAATCTTATCCAATTAATACTTTCTAAATTCTTCGAAGGTCTCAAACATTGCCATAATATTTTCAGGTGGTACTTCATCCTGGATATTATGAATAGCATTAAAAATAAACCCTCCACCTTCTGCAAGATCATTTATTCTCCTTTTAACTTCTCCTCTAACCTCATCTGGAGTACCGAATGGAAGAACATGCTGGCTGTCGCAGCCTCCACCCCAGAAAGATATATCATTTCCGAATTCTTTCTTTAATCTTGCCGTATCCATACCCACAGCTGAAACCTGAACAGGATTTAAAATGTCAACCCCAATTTCAATAAAATCAGGAATAAATTCTCCTGCTGCTCCACAACAATGATAAAAAAATTTAGCATCAGTCTTGGACTTAACCATCTCTATTATTCTTTTATCCTTGGGCTTAATCAAACGTCTATAGGTATCCGGTGATATTAAAGGTGCTGTCTGGCCGGTTATATCATTCCAGTAGACAAATACCTGAATATATTTACCGATTTCATTAAGATAACGTTCACAATTCTCAACATATAGTTCAGTAATTTTCTCCATTGCCATATTTGCAAATTTTTCATTAAGCGCAATACTGGTAAGAAAGCGTTCCATACCCATTATTCGCGCAGGCTGTTCAAACACTCCTCCACCAAATATTGCAGTTCCTGCTAAAGCATATATGGTATTTTCATAAAGATATTTTGCCTTCTCTTTAAGTTCAGAAATGAACTTATCACTATCCAATTCTGGCCATCTATAACTGTTTAGTGCTTCCATACTTATATCATTAATTGGAAATTCCACCCAGTCAAAATAATGACCATTTTTTCTCGGCATGCGAAGCTTTGCTCCCCACCTGTCATAAAAATAGTAATAATCCCCTTCATCAAAATACTGCTGCTCAGTGTTACCATCATAATCAGCGCATACCATGCGCACGTCAACATTCAGCTGCTGCAACAGCTCTTCATCAATATAAGGAAGTTGCTGTACGTGGTCTAAGATTTTAACATCTCTGGTTTCCATGCCTAAGTATTTCTTCAAACTGATATAAGTATTTTTAGTAATAGAAGAAATAATTGTCCCACCTAGATCAAGGGGAATGCGATCTGGCTCCTTATGATTTAAAGTAGAAATTACACGTTCCCTGCAATTCACAAGCACTACCTTTCTTAAAAAAATGCTTTAAAAGATCAGTGCCTATCCTATTTTTCCACTCTCCCAAATAGCGATTTTATAGACCTTATTAATCCTCTACCCAGACTTAGTCTTTTACTCATATAAGCATAAATGGTAAGAGATAAAACTATAACTAAACCAAAGATAAACTGGGTCCAAAACCCTGAAATTCCTGATGAAACAATTCCGGCCTCCAGGGAGCCCATGATGATAGCTCCAATAAAAGTTCCAAAAATAGTACCCGTTCCACCAAATACTGTAGTCCCTCCTATAAAAACGGAAGCCAGTGACTTCATAAGATATCCTTCTCCTGTTGATGGCCAGAAATACAGTACTTCCAGAGTGACAAGTATGCCCGCAAACGCAGCGCAGACTCCCACCTGCATAAAGACAATTGTTTTTACTCTCTCAACATTCACACCCATCATTTTTGCACTTACTGCATCATCACCAGAATAAAGTACATGAGCACCAAACCGGTGACGATTCAAAATTAATCCGTAAAGTACGGCGATAGCAACAGCCCATACTGCCTGGGCCGGAACTTCGCCTCCTATCCTTCCAACCAGAGCTTTATATAAAATTGTCCCCTGAGTTTTTACCAGTGACAACCCTAATCCCCCGCTTGCTATCATAACAAGTCCCCGCCACAGAAACATCATTCCTATGGTTACTACCAATGAGGGAATCCCAACTCTTACTATCAGGACACTGTTTATAAATCCGGCAATCAAACCTACAGCCAGGCTAACAACAAAGGCTGTATAGATATTGCTTGTTTGATTAAATACAGCCGCAAATGCCCAGGCACAAAATCCCATTACTGAAGGAAAAGAAAGATCCATCTCTCCTAAAATAACAACCGGTGTCAACGACAAGGCTAAAATAGCCGCAAAGGGGATGGTTGACATAAAAGCATAATAAATCCTATAGCTAAGAAAAGTTCTAGGGTTCCCAATAGCAAATAATACAAATACAATTATCAGTACTCCCAGTATACTCAATTGTAATCTAGATTCAATTATTTTTAATTTAATTTTTTCTAGCATTTTTACTATCCCTCTTTTAGTTCTAGTTTTTAAGCTTCTTCCTTCCTCAAGCCCTCTACTCAGACAGTTTAATCAAAGTTCAGAATATATATAAATTTGCCTTGGTGTAATTTCTTACAACCAAGGCAAATTCCAATATTTCCTACAGCCAGGCTTACTCTTTGCCATCATTTCAGGCTAACACTCCGTGTTTAGCTACATACTCTAGCTTTTCAACAAGCCCATCCAGTGATATGTCTTTCTTTAAAAATTCTCCCACAGTATTCCCACGATCTAAAACAACAAATCTCTCTGCCACTGAATAGACATGATAAATGCTATGGGTTATAAAAATACAAGATTTACCCTGCTCTTTTGCCCACTTTACAAAATTCAATACTTTATTAGTTTCAGAAATCGATAGATTATTGGTAGGTTCATCTAAGATGATCAACTCTGCGTCAAAATAAAGAGCTCTGGCTATTGCTATTCCTTGCTTTTCTCCACCAGATAAGCCCATAACACCTAGATTGGGAGTAAGGCCAGACTGGGTAAATCCGATCATCTTTTTTAACAGGTTAATTGCTTCTTTTTTTGATTCTTCCACTTTGATAAACCCTGTTCGCCCGTAAGTCATTTCTCTTCCCATAAAAAGATTTCGCCAGATGTTCTGCTTTTCAGCCAGAGCCCTATCCTGAAAAACAGTTTCAATTCCCATATTGCGCGAATTTTCAACAGTATGTTTCTCTATTTCCTTGCCCTTCCAATAAATCTTCCCCTCTCCCTGTTTTTCTACTCCAGTCAACACTTTAATCAAGGTTGATTTACCAGCTCCATTATCTCCTATCAGTCCCACAATTTCATTGTTTCCAACTACAAA
This sequence comes from Actinomycetota bacterium, assembly GCA_004376325.1. Lineage (GTDB taxonomy): Bacteria > Actinomycetota > Humimicrobiia > Humimicrobiales > Humimicrobiaceae > Hydromicrobium. The sequence continues at coordinate 7,535 of SOKC01000010.1, read as the reverse complement.
ATCCACTCCATTTAACGCAGTAACTCCCCCATAAGATTTATGGATATTTACCATTTTTACCAAAGGCTGAGTTACTCCTGGAGCTGGAGAAATTACTGCGTTATCTCTCATTGGTTATCTAATTCCTTCCTCTGCCAAGCTTGCTAAAGCCTCTACATTGCTTTCATCTACAAAGCCGCTGCCGGTATCAATGTGAAGACCTGCAAATTGGTAGGTCTTGGTCAGGCAAATCTGTAGAATGGGTAAATAACCCTGCAGGTACGGCTGCTGATCAAGTATAAGCCCCAGGTATCCAGATCTGATAGCATCAACTGAAGCTGATGATAAATCAAAACCTGCAAACTTTACATCACCTGGTTCTAGTTTCGACGCTTTAGCATATGTACCTACTGTTGAAGTAAGCCCACCGTGGTCAGTTATTATTAATTTAACATCTGGATTTGCAGATACATATCCAGTTGCCACCGGAACACCCAGAGTTGCATCCGCATTTATTTCATCAGTAATTTCCAGATAATCAACCACCAGTCCTGCCTCTTCCAGAGAATCTATACAACCTTTTGATCTCAAACCACGGGTTTCTTGCGATAGCAGACCCCAAACCAAAGCTCCATCTCCTGCTTTTAGGTCCCATTTCTGTACACACATTTTACCTAATGCCAGACCTGAAGTGTACAAGCCCTGGCCAACATAGCCAAAACCTTTGGCAACATACTTTGCTTCAATGCTTGGAAGGTCTGTATTCTGGCTGGTTACTATAATTCCTTTTGATTCGGCCTCATCTACCAGTGGTGCAAAAGCGTCTTCTCCGGGATGCCCCATAATAGCAATACCATCAGGTGCTGCCGCAATAGCTTCCTTAAACTGTGAAATCATTTTCTCAGGATTCCAGTCAGACCAAACATAAGTTACATCAGGTCCTAAATCCTCTTCTGCAGCTTTTGCTCCTCTATATACAACACTTGCAAATGGACATCCTTCAGGTCCTCCAGGGAAAAACCATATGGTTATGCCCTCAAAATGTTTACCTGCTGGGGCTTCTTCTGCTACTACTGCTTCTTCTTCTGCAGCTGCTTCTTCTTCTGCAGCTGCTTTGCATCCAGCAAATGAAAAAGCTGCAACCATTGATATACTTAATACCAGCACTACTGCCCATAATAATGATTTTTTCATTTTTCCTGCACTCCTTTCTCGTTTTACCATTTTAGTTACTTTTAATAAAATTAATTGGGAGATTTGCTGCAAAATATTTTCATATCTTATATCTTTGCAAATCTCATCTTACAACTTATTAAAATCACCTCCTTTATCCCCTTGTATCTTTATCTATTTTCCTAATCTTTTCTTTCTTTTTAGGAAATATTCATATCTCTGAATACAATCTGTATTTTTTCCAGTCAGGTCTTTAGCAGATAAATTTTTTACAAATGTTTTAATGGTTTGATAGTTAGTTATTTTACTTAACATTAGATCGTATGTCAACTATTTTCTTTTTTAAAACAAATTACCAATAATCTTGACTTGTATAATGTTTATATTGCTATAACAAATATAATTTTACCAGCTTTTATACAAGCACTTGCGCAAAACTCATTATATCATAATTATCCTTAAAAACAAATAATATTCTGACTATCATACTGGCAGATTGTAGACCATGAATATGAGGAAAGCTTAAGCTAAAACAACTGATATTTTTATAATTGACCAGTCTTATTATCCTTTTTCTGTCCATAATAAGCTCCTTTTCCATGTTTTCTTAAATAGTGCTTATCAAGCAGGCTCTTTTTTATATTATCAAGGGCTGGGTCAATTACCATTGAATAAAGTGCAGTTTTTGCAATTTCTTCTAAGGCAATGCTGACCTCTACAGCCTCTTCTGCATCCTCTCCCCAACTAAACGGCCCGTGGCATGCAACCAGTACTGCTTTCATATAATGGTAATCTTTAGATTTAAAGGTATCTACAATTAGCTTTCCAGTTTCAAGTTCATAATCTTTTAATATACAACTATTACTTATAACCCTGGTACATGGTACCTCTCCATAGAAATAATCAGCATGCGTGGTACCCAAGCATGGTATGGCTTTTCTGGCCTGGGCCCAGGCGGTGGCATAGTTTGAGTGAGCATGGGCTACTCCTCCAATATCAGAAAAGGCTCTGTAAAGCTCCAGGTGGGTTTTAGTATCCGAGGAAGGGTTTAGCTTTCCTTCCACTTTTTTTCCCTCAAGATCTACTAATACTATATCTTTAGGAGTTAGTTTTTTATACGGAACTCCACTGGGTTTAATAGCAACCAGGGATTTGCTCCTATCAATCCCAGACACATTCCCAAAGGTAGAGATAACCAAACCGCTTTGGTAAAGCCTTATATTTGCCTTATATACTTCTTCTCTTAGCTTTGAAAGACTCACTTTCTTAATTCATCCTCCAGCATATTTCCTAACTTTCTGTATCTGGCATACAGAGCATTATAAATAGAGGCATTTTCCTTATCCGGATAATAAGTAGCCTCAAATCCCGATCCCATATTTTTCTGGGCTTCCTCTACTGATTTATATATACCGGCTACCACTGCTCCAAACATGGCAGCCCCCAGTGCTACTGCCTGCTCCGATCTTGCCACCTTTACTGGCATATTCAGCACATCAGATAGTATCTGCATAACTAATGGTGATTTTTTAGGTATTCCTCCAATAGCCACTACTTGATTTATGATAATATTTTCCTGTGAAAACCTTTCTACTATAGCTTTTGCTCCAAAAGAAGTTGCCTCAACCAGTGCTCTGAACAACTTAGGAGCATCAGTTCCCAGAGTCACACCTAAAATTGCTCCCTTAAGCTTCTGGTCTGCATAGGGGGTTCTTCTTCCGTTTAGCCAGTCCAGTGCAATTAAACTACTTTCTCCGGGATTTATCCTGTAGGCTTCCTCAGTAAGTCCAGGAATAATCAAATCAACTACTTTATCTATTTCCTTTTTATTTAGAGCACTGGAAAGTAGATTTTCCAGTGGCCAGGAAAGTAGATCACGAAACCAGGCATAAACATCTCCATAAGCAGATTGTCCGGCTTCCAATCCTATCATACCCGGTATTACAGAACCATCAACCTGCCCGCATATACCAGCCACCAGTTTTTCTCCAATTTCATCTTTAGGGCTTACTGCCACATCACAGCAGGAAGTACCGATTATTTTTACAAAAGTTCCTGGGCTGATTTCCGCCCCTACTGCTCCCATATGGGCATCGTAGGCTCCCACAGATACGGGGATACCTTCTTTTAAGCCGAGTCTCGCTGCCCACTCAGCAGATATTCCCCCAGCAGCGTTATCTGAAGCATAAGTTTCAGTATACAATCTATCTCTTAGGCCAGATAGCAGAGACGATACCCTGGTCAAGAACTCTTCCGGAGGCAAGCCGCCCCAGGAAGCATGCCACATTGCCTTATGTCCTGCTGCACATCTGCTTCGCTTTAGCTTCAGTGGATCTGTGTTACCGGTAAGTACAGCAGGTATCCAGTCTGCATGCTCTATCCAGGAGAAGGCAGCCTCTCTTACCTTACTATCTTCTATTAGTATGTGAAGGATTTTTGACCAGAACCATTCAGAAGAATACACTTCTCCTTCATATTTGGTATAATCTTCCCCTCCCCAGGATTTAGCTACCTTATTTATTAATTCTGCTTCTTCTACTGGAGTATGATCCTTCCACATTACAAACATAGCATTAGGATTGTCATAAAACTCTTCTTTTAAAGCTAACACTGTACCATTTTTATCTACTGGTCCAGCAGTAGAGCCGGTTGTATCCACTCCTATTCCTATTATATTATCTTTTGTGCCTGTAGGAGCCTTTTTTAATACACCTATTATTGATTCTTCAAGTGATTCGATATGATCCAGGGGATGCTGCCGGAACTGGTTTTTAGCAGGACTGCAGTACCTGCCCTCTGCCCATCTTTTAAAATAAGATACATGGGATGATATTTCCTCGCCGTTTGAGGCATTCACAATAATTGTGCGCACGGAATCGGTCCCGAAATCCATGCCTATTACATATTTAAACTTACCCATATTATATTCTTTCTTAAGACATTTATTATCATCTAAGCTTAACTCTAGTTTATTATCTTTTTTATAATATACTGACCTGCAACATTTAAATTATCCAGATCGAAAATATTATTAAAAACAATAGAGGTAGCACCTATCAACCCGACATTCTCTCCCAATTTTGAAAATTGGATATTATAATTATCTTTAACCTTTGGAAAAGTATTTTTAGAAACTGATTCTTTAACTTTATTTAAATAATTCTTACCAAATTTAATAATTTCTCCGTGAATTATAATAAGTTCCGGGCTAAACATTTTAATCGCATTGGAGATTCCTATACCCATATATTCAGCATTTTTCTCTACATTTCTGGTAACTATCTCATCACCCTGTTCATAAAGCCTATATAAATCCTCAGTTTTAAGCCTGCTGCTGCCATAATCAGAAAATCTTTCACTTTTTTTAATATCAGCCATAATATCATCTATAAGAGAATTGACTGAACATAAAGTTTCAAGACACCCTATATTTCCACAGTGGCATATTCTGTTTCCAGCAAGATTGGTTATTATATGGCCAACCTCTCCGGCCATTCCTTTATCTCCGACCATAAGCTTATTATCTATAAACACACCAGTACCTATACCAATCCCGGTCTCAACACAAACAAAATTCTTAACACCCTTAGCAAGCCCATATTTTTTCTCTGCAATTGCCTGAACCCGGCATTCATTTTCAATAAAAATAGGAAGCCCGATTTTTTCTTCTACAATCTCCTTAAGCTTTATATTGTTCCATCCGTCCAAATTGGGTGAGAAAATAACCAAACCAATTTTGCTGTCAACCAGGCCAGTAGCCCCTATGCCGATGCCTATTATTTCTTCTTTATTAACTTCAGATATCCTTACAATCTTCTTCAGATTCTTTATCAGTTTATCTATAACTGCATCCGGTCCAAGCCACTCTTCAGTGGGAATCTTTATTATTTCCATTATGTTTGACCCCAGATCAGTCAGGGCGATTCTAATAGTTTTTACTCCTATCATCACTCCTAATATATAGCCCGCTTTGCTGTTAAACTGAAGAAGCACTGCTTTTTTACCACCAGAAGGAGTGGAATCAGCTTTACCAACCTCTTCTATGAGACCATCTTTAATAAGATCACCGATATAAGCAGAAGTAGTAGGACGGCTGATTTTGAGCTGTTTGGATATGTCAATCCGGGAGACAGGACTCATCTCTATAACTATCTTAAGTATATTTTTCTTATTTATTTCTTTTAATGAGATATTTTTGCTTTCTTTTCTGTAAACCACGATAAATAATTATAGCATTAAAATATAATTTACCATTATAATTTAAAAAGTCAGACTTCTACAACATCTATACCAGTAAATTTACAGAAAGTATTCATTTCTTTTCTAAGATCTCCGAAAATCATACTGGCATGATGTACAAAGCCTTCTTCAATTATAGTCCTGTAAAGTGCTTTTAAATCATTTACTTTAATCCATTTCCAGGAACCTCTAAGTGTCCTATTATCAGGTACTGCCTCTCCGGTTGTGGAAAGCATCTTAAATTTGCCATCTATCTCTACAAGCCTGTTTATGGTTACAAGTCCTTCCTTCAATTGAAATTCTGCTGTTCCATAGCTTTTATCATAGCCAATCTGCCAACCCAGCACAGAATGGGTATTAATCTGAGGCATGCATGATTTGCATTTCAGACTTATGGGAGCATTCCCACAGTGCCATGCTAAAAGCATGTTTTCATTCTCCTGGTTCTGTATAGTCCAGTCAATAAAATGGGGCACATCCTGCCTAAAGGTTAAAAGGTGCTGTACTGCCATAGTAATTGCACCATAAATATCAACTTCGCATGCACACATTATCCCACTGTCAGTCAGCCTTCCCATACTAAGACATGGAGATACCCCTATCTCTTCCTGCATTGCTGTCCAGCACTGTATTGCAAAACCGGAAAGATTTTCTTCTACTGCATATTTTTTAAGCACATATTCAAGTTTTGCAATTTTAGAGATTATCTTTTCATTTACAAGCTTGCAGTCATAAGATTTTTTTATCTCATTTGTTATTTCTTTTATGTCTTCCTCTTTTACATTCTCTATATCTGCCTTTAGCTTAAGCAATGTAAAGGGCACAACTTTAACCCTAAACTTTTCTATTAGATCCACCTCATTTATAGCACAGGTCTCAAAAGGGGCAGGCCTTGGGCCAAGTGCTCCTACCTTCATACCTATAAAATTAGCACTGGCAAGCACTGCTTTAGAAAACCTCCTTACATCAGATATGAATTCCTCTTCTTCAGGAAAATAAATCCCCGAAAAATCAAATTTTATTTTCCTTCTTATCAGTCCTGATGCTGTAGAGATGGTGCCGCAGAATGAATCTGACTTTCTATTTCCATCCTCAGTAAATGGTCCTTCCTTGGTAGCAAAAACCTGAATTGGAAGACCGCCAAAAGCCTCTGCAATCAAAAGATTTGGTATCTCCTCACCAAAAGTCATCATACCTATAAGCAGGCCCTGGATATCTCTTTCTTTAAATAATTTTATAACCTTTTCTGAATCTTCTTTAAAAGTAATCAGTCCACCATCTGTTAACTTTTTATCAGGATATATTAACTCAATTTCTTTTATATTCCTTTCTATTGAGCTAATTGTTCTATCTCTCATATCAATTGCCCATTCTTTATTAAATGGTGACCTGTGGGATGGAACAAAGCCTATTCTTACCATATCAAACCTTTCTTACATAGTTTTAATTTTTTTTAATTTTACACTTCTAATTAATTATACAGAATAATTCCAGTACCCCCCAACTCATTCCAGAAAGCAAAGAAATCGTTTAGTAGTCTACTTATTTAACAATTATTATCAACCTACTGCCTTTTATTAAATAAATTAATAAACATACTGTGATAAATATATATGTTAGTCATTTTAACTAACTAATTATTGTTTGTCAACGCCAGTTTTATTTACTCAGCAATTAATCATCTTCTGCCTATTTTAGATAAAATACCACCTAAATCCGCATAAATTTAAAATAATTTCCATAGGCTATTTTCCAAATCAAGGTTTTAAGAGTAAAAATTATGCCGATTTTTTGGTTTTAGAGTGCCTAAAATATCTGTATTTGTGATAATATTAATTTTAAGTGTTTGGTACTATTTTTGGAAATTTTTTTAAAATCTGGAATTGAATTTTGTGTGATTTATATTTTTAAGAACCTAAAATTAGAAATTTATCTACAATAAAATATAAAATCTATCGAAACTCTACATAATTATTTTACCTATTATTTTCTCTACTTTTCGCTGTGCTCTCCCTCACAACCAGTTTTGTCTTAAAAATTCTTGTCTGTCTGGACAACTTTTTATCTTTAATTCTATTGAGCAGTAGTTCCATTGCAGTTTTACCTATTCTGTATCTTTCTAACTCTATAGTAGTCAGTGCAGG
>SOKC01000077.1 GCA_004376325.1 Actinomycetota bacterium | reverse complement strand
AAACCCAATGTTTAATTTAATTTCAGCTAACAATTCATTAAAAGTATTCCTGTTAGTTTGGGTAAAATCTGTTCGAATTTTTTCAAACACACAACGCCAGATAAATTTTTCCTTGTGACAAATTCAACTAACAAATAAAATATACCACATAGTGTTTTACCAGTAGCAGTAATTATTATCTTACTAACTTTAAAATATCATGTCTCTAGAAGTTCAAATCACAATAGTCGGCGGGGGAGTTATAGGCTGTGCGGTGGCTTATGAACTTTCCAGAGATTCCGGCAAGGATATAGTAGTAGTTGAGAAAAATAGACAGATTAAAGGCGAAAATCAGTCTTCCAGAACCCACCAGGCTTGCTCACAATTATTTAAATAAACTCTTGACTGGAATAGATGGTAATATATCATATATCTAGTCTGTTTTTATAGTTTCTGTTGTTGGTGAGAAGAATTCTGTGATTTTATTTTTTAAATTTTCTATTCATAACCTATAATAGACAGAAGAGTTGGGAATAAATATTGATAAATTTTAAACGGTATTATTAATCCAGGAATATAAAAAGGAGGTATGAATTGCCTAAGGATGAAAAGGAAAAGAGTCCGGTAGAAAGTTTTGGTGATATGGTAAAGGAATTTGGCGAAACCGTAAGTAAAATTTTCAATGATCCTGAGTTAAAGAAAAAATCAAAAGAATTTGCAAAAAGTGCCGAGGATTCTGCAAAGGCTTTTGGAAAAAGGTTCAAAGATGAAGGAGTAAAAGAAAAATTTGAGGACTTTAAAAAAGCTGCCCGGGGTTTTGGAAACAGTGTGTCCGATTACTTTAAAAGTGATAAAGAGAGGGAAGAAGAGACCCACGATGTAGAATATGAGTGGGAAAAAAAATTAGATGAAAAAATGAAAAAGTTTGGGGAAAGAGCTGAAGAAGCAGGTAAGAAATTTGATAGGAAGATGAAAAAAGTTGGAGACAAGGTGGATAGTTACTTTAAGGACACCAGAGGTGGGAGGATAACCGGCTATAGCTTCGCTATAATGTGGAGTGTTATATTCTTTGTATTATTTAATTTTTACCAGTCATATATAGCTTACTATCATTATGACGGTATATGGCACAGGTATCCTCTTCTGACTGAAAGCTTCAGTCAATGGCTGCCCATTGTTTCGGTAGCATTAGTGGCATCTATGATTGGAAACATTTTACTAATCATCTACGATGGGTATTTCTTCCGTCGGATCATACGTATTATTCTTAATTTGTTTGGAATATCTGCTGTTATTTCACTGCTTATTATATTCCCATTTGATTTTACAGTATTTCCAAGAGATTTAACTGGTATCCTCAATCCAATTGTTATTGTGGTTCTGATATTGATTATTATGGGTATGGTAATTGATACTATGGTCAGGGCAATAAAATTAATTTTTTACACTGGAAGGAGCTATTAGAGAAAAGCTTTAAACAGTGTTTTTTCTATTAATTTTTTAGATTTTTTATATGGAACCTGTGATTGCGTGGTTAACTGAAAATAGTGATCCCTATATTAAATATCTAACCCTAAAAAACATTTTGGGTAAAAGAGTAAATAAAAAGCGCTTGACTATATTTTATCCAAAAGGCTTCCTGATGGAACATGGAAAATGGAATATTCACTTAATGGCAGAATGCTTGTAGATATTGAAAAAAAGAATAAGCCCAGTAAGTGGATTACCTATTTTGCCTTAAAAACTCTCTACAACAGCAAATACCTGGATAAAAGGAAATGAAAAATAAGACCAGGGTAAGTATTACAAAATGTAAAAGCTACAACAAAAAAGATTTAAAGGAAGCTATCAACAATTGTGTTAGTCTGTTAGGTGGTTTTGGTAATTTTTTAAATTCCAACAGCAAAATCGTAATAAAACCCAACTTTCTTTTAGCTGCTACACCTGAAAAAGCTATAACCACTCATCCGTTATTTATAGAAGCAGTTATTGAGAATATTATAGATATTACTGGAAGTAATAAAAATATTGTAATTGCTGACAGTTTTGGTCCTGCAACTCCTTATAACAGAACCGGTATGGAAAGAGTTTATGAAGCTACAGGTGTTTTGGATGTTGCAAAAAGAACAGGCTGCAGGCTGAATTATTCTACTGAGTATGAAAGTTTATCCTACAGGCAAGGCCGGGTTATAAAAAAAATAGAAATCATAAAACCAATAATTGAGGCTGACGTAATAATTAATCTTCCTAAATTTAAAACCCATAACTTAACAGTTATTACCGGAGCAATAAAGAATATTTATGGTGTTGTGCCTGGATTTACAAAAGTCGGATATCACCTGAGGTTTGCTGATATTGAAAAATTTTGGGGTATGCTCCTGGACATAGTGACTTTTATTAAACCTGCTTTAAATATTATGGACGGGATTGTGGGAATAGAGGGAGAAGGGCCAGGCAGGAGTGGAACTCCCAGGGAAGTAGGCCTGGTTTTAGCCAGTGATGATCCTGTTTCAATGGATATAGTTATGAGCAGAATAATGAATATTGACCAGAGGTTAGTAACTCTTTTCGAGGTTTTAAAAGAATGGAAAATTAAATCCTACAAGGAAGGCAATATCAGGATACTGGGAGAAGGGCTGTCTGATATTATAATAGATGATTTTAAGCTTCCTAAAAGTATTGGCCAGAAAAAGCTTACTGGAAACAATTTCATAAATACTTATATTATGCCATTTGTCAGAAGCTTATTAAATCCATATCCTTATATTGACTCCAGTAAGTGCAATTTATGTATGGTTTGCCAGAAAATCTGTCCTCAAAATTCTATTTTTTATACCGGTAATAAAATGAAATTTAATTACAGAACCTGTATCAGATGTTTTTGCTGTAGTGAGATGTGCCCTGAAGGTGCTATTGATATAAAATATTCGTTTGTGGGAAACTTAATATTCAAAAGGTTGGAACTGGCAGGTAAATCGGGCAAAAGGAGTTAAAACCTGTAGAGTTTACAGTTTGTAAAAAGAATAGCGTCAGATATCCAGCAGGAATTGTTTGATTTTCATTATAATGTTTTTATCAGTTAAAATCTTGCTGGAATGTAATGTATTTAACCAGTAAATTTTCAGCCTGCCCCTTGTAACATTACTGTAGTGGCCATAATAGCGGACCGTCTGTTCTCCCTGGTCCGGTATATGGGAACAGAGTACTGCAATCCATTCAAGAGAGCTAAACTCCTTCTCTTCTTTACTGTGTTTGGACATGTAGGTTATTAAGAATTTTACTGACCTTTACTTCTGTGAAAACTATCTTAAAATATGTTGGCACTGAAAAAAAATTATTAAAAGAAGATTGAATGATTCAATATCCAGATTGGAAAGTATTTGTAAGTTTTTTAAACAGAAAGTAAGCAGAATCTAATGATTTTTTATTTTTCTTGACAATATTTTTTTTATGTCTATAATACTACTAATTAAATAATATAAATAGTATTAATTATAATCGGAAGGCAAACAATGAGGATTTCTACAAGAGCGAGGTATGGATTAAGATTGATGATAGAGATAGCTGTAAATTTTAAAAAAGGTCCTATTTTTTTAAAAGAAATTGCTAAGAATATTGACGTATCAGAGAAATACTTAAGCCAGATTATAATACCGCTGAAAGGAAAAGGTCTTGTGAGTACATACAGCGGTGCACATAGTGGATATGTTTTAAGCAGACATCCTTCCAGGATTAAATTGAAAGAAATTGTGGAAATTTTAGAAGGGGATTTAAGTTTAATTGATTGTGTAAATAATCCTTCAGTTTGTGGAAAAGTGCCTACTTGTGTAACCAGGGATATCTGGACAAAATTGGGTGATAAAATTTCAGAAGTTCTTAATTCATTTACTTTAGATGATTTGGTAAAGATGCGGGAGGAAAAGACTGAAGACCTGGTCATGTATAGTATTTAATTATAAAAAAGTGGGTACCGGAGAAAATATTACCAGAAATAATCCATAAATAATTAATTTTTTAAAAAAATATTAGTGTTAAATCAAAGGAAAGGGAGCCAGATATTATGAGTAAAATAGATTCAAAACTAAAGGTTGAAACGCTTATGCTTCATGGAGGTCAGGAGCCGGATCCTGCAACTGGAGCGAGAGCTGTACCTATTTATCAGACTACTTCTTATCAATTTAAAAGTACAGAACATGCTGCAAATCTTTTTGCCTTAAAGGAATTTGGAAATATTTATAGCCGTATAATGAATCCCACCAATGATGTATTGGAAAAGAGAATGGCTGCAATTGAGGGAGGAATAGGAGCTCTTGCAGTTGCAAGCGGGCAGGCAGCAGAAACAATAGCAATATTAAATATTGCACAAGCCGGTGATGAGATAGTTTCTGCAGATAACTTATATGGGGGAACATATACTTTATTTGATAATACCTTTAAGCGTTTTGGAATCAAGGTAAAGTTTGTAAAGTCAGAAGATTTAGCTGGCTTTAAAAGAGCGATTACTGACAAGACAAAGGCAATTTATGCTGAATCAATAGGTAATCCAAAATTAAATGTCACAGATTTAGAAGCACTTGCTAAAATTGCCCACGGCAGTGGAGTTCCTCTCATAGTTGATAATACTACCACCCCTTATTTGCTCAGGCCAATTGATCATGGTGTAGATATTGTAGTTCATTCAGCAACCAAATTTATCGGAGGACACGGCACATCAATAGGGGGTATTATTGTTGATTCCGGTAAATTTGATTGGACCAACGGCAAATTTCCTTTAATTGCTGATCCTGACCCCAGTTATCATGGAATGAATTTTGTAAAAGAGTTGGAACCTCTAGGAAATATTGCTTATATAATTAAGGCCAGGGTAAATCTTCTTAGAGATTTAGGACCATGTCTTTCTCCTTTTAATTCGTTTTTATTTCTGCAGGGATTGGAAACTCTGCATCTGAGGATGATCAGACATTCGGAAAACGCTCTTAGAGTTGCTCAATATCTTGAAGGGCACCCTAAAGTTTCTTGGGTAAACTATCCTGGTCTGGATTCCAGTCCAGAAAAAGGCCTGGCAAGTAAATATTTACCTAAAGGAGCAAGTGCAATAGTTGGTTTCGGGGTAAAAGGGGGTTCTAAAGCAGGTAAAAAATTTATTGAGTCACTTAAACTAATATCTCATCTGGCAAATATTGGCGATGCAAAAACATTGGCCATTCATCCTGCAAGTACTACACACCAGCAACTTTCTAGCCAGGAACAGAAATCAGCAGGGGTGACACTTGATTATATAAGGCTTTCAGTGGGCATAGAGGATATAAAGGACATTATTGATGATATTGATCAGGCACTTGGTAAAGTGTAATTATATAGGGCTGTATTATGAGTAAAAAGATAAGAACATTATAGAATTTTTAAGTAATTTAAATAAATAATGGAGAGGTTAAACTTATGGGTAAGATATTTAGCGATATTACAGAAACAATTGGCCGCACACCATTGGTTAAAATAAACAGGTTGACCAGAGGAATAAATGCCACAGTTCTTGCAAAGCTTGAATCGTTTAATCCGCTTTCAAGTGTAAAGGACAGAATTGGTATTTCAATGATTGAGGCGGCTGAAAGCAAAGGTTTAATAAACAAAGATACAGTTATTATAGAGCCAACCAGTGGAAATACTGGTATTGCTCTGGCATTTATATGTGCAGCCAGAGGCTATAGGTTAATTCTTACAATGCCGGATACAATGAGCCTGGAGCGAAGGCAGCTTCTTAATATATTTGGGGCTGAGCTTGTCCTAACTGATGGCTCTAAAGGAATGAAAGGAGCAGTGGAAGAAGCAGAAAAAGTCCGAAAAAGTACTAAAAACAGCTTCGTGCTCCAGCAATTCAAAAATAGAGCAAATCCTGAAATTCACCGCAAAACAACTGCTGCAGAGATATGGGCTGATACTGGTGGAAGTGTGAATATATTTATCGCCGGGGTAGGCACCGGTGGGACTATTACCGGTGTGGGGGAAGTTTTAAAGCAAAAAAAACCTTCGGTTAAAATTATAGCAGTTGAGCCAGCCGATTCCCCGGTTCTTTCGGGAGGCAGTCCAGGGTCTCACAAAATACAGGGGATCGGCGCAGGCTTTGTTCCGGAGGTATTAAATACCGGTATAATCGATGAGATTATTCAGGTTTCCAATGATGATGCAGGTAATATGACCCGTAAGATTATAAGAGAAGAAGGGATTCTGGCGGGTA
>SOKC01000025.1 GCA_004376325.1 Actinomycetota bacterium | reverse complement strand
TTACAGTAAAGATAAAATATTCTCGATTAAATTAATTGAAAGTATTAAATAAGTATTATATAAGAAATTTATATTTTTTTTAATTCTATAAAAAAACTATCCTGATAGTTCTAATAGAATACTGCTTTCTTATAATTTGGGATAATTGATGTATAATATTTACTGAGGAGTTTATGAGTGATAAGAGAGTTAAAACTTTGACTTTAGCTTTAAAAATATCAATTACATTTCTAGTCCTGGTGGCTTTGCTCATTTCATTAATATCCTGTAATGGACTACGCGAGGTAAGCTCTTATATCACTCATACAATCAAAGAAAAGTCAAAAGATAATGCCGGAGAAGAAGAGGATAAAACAAAAAATAATATGAGAGGAGAAGAAATTATGCTCCCACAGCCTGAATTAGAAAGCAATATCTCCCTGGAAGAAGCTTTAAACAGTAGAAGGTCAGTGAGAAATTTTTCTTCTAAAGAATTAAGTCTTAATCAGATATCCCAGATCCTCTGGGCTGCTCAGGGGATCACCCAGGAATCTACTGGTTTTAGAACGTCCCCATCTGCAGGTGCACTTTATCCCCTTGAAATATTTTTATTAAAAAGCGATGGTGTATTTCACTATATTCCGGATGGTCATAAAATTATAAAATTAAACCCGGATGATTTAAGACCAGACCTGGTACAAGGTGTTCTCTTTCAGGGATTTGTTGCAGACGCTCCGGTAAATATAATTATCACTGCTGTTTATGAAAGAACTACAGCAAAGTATGGCAATAGGGGTATAAGGTATGTACATTTAGAAGCTGGGCACTCCTGCCAGAATATACTGCTGCAGGCTGTAGCGCTTGGCCTGGGAGCAGTCCCTGTAGGAGCTTTTGATGATAGTTATATTCAGGATTTGTTGGATTTACCCCAGGACTATATACCTCTTTATATAATCCCGATTGGATACCCAGAAGAGTGAAGGCATATTTTTTTATTTCTTCTATTGCTTCTTTTTTACTTAGAGAAGTCTCACAAATAAATATCTATATATTTTAAAGGTACCGGATTTATTGGCCTAAATAAAATATTATTAGCTATATTTTATAAAAAAAGTTATAATACCTAATATTTTTACGTTTAATAATGTTCCTTCATAGTGATAGAGCAAATATCTTGCTTCTACCTCCAAAGGCAATGTTATTAGACCTGAAGAAATAAGAAAAAGGAGGTTAGAAAAAATGCAAGGTAGTAAACTATATGTAGGGAATCTTGATTATTCTGCTACTAATGAGCAACTGGAAGAGCTCTTCTCTAAATATGGAAAAGTCAGCCAAATCGATATAATCCCGGGTAAAGGATTTGGATTTGTCGAAATGTCTGATTCATCTGAAGCTGAAAAAGCAAAAGAAGAACTGGACGGCAGTGATTTTATGGGGCGCAGTTTAAAAGTTGATGAAGCGCGCCCTCGTAGAGAAAGACCAAATAGAGAATATCGAAGATATTAAGATTATTAAAAAATAATCAAAATTCGATATATCAATGGGTTAATCCAATAGCAGATAAAAGAGAGGAAAAATTTTTATTCTGGTTGCAGAGTCCTTTTCTTTTATCTGCTAAATATTATTTAAAATCCTGCTTATATTTGAAAGTCAGGTTATTAAGGGTCTGTACCAATCAATTATTGATTTATTTTAAATCTATATCTACTCCAAAACTTGTTAACTTAACTATAGAGTCTATAGAACATCTCTCCACTGTTGGTAATGTTCAATTTAATTGCTCATTTGACGAGTTGGTGACCCTTTTTTTATCGGAATAGGTTGATGCCAGCAAAATATGTGATATCCTTTTATCCATACCTTATAGGACTAACTTTTAAGTTTTTATTTTCTTATATTTATATATAATCTGATATAATTTTTATTTGATATGTCTTGTTTATTTTTAAAGGAGTATAGATGATTATAAAAAAGAAAAAAGATTTGCCCTCTGAACTTCACCAATTCCAGGCAGGGGAAGATGGAATGAGTATAATTTGTGTGGTGCCCAATGAAGGGCAGCCTTCATAAATTTTTTTATATAACAAAAGCCCTGAAAATATTCCCGTAAGATGATAATGAAAAATCAGATTATAATAAAAATACTGGCAGCTATAATTATTACTGCTTTTATCCTGTTATTTGCTCCCATTGTTTCTTCCTGCACTCATAAACTTAGTTTTGGCGATTTAACTATTTGCGGGGAAATAGATATGGTTACTTTTGCTCCTCTGGAGATTAGAAACAGTTTTGATGTTGGGGTGGAAAAAATTTTTGCAACCATAAGTGTGTCCGGAACCAAAGCTGAAGATATATGGGAGTTTACCTGGATAAACGTAAATACGGGGGAGATAATTGCTGATTCCACAGGCAGATACCTTGAGGAAGGCTCTGGCTATATAGAAGGTTACCTTTCAAATTACATTGTTCCCGCCCAGGAAGGGGGTATTATAGGGGAACCGGGGAATTACAGGGTTGATTTTTACCATAACAGCCAGTTAATAAGCAGTGCAGGTTTTATTATTGAGTCTCCCGAACTGGAGATAACCGGGGTAGTATTATCCAGTGAAATAGATGAGGCAAGTCAGCCTACAGCTGTTACCGAAAGTTTCTATCCTGATGATATTATTTATACGTTGTTAAGGTTAAATTGCCAGATTGAGGGTGAGACCGTGGGAGTTAAATGGTACCGGGGTGAGGATGAGTTATTAGGTCAGAAGGAGTTTACTATTGATAAAGATTATTATTTGCCTGATTATATTGTTTTTGAAATAACTAATGATGAGTTGTGGCCGGTTGATAGTTACAGGGTTGAAGTTTTTCATAACGGATTGCTGGATGATGAATATTGTTTTAAAGTAGTGGAAGTGGAAAAAGAAGTTCCTGATGCCACTTTTAGCCTGGGGAATGTATACCAGAATGAAGAATACAAATTTTCTGTCTGTTATCCTGATGATTGGAAATCTGAAGAGAAATCTGAAGAAAAGAAAAGTGAAGCAGGGCTTGAGGTAGATTTTATACCGGCCTATGA
This sequence comes from Actinomycetota bacterium, assembly GCA_004376325.1. Lineage (GTDB taxonomy): Bacteria > Actinomycetota > Humimicrobiia > Humimicrobiales > Humimicrobiaceae > Hydromicrobium. The sequence goes on along the minus strand of SOKC01000025.1, from coordinate 3,251 downwards.
TAATATTAATGTCATTATTCATATGCGGGTTTTAAAGGAGGGACATTTCCCCTCTGAAGAAAATTACTCCAATTTTTCTGACCAATTATTAAATGGTTTGGTTGCTTCAAACGATACTCCAGATGTTAAAAAGTCAGAAAGCACAGGGGAAGTTGGCGATGTCATCTACAGGCAGATAAATTACCATTATCCGGGTGAAGATAAAGATGGCTGGGATGTTGACCTGATTTTTATAAACAGGAGCAATATGCTTTATTTGTTTTTAAAAGTTTCCGATGTATACTATCAGGAATTTGCAGACAAGGTATATAAGAAAATGCTTGGTTCTCTGTCATTTGATTAGAATAAGGTTTTCTCATTCCTATCTTGGCCGGTGAGAGGCTGACTCTGAATTTATCGTTCTTCAGTAGTGAGACATTTCTTATAATATTTTAGTAGATAATGGCTTTGAAGAAGTTTATGATATGACAGGAAAGGGTATTATTGAGTGGGAAGAAAAAGGTTATCCAGTTGAGGTGGGAGGATAAAAATAATTATTATGATTATAACTAATTTGAATTAATTAAATAGCTATAAAGCTAATTTTAATAAAAAACTTGACATTTTTATAAAAATAGTAATATAATTTTAATACAATTATTAAAAGTAGATTTTTTAAAAGTATAAATATTTAGTAGAAATACATAAAAAAATATTAAAATTTAGAAGTGATGAAGCTTTTCTTTAATTTGGACGCTTAAGAAAAGTGGAGCTAATAGCGAAACCGACTGAATTAGTCGGTATTTTTGTTTTTATACCGAAGTTTTATTCAAGGATGAGGTAAAAAATAGTAATAATATTATTATAAAATATTTAATATATTATTGTTGGGCTAAAATATTTTTAAATGTATTAATAAAAAAATATAAATTTCTATTGACAAATGATACAATACAATATAAAATAATACAGCATTATATAATACTATGCAGTATTTTTTACTACTGGAAAATAATAGGAAAGGTATCATTTGTAATATGTGTAATTATTATAAGGTTGGTGAGGTTTCAAAAATATTTAAAGTAAACCCTGTAACTGTCAGAAGATGGTGCAAATGGGGTAAGATAAGAGCAAAAAAAATAGGCAAAAGCTGGTATATACATAGAGATGAGGTAATATTGTTCGAGGATGTGAGGAAGAAAACATCCCTTATAGATGAAAAAACATGATATAGATAAGAAGCGACTGGCTTAAAGGAGGTGTAAGATGAATAGATTGCTTAAATGGTATATAGCTATTAAAGAATGTGAAAGAGGAGCAACTGCTGTTGAATATGGCCTGATAGTTGCACTTATTGCTGCGGTAATTGTCGCTGTTGTTGCACTTCTCGGAGGTCAAATAAGAGATGCATTCCAGACAGTAGTTGATAAACTTGGAACTCCTGGTGGGTAACTAATAACAACTATACCAAAGCATAAAAGAATTGATATGAATACTGTATTGGTCACCTGGTGACACTTAAGAAAAGGTGGTACCAGGTGACCGAAGAATAAGCTATTTAAATAACTAAATGGAGTTGACTAATTACTAGAGGAAAATAAATAATGATATTCCATTTTTAGAAAAACTGATCTTAAAAGATTTAAAATTAGGGTGTGGATTTTTAATATATTTTAAATAAGAGGCAATGATAATAAGAAGACATAGGATTATAAAAAGTGAAAAAGGTGCAAGTGCAGTAGAATTTGCTCTTATTCTGCCAATACTTATCATACTGGTCTTTGGAATAGTTCAGTTTGGGATTGCCTTTAATAATTATATCACCATTACTCATGCAGCAAGAGAAGGGGCACGAATAGCTGCTGTAGACCTCAATAATCCTGATCTGGAAAACATTATTATTGAGCGTGCCTTTCCAGTACAAATCACTGAAGATGATATCGTAATAAGTACTCCCGAAGGAACTAATATAGGAGACCCAGTAGAAGTGGAGATTACATATAATATTTCAATAACTATACCTTTAGTCGGAAGCTGGGATATTCCTCTTAAAAACAAAGCGATTATGCGTCTGGAATATTATGAATAATAATAACTAAATAAGAGGTACTTTATAAATAGGAAGTGAATATTTAAATGAAAAAAATTTTAGGAAACGAAAAGGGTGCTGTAGCTATTATAATAGCGGTAGGTCTTGTAACCCTTATGTTGGCAGTGGCTATGACTATAGACGTTGGTTCACTTTTTGAAGAGAGAAGGTTACTTCAGACAGTTGCTGACTCTGCTGCCCTGGCGGGAGCTCAAGAATTGCCTGAGAATCCTGATGAAGCAATACAAAAAGCTATTGATTATGCTAATAACAATTATGGGGAAAATATTGACTCTATAGATGTTGAGATTAGTTATACCTGGGCTACAGATGATACCATAACTGTAACTGTTTTAAATCCTGATGCTCCTTTATACTTTGCCCGGGTGACAGGAGAAAATTCAACTCCAGTAGGAGCAAGTGCTAAAGCTATTATTGCATCACCTGAAGAAGTAAGCAATGTAGTACCCTGGGGAGTTAAACTTGATCCAGGTGAAGATTGGAACGAGTGGTTGTCAGGACAGACTGAAAAAACTTTAAAATATGGTCCTCAATCCTATGAAAAAAATGAGGGGAATTTCTATGCTTTAGATCTTGATCCAAACGTTCCCCATTCAAGTGGTGGTGCTAATGAGTATTATCCCAGAATTGTAGACGGTTACGAAGGTGATTTAAAAGTAGGGGATATGATATGGACTGAACCAGGAAATATGGGTAAAACATCAACTAAAGTTTATGAAAGGTTAGCAAAGTATGGAGATGGTACTATTCATGATTTTGACGAATTGGTAGAGGATGGTAAACTTGTTCAACCAAATGGTCAATTTGTAATGGTTCCAGTTATTAATAGACTTGAACATCCAACAGGAGAAGAACAAATAGAGATCTTGGCCTTTGCACCTTTTATAATTACTAATATTGTCACTAGTGGAAGTAATAAAGGCGAGATTATCGGAAAATTTGTTTCACAGGCTCTGATAGTTACTGATGGTGGTGTGAAACCTGTTGAAGAACTTGGTCTAAGGGTAATACGTCTCATAAAATAGAATAAGCATGTGGATGTAAAAAGTAGAACAAATTTCAATAAAAAAATAATTTTAAGACTAATAATAACTATCAGAATATAACAGGAGAAAAAAATGAGGCTAAGGATTATACTACTGATCGTTGCCATTATTTTAGG
>SOKC01000121.1 GCA_004376325.1 Actinomycetota bacterium | reverse complement strand
AAATTTTAAAGCTTGTTTGAATTGCGTTTCTTGCACCCTTCAGCATAAGGACACCCTATACATATATTTTTCTTCTTTGACTTTCTTACAAAAAATACTATTAAATAGGCCAGCGCAGCCAGTCCTGTAACTGCTATTATAATTATCTCCCACATTCACTATCACCAACTTCACTATAAAATATATCCTTTCATTATTCCACTAGATAAAAAGCCTTCCTATTTGAAATACCAGAAAAGATATCGCCCAGGCAAGCAGGAAAGTATATCCTATCTGAAATAACATTTCCTTTGTTCCCGCTTCTTTCCTGAAAATAACCATACCAGCCATACAGGGAAAATACAGCAGCGTAAATAACATAAAGTTATATCCTACAAGGGGATGATAATGTTTATATAAAGCCGTCTTTAACGAATCGGACTGACCATCCGCCTCCTGTATGCTGTAAAGAGTACCCATAGTGGATACTACTACTTCTTTTGCTGCAATTCCTGAGATTGTGGCAACTACCATTTTCCAGTCGAAGCCAAGTGGTCTGAATACCGGTTCCAGAAAACGTCCCATCCTGCCTGCTGCCGAATATGCAAGCCTCTCGCCTGCCATCTTTGCTTCTATTACTGCTATACTTTCATCAAGTTCTCTTTCAGTTATTTCGCCAGACTGATAAGATTGCTCAATTTCATTAACCTTGCCTTTGTAATCCTGTGAGTAGTTATTTCCAACCATGGGAAAGGTAAAAAGCATCCACATCAGTATTGATATAGCCAGTATTACTGTACCAGCCTTCTTTATATACATCCAGGTTCTTTCCCAGGTATGAATCAGTATTCCCTTCAGTGTTGGAATCCGGTAAGCCGGCAGCTCCATGACAAAGGGTTCCGACTCACCCTTGAATCTTGTTGCCCTCAGCACCCTGGCCATTATAACAGCCATTACAACTCCTATTAAATAAATTGAAAATATGACATTTCCTGCTATTGCAGGAAAGAATGCTCCTGCAAAAAGTATGTAGACCGGTAGCCTGGCACCGCAGCTCATAAATGTATTTATGTGCATTGTAACCAGTCGGTCTCTTCTATTTTCGAGAATCCTTGATCCCATATATGCCGGCACTGTACAGCCAAATCCAATAATCATAGGAATAAAGGACTTTCCATGGAGCCCGATCTTATGCATTATCCTGTCCATAACAAATGCTGCTCTTGCCATATACCCTGAGTCTTCAAGAAGAGCTATTGCAAAAAACAGCAGTATTATATTGGGAGTAAATATTATTACTCCCCCCACCCCACCTATCACCCCATCAACCAGAAGTGATCTTATGAGTCCCTGTGGCACAATCTCAGTGATAAGAACACTTAATTTCCCAAAACCCAGCTCAATCCAGCCCATGGGGTATTTCCCAAGTGTGAATACAAATTGAAACATAAGCCAGATTATAAGGGCAAATATTGGTATTCCCATTATCCTGTTGGTAAGCACCCTGTCAATCTTTTCACTTATATCCACTTTCTTCAAACTAGCTTCTTCATATGCCTCCCGTAGTGCACCATTGATAAATCCATATCTCCCGTCCGCTATTATTATCTCAGGGGTATCTCTTAATATACTGGTTATATGGCCTATTGCACCTGCTGTTACCTCTTCAACTTTTGAGTACTTTGGACCTGAAGTCTTTTTTAAAGTGTCTATTATATCTCTATCCTGTTCCAGAAGTTTCACTGCAATCCACCTAACATCAAACTCAAAGGTGGGAATTTTTTCCTTTTTTAAAACTGATATGATCTTAACAATTTCATTTTCTACTTCTTCACCATATTTTACTTCTACTTTCTTTTCTTTCCTGCTACTTACTACCTTGATTACTGCTTCCAGCAGCTTATCACTACCCAGGCCTCTGGAACCTACTGTCTCTACAATAGGTATACCAAAAAGTTCAGAAAGAAGACTGATATCTATTTTTTTGCCGCTCTTTTTGACTATATCAGTCATGTTAAATGCTAAAATCAGGGGTGTATTAAGTTCCATAAGCTGAACTGCAAGATAGAGATTACGTTCCAGATTGGAGGAATCGACGATATCAACAACTACATCCGGTTTCTCATTGACAATAAAATTCCTGGCTACAATTTCTTCCAGAGAGTAAGCAGTCAAGCTGTACGTACCCGGAAGGTCAACAACATTTACCTTATATCCTTTATACTTAGTCTCTCCTGTCTTTTTTTCGACAGTAACTCCGGGATAATTCCCTACATGCTGCCTCAAGCCGGTTAGATTGTTGAAGATAGTTGTTTTACCTGAATTCGGGTTTCCGGATAGGGCAATGGTTATTTCTTTTCCTATCATCATTATATCTCTCTGATTTGAATTCTTTCAGCCATTCCTCTTCCAATTGCAAATTTCGTACCCTTGACCACTACACATAATGGTCCACCTCTGGAAGCACCGGAGACATAAAAAATTTCACCAGGAATAAATCCCATTGCACAAAGACGGGAATTAAGTCTATATCCGCCATCAATTCTTACTATCCTGTACTTTTCCCCCTGGACAGCATCAGTCATAGTCATAATCCTATTATTTATTGGTGGTGTTTTCCTGGCATCTCCACCTCTATGTCTAAAACCCCATTTTCTCATTTTAACTAGCCTCATTAACAAATATTAGGCAAGTCTAACATTAATAGGTTTGTATACTTTTGTCAAGAATTTTTTTAAAGAATTTTTTCAAAATGAAGGGAAAATGTATGAAGGAAATCTAAAATGATTTATTTTGAAACACTTCTCTTGTGACAAACAGCAGGGCGCTTACCATGTTTTGCATAATAATTAAAGTTCTTCAGCCACTCAGGATACCCTTCAGGACAGGTATCTACAAACTTTATAAATTTTATCATCCTATCCATTGCTTCCTTGCTTATATAATGTTCAATATTGCAGGCATCTTTTTTTGAAATACTATCACTTACTCCAAGAACCTCATTAAAGAATTTATACACCTTTTCGTGTTTATCATTTACTTCTTTTGCCAGCTCACACCCTTTATCAGTTAATTCCAGATATCCATATTTTTCATGAATTACAAGTCCTCTTTGTGTAAGTTTTCCAACTGCATCCACTACTGATGGCGTTTTTACATTTAAAAATTTTGCAATTTCTTTTACCCTGATTACCTTACTGGTAAGACTGATTACATATATTGCCTCAATGTAATCCTCCATGCTCTGGGTTAATTTTTTCATATTGTTCCCACTTTTTATTTCATCTAAAAATGTTAGATTAATCTAACTATATACACAAATAGGATCTTTGTCAAATTTTCGAATTGCCTCATCTAAAAAGTACTCCAAACTGTATCGTTGCCAAAAATAATTTATAGGGTATTAATATAGTGGTATTTTTTGCTAGATTTTCCTTATGTCTGAATCACTGATCAATTTTGTCATTTAAAAATTGACCGTTTGGGCTTAATTTATGCTTGGTTTTGTGATATCAAAAATCAAGATGCGAAATTGCTTAATAATTCACAGCAATTCTGCAACTTCTTTCTATATTAATTCAAATCAAGCTTAAAAATATGAATATTCCTTCATCATTTACAGGTAGCAATTTCACATATAACAAAATTTTTTTTAAATTATTTATGATTTTTCTGATTTTGGAGTGCCTAAAACATCAATTATTTATATAATTGTTACAGGTTTATTTAGTTAGTTTGAAAAATAAGGAGATGCTAGATAGGTATTGGTAAATTATCTAATGTAATTTTTTTATATTCGGTTACACATTTTTTGATTGTAAAAAACATTTTATATAACTGTAAAGAATTTGGTTTTAGATCTCCAAGAAACAAATTCATTTAAACATAAGCAAGTTTATCAAACATAGGTACTAGTACTGAATAACATTCCTTGAATATTGGAAATATCTCTTTATATTTCTCGGAATTTGCAGGTATTGGATTTATCTTATCAACAATTTTTATAATATTATCTACTATTTCAAAATTTTTAAAAAATCCTATGCCAATTCCCCCTGCAATAGCAGCTCCAAGTGATGTTGCTTCGTCAAGAAATTGAGGCACTAAAATTGTTTTATCATATATATCAGCCATAATCTGTCGCCAAATTTGTCCCTTAGCCCCACCGCCTATTATTTTTATAGAGTCAATATTTAAATGATTTTCAAATACCTCAAGTATTATTTTGAGATTAAAAGTTATTCCTTCCAAAACTGATCGTATAATATGATTTCTAGTATGATTTTGTGCCAGTCCTATAAAAGCTCCTCTAGCATTAGAATTCCAATATGGGCTTCTTTCTCCTAATAAATATGGTAAATAAATTAACCTATCTGCACCAACATTCGCAAGTTCAGCCTCAAGATCCATCAATTTATATGGACTAATACTTATTTCATTCGCAATTTTAGTTTCAAGAGGACATAAATTATCTTTTAACCAACTATATGAACCTCCAGCAGCTTGCATAGTCCCAGTAGGACAATACTTTTTAGAATCTAGATGAACCCAATTAAAAGTACTCATATCTTTGTCAAAAATAGGTTTACAGCTTGTAATACCTATCCAGGATGATGAACCGATATAATTATAGGCACTGCCTTCATTAATAACACCAGCCCCCACAGCTGCACATGAACCATCTCCACCGCCAATTATCACAGGTGTGCCAGGTAAAAGATCGATCTCCTTTGAAGCTGATGAGGAAACTTCTCCAACCACATCTATAGAAGAATGAAGATCTGGTAATTTATTAGGATCAATTTTACTTGCTTCTATTAAAATTGATGACCAAGATAATTCTTTGATATTTAATAAGTTCATCCCACTAGCATCTGAAAAATCCGTAACAAAAACACCTGTGAGTTTAGAAACAATAAAATCCTTAACATGTAAAAATTTATAAGCTTCATTATAAATATCTCTCTTGTTATCTCTAAGCCACATTATTTTTGTAAGGGAATAATTAGGACTGCAACGGTGTCCTGTTATCCTATAAATCACCTCCCGCTCTAGAATATTTTTCAATTGATTGGCTTGATCTACACTTCTTTGATCCGCCCAAATAATTGAATTACATAATGGTATGCAATTTTTGTCTACTGGCAAGCAGCTCATCATTTGCCCACTAAAAACAATGCATGCAATTTCTTCTTTCTTAATATTTGAATTTACTAATAAATCTTTTGTAGAATATTTAACTGCTTCCCACCAATCAAAAGGATTTTGCTCAACCCATCCAGTTTTAGGATATATTGTGCTATATCCATAAAAAGTATTTGCAACAAGATTACCTGCATCATCATAAATTGAAGCTTTATTACCACTTGTACCTAAATCATGCGCAAGAATATATTTTTTAATCATTAAAAATCCTTTCGACTAATATTAAATTTAAAAATATAAAAATAGATTTAAAATCTAAAAATACTTTATTGATAATATTTTTTTTATAGATATCAACATCACATACTATTATTTGATTTTACAAGTATTATTTCTACTAAACAAGTATTTGATGGAAACGCACCAATAGGTGCTGTTGCGTCTTTACTAAGAACATTTACACAACCACCCAAATCTGTTCCATTATTACCAGTTTTATACCATTTACCCTGATTAAGACTTGCAACTCCTTTATTAATTGGTAATCAGGGCATATGCCCATAGGTCTTTAATAGCTATATAATAAAATTTATTTTATTAACATCTGTTCTTTGACAATTTTAATATATTCAGTAACAAGGTTCTCAGATAGTGAGGTAATATAAGCTATTTCACTTAAAATCATACCTCTCCCGTAAAGCATTTTGACTCTCTGGAAATCTCTTATGTATCTATCCACTGATGAAGGTGCATGGGAAGTAGCTCTGGCTATATCTTTTGTAGAGTAGTTTTGGGTATGCATCTTTATTATTTTTACTTTATGAGTTATTGATCTACCAATATCATGAACTACTCCTCGAAGCGGAAGCATATTCCCGGTCTCATTTTGATAGTTTCTTACAAGCATTGATACTTTTGCCTGTGATATATTAAATATCAGTGCAATATCAGCTTGTGAGAGCACGCCACCTTGGCTATATGCTTCACCTGCAATCCTTGCTATTCTTTTAGGTAAGATGCGAGATGGTTTTATTCCCCTGCTGTAATCCAAAATATCTGAATCTGCAACTATTGACAATACAACATGCCTGCACTTAGTCTTTACAAGAGTTTTTCCATTTCCGTGTTTTTCTCCCTTTAGAACAGCAGGCCATACTATCTGGCCAGGCTTAAGTTTTAAGGCATCTTTTGTAGATTCAGAATGTATGGACAGGATATCACTAATCCTTAAGAATTGATAAAAAACTCATAAACAAAGCTAAGAAAGAAGCCAAAAAACTGGGCTTGTGCACCTCTGCATTTATAAGACAGGCTATTATAGATAAGGTGAGTTATAATAACAAATTAAAAGAACT
>SOKC01000016.1 GCA_004376325.1 Actinomycetota bacterium | reverse complement strand
TAATGGTTAAAGTGGTGGAGGAAAAACCATAAGAACGGGGAGGTATTATTTTGAGTATTGTAACTATGAAAGAGCTCCTGGAGGTAGGGGTTCATTTTGGCCATCAGACTAAAAAGTGGAACCCTAAGATGAAGAAATATATATATACAGATAAAAGTGGTATATATATAATTGACCTTCAGGAAACTCAGAGGCTTCTAATTGAGGCCTATGAATATGTTAAAAAAGTTGCCGGTGAGGACGGGATTATATTGTTTGTAGGTACGAAAAAACAAACCCAGGATATAATCGAATCTTATGCCACCGAATGCGGAATGCCCTATGTTAGGAACAGGTGGCTGGGAGGCACTCTTACTAATTTTGAAACTATAAATAAGAGAACAAAAAGAATTGATGAAATAGAAGAGATGGAAAAGTCAGGTATTTTTGAAAAGTTACCCAAAAAGGAGGTTCTGGGAATAAAGAAAGAGTATGAAAAGCTTCTATTCAATATCGGAGGTATAAGAAATATGAAAAAACTCCCTAATGTTCTTTATGCTATTGATCCTAATAAAGAGATGATTGCTGTAAGAGAAGCAAGTAAGCTGGGAATACCTATTGTAGCTATAACAGATACAAATTGTGACCCTGATATTATTGATTTTGTTATTCCGGGTAATGATGATGCGATCCGTTCCTGCAATCTGATAACAAGTGTCATATGTGATGCTGTAAAAAAAGGAAAAGAGCAGAAAATTAAGTTAGAGGAAAGCCCGGAGGAAAAAGAAGCAAAAAAGTTAGAAGAAGAAAAAACTGAAGACGATTTAGAAGATTTACCTGAAGATGAGGTATGGGTATAAAGATTGTAGGGAGGAATAATGGAAATCAAAGTTGAACTGGTAAAAGAATTAAGGGAAAAAAGCAGCGCTGGCATGATGGATTGTAAGAAAGCTCTGGTGGAGAGCAATGGAGATATAAAGAAAGCAGAGGAGATATTAAAAGAGAAGGGACTGGCGAAAGCTTCTAAAAAAGCTTCCAGGGCTACTAAAGAAGGTATAATTGACAGCTATATACATACAGGCTCTAAGATTGGTGTAATGGTTGAAGTCAATTGTGAAACTGATTTTGTAGCCAGAAATGAAATGTTTAAGAATTTTGTACATGATATTGCACTTCATATTACAGCAGCAGCGCCGTTATATGTTTCCAAAGAAGATGTACCTCAAGAGGTGCTGGATAAAGAGAAAGAACTTTACAGGAAGCAAGCTTTAAATGAAGGTAAACCTGAAAAAATTATAGACAAGATTGCCGAAGGTAAACTTAAAAAATATTATGAAGAAAATTGCCTGCTGGAACAGCTGTTTGTAAAAGATAATGATGTAAAGATTGGAGACTTATTAAAACAGCATATAGCAAAAATGGGTGAAAATATAGTGATTAAAAGGTTTGAAAGATATATCCTTGGAGAAGAATAATAAGTAATTTCTAATATTTTTTTGCTTAAAGGATAATAGGCATAAAATATATGGAAGAATTAAAATACAACAGGGTTTTACTTAAGATCAGCGGTGAGGCATTATTGGGTGATTTAGATTATGGAATAGACCCAAAGGTTACCAATAATATATCCAGTCAGATAAAAGAGGTAGTAGAATTAGGTGTAGAAGTGGCAGTAGTTGTTGGTGGAGGGAATTTCTGGAGAGGTGTTTCTGCTAGTTCAAGTGGCATGGATAGAACTACCGCTGATTATATTGGAATGCTGGCTACCATTATGAATGCATTAGGGCTTCAGAATGCATTGGAAAGAATGGGAATAATTACCAGAGTTCAAACTGCGATATCAATGCAGGAAATTGCTGAGCCTTTTATCAGGAGAAGAGCGGTAAGACACCTGGAGAAGAAAAGAGTGGTAATATTTGCCGGCGGGACTGGTAATCCGTATTTTACGACTGATACCGCTGCAGCGCTGCGAGCACTTGAAATAGAAGCCGAGATAATATTTAAAGCTACAAAAGTTGACGGTGTATACGATAAAGACCCTTTAAAATTTAAAGATGCCAGGAAGTTTGTTAAATTAACTTTCCTGGATGTGTTAAAGAAGAATATCAGAGTTCTGGATTCTACAGCTACTTCCTTATGTATGGAAAATAATTTACCTATTGTTGTTTTTGATATTACAAAGCCAGGCAATATAAAAGGGGTTATAATGGGTAAAAAAATTGGCACTTTAGTTACAAAGGAGTAAAGAATGAAAGATGTATTACTGGTTGATGAGAAAAAAAGAATGAGTCAGTCTCTGGAAAGAACCCAACATGAATTTAATACTATTAGAACAGGAAGAGCGTCCGTGTCTTTGCTGGATAATATTTATGTTGACTATTATGGCAGTAAAACTTTATTGAAACATATGTCTAATGTCAGTATACCTGAACCGAGGGTTATCCAGATTTCACCTTACGAGCCAAAATTTTTAAAGGAGATTGAAACTCAAATATCCAAATCCGATCTGGGTATTAATCCATCAAATAACGGAAAAGTTATCCGGCTGAATATCCCTCCCCTAAATGAGGAAAGAAGAAAAGAATTAGTCAAGTTAGTTAGGAAGATTGCAGAAGATGGAAGAATAGCAATTAGAAATATCAGAAGAGAAATAAATGATGAATTTAAGAAATTGGAAAGTAAAATCGAGATAACTGAAGATGATCTAATAAAATCTCAAAAGGAAGTTCAGGAAATTACTGATGAATTCATAGAGAAAATTAATGATTCTCTAGCCCAGAAAGAAAAAGAAATTATGGAAGTGTAGGTAGGAAGTACTTTGAGTTTAATTTCTTCTATTTTTTCTTCTATAAGAGTTCCGACCGTAAAAGAGCTAAAAAAAAATATCATTCCAGAGCATGTGGCTATTATTATGGATGGAAATGGCAGGTGGGCCGCCAGGAGAAAACTACCACGGTATGCTGGCCATAAGGCAGGGGTTGAAGCTCTAAGGGAAGTTGTAAAAACATGCGTACAGTTAGGAATAAAATTCTTAACTGTATACTCATTTTCAATTGAAAACTGGCAAAGACCAAAAGACGAAGTCAATTTTTTATTAAATCTATTTCTGGAATCATTAAAAGAGGAATTGGAAACCTTTAACAAAAATGGCGTAAGAGTATTCTTGATAGGTGATAGAAAGTTAATTCCTCATGAAATACTGGAAGCTTTCGAAAATGCAGAAAAAAAGACTGCAAATAATAATAAGCTTTTTTTCAATATTGCTTTTAATTACGGCTCCAGACAGGAAATTATAGAGGCAGCCAAAAAGATATATAAAGCAACCACTAGAAATGATATAAATATTGAGAAACTGGATGAGAAAACATTTTCAGATTATCTATTTACGAAAGGATGCCCTGATCCTGATTTTTTAATCAGAACCAGCGGTGAATATAGAGTAAGTAATTTCTTGTTGTGGCAAATTGCATACTGCGAATTTTATTTTGTAAAAACGCTCTGGCCAGATTTTAAAAGGAAAAATTTCCTGAAAGCAATTTATTATTATCAGCAGAGAAATAGAAGATTTGGCAGGTTGTGATTTCTTATGCAAATCCTGACTACTATTCTCCAGTATATTCTGGCAATAATTGGATTATCCCTGATAGTAATAGTTCATGAATTAGGGCATTTCTCAATGGCTAAAATCGGAGGAATACATGTTGAGGAATTTTTTATTGGTTTTGGCTCAAAGCTTTTTAAATTTAAAGACAGGCGCGGCACTACTTACGGTATATGCGCTATACCGGTAGGAGGATATAATAAATTATTAGGTATGGACAGGAATGAATCCATACCCCCTGATATGAAGGATAAGTCTTACCACAACAAGCCCTTCTATAAGAAACTTATGGTCTCAATTGGAGGAGTCGGTTTTAATGTGATTTTTGCAGTAATACTGATAGGAATCGTCTTGAGCATGGGTGTGCTGATTCCCACGACAACCATTGATCTTGTCCAAACTGAATCACCTGCCGAGGTAAGCGGTTTTGAAATAGGTGATGAGGTTATTGCTCTTGGTGATAAAAATATTGAAAGCTGGGATGATTTTTCGGAAGTAACAAAAGAAAATCCTGGTAAGGAAGTAACCTATACTGTTATCAGGGATGGAAAAGAAATGAAGCTTGAAGTTAGGCTTGATAATAAAGAAGGCCAGGGATATTTAGGAATAGGTCCCCGGTATATTGAAGAAAAACTGGGCTTTTTTAAAATAGTAAAAGAAAGCTTCAAGGTGACCTGGGATATAAGCATAACTTATGTAAAGTTATTTGGAATGCTTTTTTCGGGCAAAATACCCCTCAGAGAGGCAAGGCCGGTTTCGCCAATTGGAATAGTAAGCATATTTCAACAATCAGTATCAATGGGTATGAAGAATTTTATATTTTTTGTTGCACTGGTTTCTATTCTAATGGGTTTTGGAAATTTAATTCCAATTCTTCCTTTAGATGGAGGAAATATTGTATTGATCATAATTGAAGCTATAAGAAGAAAATCTGTTCCCAGGAAAGTTTTAGAGATCTTCAATTCTATAGGAATATTCATTCTGGTTTCCATACTTATAATTGGTTTCGTTTTTGATATAATAAATCCTTTTAAAATCATAAATATGTAATAATTAAATACATAATAATCTCAAATGAAAATAAAAAGAAAAAAAACTAAGGTTATGCAGGTAGGGAAATTAAAAATAGGAGGTAATAATCCTATTATTGTCCAGTCCATGACTAAAAGCAAGCTGGAGGATTTAGACGGCATTAGAAGCGAAATAAAAGAGCTGATGGGCAGTGGTTGCGAGCTTATTAGAATAGCGGTACCAGAAAAAATATCCATAAGTTATCTTAAACAATTAATTGATGAAGGAATTTTTTCAGTTCCAGCAGTAGCTGATATTCAATTTGATTACAAATTAGCGCTGGAATGCATGGATATCGGGATTGATGGAGTAAGAATAAATCCGGGGAATATAGGTGGGCAGGAGCGAGTTGGAGAGATTGTAGAAAAAGCTAAAAGAAAAAAGGTTGCAATAAGGATTGGAATTAATTCGGGTTCTATAGATAAAAAGATTTTGAAAAAAAATAACGGGAACATTGTCAACTCGATGGTTGAAAGTGCACTGGAAAATGTTAGACTTTTAGAAAGTTTGAAATTTAATAATTTTAAAATATCGGCAAAAGCATCATCAGTTCTGGATACCATAAATGTATATGAGCTAGTATCAAATAAAGTTGATTATCCCCTACATCTGGGTGTGACTGAAGCAGGGCCTCGATTCAGGGGCGGCATAAAGTCTTCAGTGGGCATTGGTATCTTATTATCTAAAGGAATAGGAGATACCATCAGAGTTTCACTGACCGGAAAATCAATTGATGAAGTAAAAGCTGCATATATAATTCTTAATAGTTTAGGCTTAAGAAGGGTAGGAGTGGATATCATTTCCTGTCCTACATGTGGAAGAACAACGGATGATTTGAAGCAAATTGTAGATGAAATTGAGAAGCTGACCGCGGGTATAAAAAAGAATTTGAAATTGGCAGTAATGGGTTGTATTGTAAATGGACCCGGAGAGGCAAAAGATGCAGATCTGGGGATAGCCTTTGGAAAAGAAAAGGCTGCAGTGTTTTTAAAGGGCAGGGTGATAAAAAGAGTAGATAAAAATATTGCATCTAAAGAATTAAAAAAGGAGTTAGAAAGATTAGTTTAAACAGGCAAAAGGGAGCTTAAATTGAAATTATCTCAATTTTTTATTCCAACTTTAAAAGAAGTACCTAGCGAAGCCGAAATACCAAGCCATTCCTTAGCTCTGAGAGCTGGACTTATCAGAAAAGTTGCATCAGGTATTTATTCTTTTTTACCACTTGGACTTAAGGTCTTAAAAAAAATTGAAGAGATAATTAGACAGGAAATGAATAGTACCGGCGCCATTGAGCTATTTTTACCGGTTATACAACCTTCAGATTTATGGAAAAAATCAGGAAGGTGGGAAGAATATGGTCCTGAAATGTTCAGGTTAAAAGATAGGAACAAAAGGGATTTCTGTCTTGGACCTACTCATGAGGAACTAATAACCTATCTGGTGTATTTAGATTTGAAGTCATATAAAAATCTGCCTGTAAATTTATATCAAATCCAGGTCAAGTTCAGGGATGAAATAAGACCACGATACGGATTACTCAGAGCCAGAGAGTTTATTATGAAAGATGCCTATAGTTTCTGCAGGAACGATGATGATTCAGAAGTTATTTATAAGAAGATGTACGATGCTTATTGCAGGATACTGGAAAAAATTGGTCTCCAGTATAAGGTGGTTGAGGCTGATACAGGACTGATTGGCGGAAAGTTTTCCCATGAATTTATGGTACTTGCTGAAAATGGTGAAGAAAAATTGGTTTTTTGTCCGGGATGCGGTTATTCGGCAAATTATGAAATGTCAAAATCAATTTCTGAGAGTGGTAAGGAAAATAAAGATAA
>SOKC01000112.1 GCA_004376325.1 Actinomycetota bacterium | reverse complement strand
GTGTAGAAGATACCGCAAATAGATATAATAAGAGTATGTTTTATCAATCCACAACATTTGACAGTATCTCTTGCCTCTATCTAGGATAATACAAATTAAGAATAAAGGAGACCAAATGGAAAAAATATTTAAAGAAGTATTTGACTATGTTGAAGAGCTAGAAATTATTGATACCCATGAGCATCTTCCTTCCGAGGAAGAGCTTAGAGATAAGGATGCAGATATATTGAAAGAATACCTATCGCACTATTTTAATCGCGACCTTATATCTGCGGGCCTTCCTCTAGAAGATTACCAAAAAATAATTGAAGAAAAACTTCCAATAATGGAAAAGTGGAAAATGGTTGAGAAATATTGGGAATCTTCAAGATTTACTGGATATGGGAGAGCATTAGATATTACAGCAAAAGGTTTGTACGATATTGAAAAAATTGATAAGTCAACAATAGAAGAATTGAATTCAAGGTTTCTAAAAACTTTGAAACCTGGGTATTTTAAAAAAGTATTAAAAGATAAGTGTAAAATAGCAACAAGTTTGCTAAATGTAGAAACACTTGACAGGGAGCATGATCCTAAAGAAGAGAGAAGCATATATTGTGATAGGAATTTATATAGCCCTGTTTATACTATTAGTGATTGCATATTTCCTAACTTATGGTCCATTATCGATAAATTAGAAAAACAATCAGGAGTAAAAATTACTTCATTTAATTGTTGGCTTGAAGCTGTTGAGGCTTTAATAAATAAAGCGTATAAGCTTGGAGCTGTTGCACTTAAAAACCCGCTCGCTTACCAGAGAACTTTAAAATATGAAAGAACCTCTCGATCCAGGGCAGAAGAAGAATTTAATTCTATATTTAAGGTAAAGCACTTTGGGGATTGGATTGTTAGACCTATTAGTACAGAAAAAAATTTCCAGGATTATATGTTTCATTTTATCTTAGATATTGCAAATAAAAAAAATCTCATAATACAAGTTCATACGGGAATACAGGAGGGAAATGGTAATATACTTTCAAATTCAAACCCTGAACTTCTTTCTAATTTATTTCTAGAATATCCAGATGTAACCTTCGATATTTTTCACATCAGCTATCCATATCAAAATGAACTTACTGTACTTGCAAAAAATTATCCAAATGTATATATAGACATGTGCTGGGCGCATATAGTGTCTCCCAATGCATCAGTTAAAAGTTTGATAGAATGGATAGATACAGTACCGCTTAATAAGATATCAGCGTTTGGAGGCGATTACTTATTTGTAGATGGAGTATATGGACACCAATATATGGCTAGAGTTAATATTGCCAAAGCTTTGTCTATAAAAGTAAAGGAAGGTATATTTGATATTAACAAGGCTAAAGAAATATCTAAAATGTTATTTTATGATAATCCTTTAAAAATTTTTAGATTAGATAAAAAATTATAATAGGATTAAAGGGAAGATTAGATTATGTATAAAAATTTTTTTTAATAAAGATTTTAGGCCGGATTATAGAAATATATTGGATGCAGTTAATAGAATTAAGCCAAAAAGGTTGCCATTATATGAACATATTGTAGATATAGCAATAGTGGAAGAGATTAAAGGGCGAAAATTTGCTTACCTATATTACGGAGATATAAGAGACAAAATACAATATTTTAAAGAATATAATGGTTTTTATAAAAAAATGAGTTATGATACTGTATCTTTTGAGTGTCTTATAACTTCTGTTTTGCCTGGAAATGGAGCTTTAGATTATCAAACGATCCAATAATTAAAAATAGGGCGGATTATTTATCATATCCATGGAATGATA
>SOKC01000074.1 GCA_004376325.1 Actinomycetota bacterium | reverse complement strand
TGGTATGAACCTCAAAAACTGAACACTTTAATATCTTAAGTTACAACAAGCTCACAGGATTTATTTTTAATAAATATATCCTCAAATTCCTCAGGTGGCAAATAGCCAAGTGAATAATGTAAGGAAACATCTATTATTTCAGGATAAATAATAGATGTTTCCTTTATTAAGTAGAGTCTTTTAGTTGAAAAAGATTATTTTTTATGTTCAATAATCCATTTTGTTATTTGTTGTGAGCCTATTCTTCCTTCTGCTATTCCAATACCCAGCTTAACCAATTCGGGTTGAGAAAAGTGCAACTTGATGTCATTTAGTTCCAGAAAAACCAGCATAACAAATAGTCCGGTTCGCTTATTCCCATCCAAGAAAGGGTGATTTCTTATAATTCCATAAGCTTGACGTGCAGCTTTTTCTTCAAGAGTTGGATATAAGTTTTTTCCTTCGAATGATGCATATGCATGATACAGTGCTGATTCAAGAGCTCCGATATCACGCAGCCCAGATGAACCGCCAGTTGCTTTACACATCCTATTATTGAGATGTAAAACATGGCTAATATCAAGCTTGATCATTTGCCAAGTTCCTTAAAAGCTTCAAGATTATCCTGCAATATACGTGAAGCCAAAGATTCTATACGTTCATTTACAGAAATTTCCAGTTGCTCTAGTTTTTTAAAATCTATTACTACATAGCGAGGGGTATTGTTTTTCATTATGATAACTGAACCTTTTTCATCAACAGTTCGGGCAACTTTGGAAAAGTTTTGGTTAGCTTCTGTTAATGAAATCAAATCTTTTGTATTAACTAACATAAAAATCACCTCGTATATATTCTACACTTATTTAGGATGAATACAACCTATTTTTATTTTTTATTATTACTATTATTATTGACATAGATAACATAATTAGTATAAAATTATACTAATTATGGAATCTATTACCATAGATAAAGCGACTAAAATTTTATATGCTAAAAAGGTATCTCTATTTAGCATAAATGATGCAAAGAAAATTTTTAACATAGAGAAAGACAATACTCTTTATAAGCTTTTACAAAGATTAGAGAAAAAGGACATAATCAAACGGATTGAAAACGGGAAATATTTATTTTCTTTTATAGAAGTTTCTGATTTTGAAATTGCAAATTTTTTAACTTCTCCTTCTTATATTTCTTTAGAGAGTGCTTTATCTTTTTATGGAATTCTGTCTCAGTTTCCTTATACCATTACTTCTATTACCAGTAAAAAATCTAAAAGGGTAATTTATGAAGATAAAGAATATGAGTTTATGCATATAAGGAGCAAATACCTTTATGGGTTTTTAAAAAAAAACAATTTTTTAATTGCTTCTCCTGAAAAAGCGCTAATAGATGAACTGTATTTCATGGCTAGGAAATTAAGGATAATTTCCTTAGAAGAGTTGGATTTAACAAATATTAATAAGAAATATCTAAAAGATATTTCCAAAAAATATGATTACATACCCTTAAAAAGGTTGGTAGATAAGATATGTTAGACGATGAAGCTTGTAAGAATCTGGCAAAAGAATTAAAAATTGATTTATTTACTGTTTGGCGTGAATATCTGCAACTTTTGTTTTTAAAATATTTTTATGCCGGAAAAAATACTGAAAAGGTCTATTTCAAGGGAGGGACAGCTCTAAGGTTTTTATTTGGCTCTTTTAGGTTTTCAGAGGATTTAGATTTTAGTTCTAACTTAAGTTCTTTAGTAATTGAGAAACTGATTGAAAAAACATTAGAGAATTTAAACAAAGAAGGAATTAATGTAGGATTTAAAGAAAGAAAAACTTTAGGTGATTCTTATTCCGGTAGAATTTTCCAAAGGCTTAAAGGCTTTAATTTCCCTCTGACCATCAGGATGGATTTTTCTTTACGGGAAAAACCCGTAGAAGTTGAAAATAGTTATGTGGAAACTATTTTTCCAGTTACTGCTTATCCTCTTGTAACTCACTTGAGTTCTGCTGAAATGTTGTCTGAAAAAATAAGAGCTCTTCTTATCAGAAGGAAAGGCAGAGATGTTTTTGACATCTGGTTTTTATTAACTAAAAAAGTTCCTATTAATTGGAAATTAGTAAATAAAAAGATGCTTATATATAATAAAAACGCCAGTCCCGAAGAATTGATTTCTGTAATTAAAAATATATCAGATGATGAGATAAAGGCCGATCTCGCGAGATTCTTGCCGCTTTCTCATAGAGAGATAGTTGCAAGAATAAAAAATCTTACATTAAAAAAAATAGAAGAGCAAAATTATTTATAAGTTTGAAGTTGACGCACGTATTTATATAGATTGTAATAGAAGGAAAGTTCTCTAAGCATTAATCCTGAAACGATAATTCTTAAGAGAAATAATTGTATCTCAACATGCATTTATGGTAAACACCCTCATATTTATAGATAAAGCATATTTTCTTCGGTCCTTGCGAAAATAATGGTCAAAATTATAGATATAATCGATAGTACTAAATAAATCCAGGAAGCATAGTATAAAGCTTAATAATCCCAGGCTTTCTATAGACCTATTTATAACATTGTAAACTATAGTGAAATGCTAAATATATATTTAGCATATCTTAAAATTATTTTTACTTTATTAATCCTTAATTTAATTTAAGTTGTATAATTGTTTTAAAATTAATCTCTACAAGAAAGATATTTTTAGGGGGAAAATATGAGAAAGCAAGGTTTAGTTTCAGCGCTAATTAGTGTGGTTGTATTATCAATTGTGATAATTAGTACTGTTTGGTTTTTTTTAGACAAGACAAGGCTTATTGGACCAGTGCTTATAATACTTGGACTGGTAGCCTGGATTCCAATAAAAATATCAGGTAGAGCTATAAGTTCAGCTGGGGCTGATATAATATTTGGAATAGTTGATACTGGATTTTTAGGTGTTGCTGCCCTTATAGGAGCAAATTATGGTGGAGTAATAGGGGCCATTGTTGGTGGAGCAGTTGGTGATTCTGTTACTGATGGATTTGCAGGAATATTTGAGGGAAAAGTTTCTGAATATTTAAGAAGACACGGAATTGATGAAGCAAGAACACCCGTAAGTTCTTCTTTAGGTAAGATGAGTGGTTGCCTGATTGGGATAGGAATAACCCTTACTATTGCCTGGAGTGTATTAAATGTTGATATAAATTTATTAAGGTAGATGTTTGGTTTAAACATAAAAACTCATTTTAGGAATAAAAATGTCTTCTTTTAAACAAATATTATCTAGTTTAAAATTTTATAAATTATTTGAAGCTATTCTATAATTATCATATTATTGTTAAAATAAAGCGGTAGAAAATTCTGCAGTATGCTGGGTAAAATATAAGCGTTGAATGAAAGGAGTTATTTTGGCCAGATGGAGTACAGGAAAAATAGTGGGCATTGCTTTTCTTTGTATTTTTGTGCTGTTTATATTTTCCGGGGGATGTTTTTTTATAGGCTTATTAACGGGGAGCCTGGGCGGAACCTCTTATGCTTTGGGTGATTCGGTTTATGAAATTCGCCTGGAAGGTGTAATTTCTGCAGAGAAATATTCAGGCCTGTTTGGTGTAGTTACAGTTACGCCTGAAAAGATAATCAGCCAGCTTGATGAAGCCAGAAAGAATCCAAACGTAAAAGCAATATTGATCAGAGTCAACAGTCCCGGCGGAAGCGCTGCCGCTTCGCAGGAAATATATGAAGAGCTTAAAAAAGTAGAAAAGCCGGTTGTAGTCTCAGTCAGTGAGGTTTGTGCCTCAGGGGCATATTATGTAGCAAGTGCAGCTGACAGGATAATTGCTAACAGGTCTTCTTCAGTGGGCAGCATCGGAGTAATAATGCAGATTCCCAATTTCGAGGACTTGTATGAAAAATTAGGAATAAAATATACCACCATAAAGCAGGGAAAATTTAAAGACGTAGGAAGTCCTGACAGGCCTATTACTGAAGAAGAAATAAGGTTGCTTGAAGCCCAGCTTAAAGAAATTTACGGGCAGTTTATCACTGATGTTGCCGAGGGTAGAAATATGGATATAAGCGAAGTGGAAGAGCTTGCAACAGGATGGGTTTTTTTAGGGACAGAAGCTTTAGAGCTGGGTCTGATTGACGGTATTGGAAACTATAAAGATGCGATAAATATAGCGGCAGAATTAGGCGGAATTAAAGGTGAACCTAATGTCATAAAGCAGGAATTAGGCTTTTCCCTTATGGATTTAATTTTAGGTTATTATCTTAATTCAGTTATCAGCAAAATATTTTAACGGGATTTTTAAAGAGCAGGCTCAAGGGGGAGCCAGGGAGAGCTGGTTTTATTGATACACCTGGTTTTGTTGTTATAATACTGAAGATTTTTAAATAATTTTTTTTTAAAAATGATTGATAACATCATTAGTCAGATAAAAGAATCTGAGAAGAAAGCAAAAGAGGTTGTAACCTCATCCAAAAAGGGATCTGCAGAAATTATGGAGGAAGCATACAGGGAAGCGGAAAAAATCCTAAAAGAAGCCGAAAAAGGAGTAAAGGTTATGTACACAGAAGCTGAAAATAAGGCAAAACGTGATGCAGGTAGAGAAGCTGCAAGGCTGGAGAAAGATTTCGACAGGAAGCTAGCAGAAATAAAGAATATTTCTAAAGCTAATCAGGAAAAAGCTATTGAAAAAATTATTCAGAGGATCGTAGGTTAATGGCAGTTGCTAAATTAAGTAAACTTTTTATTATTTCACATAAATCCGATACAGAGACCGTTCTTAAAAAATTACAAAAAGCTCCAATTACTGTTGAAGTAAAACCACATACGGATAAAATCGATTTGGAGATCCCGCCTATAGATACAAGTCCAGAGTACATTACCAGGGTTAGAAGGGCTCTGGATATTCTTAATGATTCTAAGGATGAAAAGCTAAAAAAGATTGCCTCCAGAGCAGGCAAACTGGTAATTAAAAGAAGTGAATACGATAAGATCCTGGAGAGCGCAAACTTTAAAGAAATAGTAGATAATATTTTAGATATTGAAGATGAAATGGAGATTCTGGATGCAAAGATTACCGATGCGGAACCAAAAACCCGTCAACTGAATGTATGGTCCTGTTACAGAGGTAATCTTGAGGATATAGCGGATGGTGATACTTATACTATAAAATTGGGGATTATTAAATGCGAGGAATATGATTTTGAAGAA
Organism: Actinomycetota bacterium; assembly: GCA_004376325.1. Lineage (GTDB taxonomy): Bacteria > Actinomycetota > Humimicrobiia > Humimicrobiales > Humimicrobiaceae > Hydromicrobium. The sequence goes on along the minus strand of SOKC01000074.1, from coordinate 18,075 downwards.
GTTGCAAAAAACCTGGATGAAAATAAAATTTCCTGCGAGAAATTGTCTGAAGATGGAGATGTTACATACGTAATTCTAGCCTATCATAACCAATATAAGAAGGATGCGGAAGAATATCTGGCCAGTATTTCCTTTGAGGAGGCAGAAATAACTGGCTATGAGGGCACCACTAGCGAGAATTTAGCTAAAATTAAAAAAAGTATTGATTTTAACAGAAATAGAAAAAAACGCTTACTGGCCGAAATAAGGAAAATATCCAGCCAGTACGAAGAAGCCCTGACAGTTTATCTTGATTACATTGAAAATAATCTGGAGATTGAGCAGGCAATAGAATCCGGGTTTTCTACAGATTCTGTTTCTTTTCACACTGCATGGGTAAAGAAAGAAGATAAGAAAAAAATCATTTCTACAGTTGAGAGTTTTAAATCTACAAGAATGATAGAAATTCAACCGGATGAAGATGAAGATGTTCCTGTTATTCTGGAAAATAAACCACTGTTCAGGCCATTTGAGATAGTTGTAGATCTTTATGGAGTTCCCAGATATTTTGAGATTGATCCTACCCCATTTGTTTCATTATTCTTCGCTGTATTCTTTGGTCTTTGCTTAATGGATGCAGGTTATGGATTTATACTTGCGATACTTACTTTGATTTTTGCTTTTAAGATGAGGAATATTAAAAAATTTCTTATGCTGATCTTTATCGGGGCAATTTTTGCTATATTTGCCGGAACTCTTTTTAATGGATGGTTTGGTGATTTACCCACATATTTAGGTATTGATGGATTTTTCTCAAAATTAGCAATTCTGGGGGATCCAGTCAGTTCTAACCAGAGTTCCATGATTTTTTTTAGATTAGCACTGATTCTGGGGGTAGTTCATGTTGTTTTTGGTCTGTCCATTAAAATTGGTGACTGTCTGAGACGCAAGGATTGGGGAGGTGCATTCCTGGATGGACTTCCCTGGATAATTATCATTTTATCGCTTATAGTAATTCTGCTTTCATCCCGGATGGCGGTAAGCCTGCAGCTTGTTTCTGAACCGCTTTTCCCAGGCGGTATATCAAAGATTCTACTGTGGCCTATCCTGGCTGGCGCTATAGTTATTATTTTCTTTGGAGCCAGGGATGAGAAAAGCTGGGGATTCAGGATATTTATGGGATTTTTAAACCTGACTATAGTTAGGGGACTGACTTCATTTTTAGGTGATGTTCTTTCCTATATCAGGCTTATGGCTCTGGGAATGGTAACTGCAGGTATTGGAGTAGCTGTTAATAAAATAGCATTTCAGTTTCTCTCAATTCCGGTTGCCGGTATTATAATTTTAATTATAATTCTTATATTTGGACATATCTTCAATATAGGAATTGGTATTCTTGGTGGTTTTGTTCATACACTGAGGCTTCAATATGTCGAATTTTTCCCAAAGTTTTATGTAGGTGGTGGAAGACCGTTTGAAGCTTTAAAAGATGAACATAAATATATAACAATAGTTGATTAGTAATAGGAGGAAAAATGTCAGATTTATCGCTAGGTGTAATGGTAACAATTATAGGAGCTGGTTTAGCAGCTATCTTAGCTGGTATTGGTTCTATTTTAGGCATTGGCTATCCTGCAAGAGCTGCTGCAGGAGTTCTCTCCGAAGATCCACGTAGATTTGGTAGCTTATTTTTACTTGTTGTTCTGCCTGGAACACAGGGATTCTATGGGTTTGTTGCTGCATTTCTGATTATTGGAAATATTGCCATGGTGGAAACTCTGGCGCAGGGCATGCAATTATTTTTTGCTGCGCTGCCTATTGCAATTGCCGGACTACTTTCAGGTATACATCAGGGAAAGGTTTGCGCAGCAGGTGTAAATCTTGTGGCAAAGCAAGCAAAACAGGGAATGAAAGGTGTTATATTTGCGGCAATGATTGAGACTTATGCAGTACTGGGACTTCTTATTACTTTCTTCCTCATTAACACTGTACAATTTTAACAGGTGAATGGTTATGGCAGAGTTAGATAATGTCTCAAAAAAAATTCTGGATGATGCGGGAAAAGAGAGAGATAAGATACTAGATGAAGCCAGAAAGAAAGCGTCTGTGGTAATAGAAGAGACTGAAGAAAGGGTAAAAGAGATACACCAGAGCGGAAAACTGAGAGCAAGGGAAAAGTATAGAGAAGTTTTAAATATTGAAGTATCCAGGGCTAAATCAGAATTAAATCAAAAGATACTTATGTATAAAATTGGCCTGATTGAAGATGTTATTGATAGAGTAAAGAAAAAACTTACCTGTCTCGGCAAAAAAGATTATGAAAAATTCCTTAAAAAAACTTTAGATGTGTTAAGTATTGATGAGGGTTATTATCAGATTGGAAGCGAGGAAAGAAATATTGATGGTAAGATGATGGAATCTCTTGCGGATTTTAAAAAAGTAGACGGGAAGCCGGATTTTAAAAAAGGCATCAGGATAATTAAAGGAAAAGCAGAATATAATATAGCTCCTGATAGTTTGATTGATTCAAATATTGATGATATCAGGATGGATGTGGCATTATATCTATTTGGTAAGGAGAGGTAATAATTGGTACGGATAGATTATGATATTAGCGATGACAGCTATTATCTTTTTGCATGTGCAGAACTTATGACAAGAGAAGTTGAATTTCTAGAGGAAAGTAAAATTGAGAGGATGCTCGGATCCGAGGGACCGGATGAATTTATTGGAGCACTGAGAGATACAGTTTATTCTAAATATATAAATTATATAGAGAAATCCAGAAGCTTTGAAAAGGTTATAATCAGTGAATATAGCACTACTGTAAATTTTTTAGACCAGAGATTAAAACCTGAACATCAGGCTGCAGGCGATCTTCTTTTTCTTGAAGAAAATCTACACAACCTGAAAGTGATTGTTAAATCAATCATTCTGGATATTGATTTAAGGGAGCTTTTTGTCCCTATATTACATTCTTATGATGAGCTGAGGGATGCTGCTGTTACCGGAGATTATAGAGAAGTTGATCCGGTAGTTGCTGAGATGCTTAAGTTTGCAGTAGAGTTAATAGATAAGCAAGAAAATTACAGGCTCATGGAACTTGAGCTTGAGAAATTTTATTTAGAAAGAGTGCTAAATTCTATTGAAACCCTGAATAGCAGACTGATTACAGATTATTTAAAACATATTATAGATATACTGAATATAAAAAACATTTATAGGAGTAAGTATCTGGCAGAGGATTTAAGTTTTGATTATTTTTTACATGAAAATGGATTTCTGCCAAAAGAATTTATGGCTAAATTTGAGGGCGAGAGCCTGGACTTTTTTGTAAAGGAAATGGAACGGACAGATTATGCAGATATGATAATTAAGGGAACTTATGCCCTGCATTCTGAAGGTACATTTTCTTCTTTTGAGAAAAGCGAGGACTTATTTTATTTTGATTTTTTTGATCCTGTAAAATATACAGTTTCCAATCTGGAAAAAGTTTTTCAATTTTTTTTAAGGAAAAAATTAGAGCTAAAGTATTTAAGTATTATATTTACCGGCGTTCTTCATGGTGTTGAAAATAGTAAAATAAGAAATAAGGTAAAGGTTTAAATGGTTACCAGGATTGCTGCATTTGGAGAAAGTGACATTATGTTGATATTTAAAGCGGTAGGGATTGATGTTTTTCCTGTGACTGCAGGCATTGAAGAAATCTCTGAAGCAGAAAAAAAGCTAAGGCAGCTGGCAGGGGAAGGTTATGGAATTATTTTTATGACTGAAACTATCGCAATTAAATTAGACCAGATAATTAAAGAATATTCAAACAAACTACTACCATCAATAGTAGTGATCCCGGGGCTGGGAAAAAGAAATAATTATGCAATTAGGAATTTAAGAAGGGCAATAACAAAAGCTGTGGGGGCAGATGTAATGGCAGAAGAAAAATTAGGAGCAAATAAATGAGTAATTCAGGAAAAATTGTCAAGGTAGCAGGTCCACTGGTTGTATCTGAAAATATGTCTGGCTCAAAAATGTTTGATGTTGTTTATGTTTCCGACAAGAAGTTAATGGGCGAGATAATAGAACTAAAAGGAGATCTCGCTTCTATACAGGTTTATGAAGAAACTGGAGGCATAGGTGTTGGTGAACCAGTATACCCATCAGGCGAGCCTTTAACTGTGGAGCTGGGACCGGGTATTATCCAATCCATTTATGATGGAATTCAAAGGCCTCTTAATGAAATATATGAAAATACCGGGGATTTTATTGCCAGGGGTGTTTCCGCGGCGGCATTAAACAGGAAGCGGAAGTGGAAATTTGAGCCTATGATAAAAAAGAGTGATATGGTAAGTGGTGGTGACTTCCTGGGCTTTGTTAATGAGACAGAAATAATAAAGCATTATATTATGGTTCCACCTGGAATAAGTGGAGAGGTTAAATCAATCCAGTCAGGTGAGTTTACGGTTGAAGACACCATAGCAGTAATAAAAAATAAAGATGGCGACAGACAGATGACAATGATACAGAAATGGCCGGTAAGAAAGCCCAGGCCGTACCTTGACAAAATCATTCCGGATATGCCCTTATTTACCGGTCAGAGAGTTATAGATATGTTTTTCCCTATTGCAAAGGGGGGCACTGCATGTATCCCCGGACCATTTGGATCGGGTAAAACTGTCATCCAGCATCAACTGGCAAAGTGGATTAATGCTGAAATTATTGTTTATATAGGATGTGGAGAAAGAGGCAATGAAATGACAGATGTTCTTCTGGAATTTCCTAAACTGGTTGATCCTAAGTCCGGAGTTCCTTTGATGAAGAGGACTGTACTTATTGCCAATACTTCAAATATGCCTGTTGCAGCCAGGGATGCATCTGTTTATACCGGAATAACTATAGCTGAATATTTTAGAGATATGGGATATTCAGTAGCACTGATGGCTGATTCAACTTCAAGATGGGCAGAAGCTATGAGAGAAATTTCTGGTAGATTGGAAGAGATGCCAGGGGAGGAAGGATATCCGGCATATCTGGGAGCAAGAATTGCTTCATTTTATGAAAGAGCAGGTATGATAAAATGCCTATCAAGCAACGAACAGAGATTTGGCGCACTTTCAGTTATAGGTGCAGTATCTCCTCCGGGAGGTGACCTTTCTGATCCGGTGGTACAGGCTACATTAAGGGTTGTGAAAGTTTTCTGGTCACTTGAAGCCCGGCTTGCTTACAGCAGGCACTTTCCGGCAATATCGTGGTTGAATTCTTACTCCCTTTATATTGATAATATAAGAGACTATGTTACCAAAAATGTCCAGGAAGATTATTTCGATCTGCGGGCAGAGGCAATGAGAATCCTTGAAAAAGAATCAGAGCTGGAAGAGATTGTTCGCTTAGTAGGAGTTGATGCTTTGTCCGGACCTGACAGGTTAATCCTGCTCACGGCCAGAATGTTAAGGGAGGACTTTCTGCATCAAATTGCTTATCATGAAGTAGATACTTATTCGTCAATGGAAAAACAATATAAGATGATGGATACAATTATATATTTTTACAATCAGGCAACCGGTTATTTGAAAATAAATGCTGATATTAAGGCTATAGAGAATATGAGAGTAAGGGACGAGATAGCCAGGATGAAATATATAAAGAAAGAGGATATCGGCAAGATTGATAAAATCAAAGAAGATATAGATAAAGAATTTTCTTCGATAATAGAGGAGTGAAGATGCTAAAAGAATATAGAAGTATTACCAATATCTCCGGACCCCTACTTCATGTAGAAGGCGTAGAAGGGGTTAAGTATGAGGAACTGGTTGATATAAAGCTTGACGACGGAAGTATAAGAAGCGGCATAGTGCTTGAGGTTAATAGAGATAATGCGCTGGTGCAGGTATTTGAGGGTACATCTGGAATAGATTCTAAGAATACAAGGGTAAGGTTTTTAGGAAGGGGTACACATATGTATGTATCTTCTGATATACTGGGCAAAGTTTTTACAGGTCTTGGAAAACCAAAAACTGAAAAAGACAAGATTATTGCAGAAAAAAGCCTGGATATAAATGGAGCCCCCATCAATCCATATGCCAGAGATTATCCAGATGAGTTTATACAAACCGGAATATCCTCTATAGATGGCCTGAACACTCTGGTAAGAGGACAGAAACTACCTATATTTTCCGGGGCAGGTCTTCCCCATAACCGGATAGCTGCTCAAATTGCAAGACAAGCTGCAGTTCTGGGAGAAAAGGAGAAATTTGCTGTAGTCTTTATAGCAATAGGAATTACCTTTGAAGAAGCTGAATATTTTATTAATGATTTTAAGAAAACCGGTGCCATAAGCAGGTCAGTTCTTGTACTGAATCTTGCCGATGACCCGGCAATTGAGAGAATTGCAACCCCAAGAGTGGGGCTTACCTGTGCTGAATATCTTGCTTTTGAAAAAGATATGCATGTGCTGGTAATTTTAACCGATATGACCAACTACTGCGAAGCCTTAAAGGAAGTTTCAGCTGCAAGAAAAGAAATTCCAGGAAGAAGAGGTTATCCCGGATATCTCTATACTGACCTGGCTACTATTTATGAAAGGGCTGGCAGGATTAGGGGAAGGAAAGGTTCAATAACCCAGATTCCCATACTTACTATGCCTGAAGATGATAAAACCCATCCCATCCCAGACCTTACAGGATATATAACCGAAGGCCAGATTATACTCTCAAGATCTCTTCATAAGAAAAAATTATCTCCTCCTATTGATGTGCTGCCATCTCTTTCCAGACTCAAGGATAAAGGAATTGGCCAGGGGAAAACAAGAGAGGATCACGCGGATATATTTAACCAGTTATATGCAGCATATGCCAGAGGAAAAGAAGTGGAGGAGCTTACAGTAATACTGGGGGAAGCAGCTCTAACTGATATGGACAAACTGTATCTTAAGTTTGCTGAAAAATTTGAGGAGAAGTATGTTTCTCAGGGTGAGTATGAGAATAGAAGCATAGACCAGACACTTGATTTAGGATGGAAACTACTTTCGATGTTCCCAAGGGAAGAATTAAAGAGAATAAGGACTGAATATCTGGACAAATATCTGGCAAAATTTAAAACAGAAAAAGAAGAAGATGAGAGTGACTAAATGCTTTTAAATGTAAATGCAACAAGAATGGAACTTCTTCGCTTAAGGAAGAGGTTAAGTCTGGCCAGGAGAGGGCACAAACTCCTTAAGGACAAAAGAGATGAACTTATGAGACAATTACTTGAGGTAATTGATAGGGTTAAGGAGCTTCGTTTTTCTATAGAAAAAGAATTTCAATCCATACTGGAAAGATTTGTGCTTGCAAAAGCAGCAATGGGTCCATACCAGGTAGAGCAGGAATTACTGCTGCCTGTAAAGAAGATTTCAGTATCAATCAGCAAGAGGAACATTATAAGTGTTCGTGTACCGGTTTATGCCAAAGAGGTGAGCGGTGATATTATCCCTTACGGCTATATGAACACCTCGGGAGAAATGGATATTGCTCTTAATGATTTTGATAAGTTCATAGATAATCTTCTTGATCTGGCTGAAAAGGAGAAAGCAGTACAGCTTATGGCTACGGAGATTGAAGAGACTAGAAGAAGGGTTAATGTCCTTGAGTATAAATTAATCCCGAGCATAATCGAGACTATAAGATTTATAACTATGAAACTGGATGAGACCGAACGTTCCAACGTGGTAAGGCTTATGAAGGTGATAGATATTGTGAGAAGCCACTAAATTTTGTAACTATTTTATTCTTAAATCAAACTCCTAAGTTACTGTAAACCGGAAAATCATTTGCTAGTTTTTTAACCTTGCTAGCAATTTCCTTGAGCTTTGAAGGGTTACTCCTGTTTTTTAGGGCTCCAGAAATATATTCACCTATTTTATACATCTGTTCTACGCCCATTCCCTGAGTGGTTACCGCAGGCGTACCAATCCTTATACCGCTGGTTATTATGGGATCCAGTTTATCGAAGGGAATCACATTTTTATTGATTATTATACCTACTGAGCTCAATGTTCCTACAGCCTCATAACCTGTTAATTCTTTACCACTTAAATCTATTAGAAACAGATGGTTATCAGTTCCACCGGATACAATTCTGAAACCTTCATTCTTCATATACTCACACAGAGCTTTTGAATTTTCAATAATGCGCCTGCTGTAATCCTTAAATGAATCCTTTAAAGCTTCTCTGAAAGCCACAGCTTTAGCAGCAATGATATGCATCAGGGGACCTCCCTGAACACCTGGGAAAACTGATTTGTCTATAAGACCGGCGTATTTTTTATCGGCAATAACCAGTCCGCCCCGTGGACCTCTAATAGTCTTATGTGTAGTAGCGGTGGTAAAATCTGCCACATTTATAGAGCTGGGATGATAACCGGTTACCATAAGTCCTGCTATATGGGCCGTGTCAGCCATCAGGTATGCGCTTACTTCATCAGCAATATCCCTGAACTTCTTAAAGTCGATTAATCTTGAATAAGAGCTGGCTCCGGCTATGATCAATTTTGGCCTTGTGGCTTTTGCCAGTTTCCTTACATTTTCATAGTCTATCATTTCTGTTTCAGGATCTACGGTGTAAGTGTGTATCTCATAGTATCTGCCGCTAAGATTTTGCTTATGCCCATGAGAGAGATGACCGCCGTCTCTAAGGTTCATACTCAGTATCCTGTCTCCGCAGTTTAAAACACTTAAGTATACTGCTAGATTGGCATTGACTCCACTATGAGGTTGGACGTTGCTGTAATTTGAGACAAATAATTGGTTGGCTCTGTTTATAGCTAACTTTTCGATTTCATCAAAATTCTCACAGCCTGCATAATACCTGAATCCAGGATAACCCTCAGCATATTTATTTGTAAGCACAGAACCCATAGTTTTTATAACTTCCTGGGAAGTGAAATTCTCTGAAGCTATCAGAATAAGCTGATTCTTTTGCCTTTCCAATTCCTTTTTTATTATCTCTTTTACCTCGGTATCTATATCTACGCTCAAGGTATGATTTTCGTGTTTTTTTGATTTAGCCATTGCAAGTCTAGTTCCTTTCTTCGACTTTCATTATTTTATTAACTCTTCTAATATGACGTTTTTCATCACTTACAGGAGTGTTTATAAAAATTTTTGTTATTTCAATACATTTTTCTAATGATAAAAATCTTGCTCCCAGGCACAATATATTTGCAAAATTGTGGTCGCGGGCAAACCTTGCAGTCTCTTCATTCCAGCAGACAGCGGACCGTATGCCCTTTATTTTGTTGGCAACCATATCCATGCCAATTCCGGTTCCGCATATAAGTATTCCAATATCAGCTTTACCACAGGCTACAGCTCTGGCTCCCTTTTCCCCAAAATCAGGATAATCCACGCTCTGGCAGCTGTCAGTTCCAATATCCAGTATGGTGTGTCCCATAGATTTTACCAGTTCAATTAATCTGGATTTATAATTGAAACCGGCGTGATCTGAGCCTATAACTATCTTCATAAAATATCCGTTTTTTTATAAGTTGTTAAAATGCTCCAATTATAACTATCAAACTTGAAACCCTGTAATATTATATTCCAATTAACTGGATAATCAAAAATTTACCTGAAATTTTTTGTTTAAAAAACTAAATCTTATCACAAAGTAAAAAATTTGCCGGAAATATTTTTATTTTCTTCTTTTTTTATATTATATTTCCTTTACTGCCTTTGAATTTTAATACATCTCTAAATTTGACTTTCCCCTCTCTTACCAAAACAGGAGTTTTGCCTGACACGTCAACAATAGTTGATGCAACTCCAGTCAGAGAAGAAGGGCACTCTACTATTAGATCCACTTGTTTCCTGATTGTGGCAGGGATGTCCTCTATTTTTTTAGGATAGCTCTTTGTTCCGGAAATAGTGGCGCTGGTAGACACAATAGGGCCGCAGATATTTATCATATTTCTTAAGAATCCGGGATCTGCCAGTCTGATAGCAATATTAGGACTGCCGCTGGTGATAAAATTTTCCAGAGAGCTTTTCTTATTAAAAATTAAAGTAAGAGGCTTTGGATTTTTAATATCCCAGAAATTTTTTATTATTTTTTTTGCAACCGGGTTTATATCTGAAACCAGGCTTTTTAAATCATCATGACTGGAAATAAGTATTATGAAAGGCAAATTTTTACTTCTTTTTTTTATTTTATATATTTTTTCAATTGCATTTCTGTCATTATATTTACAGCTTAATCCGTAAATGGTGCTGGTAGGTAGAATTACTGTCTTACCTTCTGAGATAAGTTCAGCAATTTTTTTGATAATGTTTTTGTTAATTTTATCCGGATTATTAATTTTTACTGTATTCATAAAGAAATAAAAACTTATTAAAATTAGTATATAATATTTTTTTTATAAAAAAAACAGTACAAGTTTTACTTTTTAAAAGTACTTGGCATTTTTATAAATAAACCTTAGTATATTTTAAAGGAGTATGTGAGCGTAAATTTGCAGCAGTAACGGACTTTTATAAATAAAAAAAGCATATATTGAAAAAATGGTAATTACGCGGCCGACCTGGGATGAATATTTTGCATCAATTACAAGGCAAGTAGCAACAAGATCTACATGCCTTAGAAGAAAAGTTGGCGCTATAATTGTAAAGGATAAGAGGATTCTTACCACCGGCTATAATGGCGCGCCGATGAGGGTGAGGAATTGTCTTGAGATAGGAACATGCCTGAGAGAAGAACTGGGAGTGCCAGCGGGTGAAAGACATGAAATTTGCCGTGGCCTGCACGCTGAACAGAATGCAATCCTCCAGTCTGCATATCATGGAGTGCAAATAAGAGACTCGGTTATTTACTCCACAACCCAGCCCTGTGCTCTCTGCGCCAAAATGATAATAAACTGCGGAATTAAAAAAATATATTATTTTGAGGATTACCCCGACCCTCTTGCCGTAGATCTGCTTGACGAAGCAGGAGTTGAGTTAATAAGACTTGATTTTTAATTGAAAAAAAATTTTTTAAGAGTATAATTGCTACGAATTTTTTAAGATCTTTCTGAAACAATAAAAGCAGCTCTTATTTTTTAATTCACCTTAATTTGTTATAATAGCTTTTACTTTTTTATCAGGAAAATTACTTTTTTTATATTTATGGAAAAGTTTATTATAAATGGCGGAAAAACTCTGTCTGGAAAAGTTAGGATAAGCGGGGCCAAGAATTCTGCACTAAAATTGATAGCGGCATCAATACTGGCCGACAGTAAAACTACCTTAAGCAATGTACCAAATATTGAAGACGTCAATATTATGATAGAAGTGCTCAGGACCCTTGGCGCCAGGGTAGATGTGGATGTGGAAAATAAAGTGGTTGAAATTGATCCAGGGAGTATCAGCAGCTATGAAGCGCCTTATGAACTTGTGAGAAAGATGAGGGCTTCGATACTGGTAACAGGGCCGCTCCTGAGCAAGTATGGTAAAGTTAAGGCTGCCATTCCGGGTGGTTGCAATATTGGCTCCAGACAAATTGATCTTCACCTGAAAGGACTTGAAGATATGGGAGCAAAATATTCTATAGAACATGGATATATTAATTGCCAGGTTGATGGTTATGAAGCCGGAGCTAAGCTTTTCGGTGCAATGATAAATCTGGATTTTCCTTCCAGAGGGGCTACTGAAAATATAATGATGGCGGGGTGTCTTGCTAATGGCCAGACAGTTATCAGTAATGCAGCACGGGAACCGGAAATAGTTGACCTGGCTTGTTTTTTAAACTCAATGGGCGCAGACATACAGGGAGCAGGCACGGACAGCATCATTATAAATGGAGTTAAGAGTCTTAAGGGCACAGATTATGAAGTCATGCCTGACAGTATTGAAGCAGGTACTTTTATTACTGCGGCAGGTTTATATGGTGATAGAGTAGAAATTGAAAATGCGAGATGGAAAAATCTTGAAATATTTTATTTTAAGTTAAAAGAAATTGGTGTAAATATTTCTATTGTTGATGAAAACAATATAAGGGTAGATGCGCCCCGAGAATCATACAGGCCCATTAATATAAGCACTCTTCCATACCCTGGCTTTCCCACTGATTTACAGCCCATAATAACAGTTCTTCTTTCGGTTGTTCCCGGTGTATCAATAGTAACTGAAAATGTATTTGAAAACAGGTTTATGTACGTGGACGAACTGAACAGAATGGGAGCGAATGTAAAAATTGACGGGCATCATGCTGTAATCAAGGGGGTTGAAAAATTATCAGGAGCTCCTGTGCGGTCATTTGACCTTCGCGCGGGGGCGGCTATGGTCCTTGCAGGACTTGCGGCGGAAGGGTCTACTGAAGTAAGCGACATATACCATATCGAGAGGGGCTATGAGGATTTTGTAAAGAAGTTAAGGAACCTGGGTGCGGATATCAGAAAGGTCAGTTAGTATAAGGTCAGGAATTTTAAATACTGATTTATTAAAAATTTAATGTTGAAAGTTATATGGATGAAAAAGAATAAAAGTAAAGCGGAAAATGAGACTTTTAAAAAATAAGAATAAAAGAGGATTTAAAAAATTACCTTTATATATAAGGGTAATAATAATAGTTTTAGCCTCAATAATTGTTGCCGGAGGCATGGGCACTGGCGGCTTCTTTCTTTATATTAATTCGGTAAACAGGACTATAAATTCGATTACTACTTCAGAAGTAGAGAACATACTCGCTCCCATAGAATCTCCCCAGGAACCGGTTACTATCCTTTTAATGGGCCGGGACAGCAGGGATGTCGAAAATGATTCCGGCAGGGCTGATACCATAATGCTTCTTTATTTAAATCCTGAAGAAGGAAGCGGAGTCCTTCTTTCCATTCCCAGGGATACTCTGGTGGAAATACCGGGGTATGGGGAGGATAAAATAAATCATGCTTATGCCTACGGCGGGGAAGAGCTTATGATAAAGACAGTCAGTTCTTTTCTGGATGCGGAAATAAATCATTATGTGACTCTGGATTTTGAAGGGTTTGTACGGTTGATAGATGCTCTGGGAGGGGTAGATATTACCATTGACAGGCCTCTTGTTGATCCCAGGAGTGGTGCTAATTTCTCACCTGGCAACCATCACTTCACAGGGGAACAGGCATTATCATATACCAGAAGCAGAGCTACAGAGCTTGGGGATATTGGCAGAATTCAGCGTCAGCAGCAGTTGTCCAGGGAACTCCTGATACAGAAATTAAATGTAAGATACTTATCCAATGTTCCATATTATTTTAATATTTTAGTGGAAAATACAAGAACGGACCTGGATATTTTAACTATCCTTAAATATTCAAAGGCAGCTTTATCCCTTAATTCCGAGAATTTTGAGACTGCTATTATTCCTTCTCGTTCGGATTGGATAGAAAATAGAACTATTAGTGTTCAGATTCCGGATATTGAAGAAGCAAGAGCTATGTGGAAACGTATAATCAATGGCGAACCAGCCAGCCTGTACAATGCAGTATATACTGATATTGGTGTCTCACCTGACGCAATGGCATCAAATGTTGGGCATGTATTTAAGATTAAAATAAAAAATACCGGAGCTATTACCTGGGAACGTGATAGTGAAAATCCAGTGTTTCTTGGTTATCATTGGATTGATTTTGAAAGTAAAGAAATGGTTGTTTTTGAAGGAGAAAGAAGTTTTCTTCCCCAAAAAGAAGTTAAGCCAGGAGAAGAAGCAGTATTTAATATAAATGTTAAAGCGCCTTCTGCTCCAGGCCAATACGTCTTACAAATTGATCTGGTTCAGGAAGGAGTGACCTGGTTTTCAACTAAGGGAGTTATCCCTCTTGAAAAATATATTGTAGTAGATATAGCTTATTCTGCAAAATACGACGATTTTGGAACTACTCCCAAAAACGTAGATCCTGGAGAAAAATTCCCGGTGACCATATGGTTTAAAAATACGGGTATCATAACCTGGAAAAGTGATTCTGAAATGGAAATAAGATTTGGATATCACTGGCTGAACCGCGATACTATGGAAGTTGTAATCTGGGATGATGGCAGAAGATTGCCTATTCCAGGTGAAATAGGATCAGGAGATGAATTTCAAAAAGACATATATATCTTTGCTCCGGAGAATCCTGGAAGATATATACTTCAATATGACCTGGTGCATGAGAAAGTTACCTGGTTTTCAACTGCTGGAGTTATGCCACTTGGGGTAGATGTAGATGTTGGCCGGGTTATAGATAAAAGTATAACCGGGCGAACCTATATTATAATTTCTAATGGTAATGGCATAAGCGGATCTGCGGTAAAGTTTAAAGATTATTTAAAAGTTTACGGATTTAAGATACTGGGCCTTTCTAATGCGGATAGTTATAATTATGAAAAAACTGTAATATACTATAGTAAAGAAAATAAAGAAAAAGCGGACCAACTGGCGATAATCTTTTCGAGTTATGAGATGGAAGAACTGCCATCAAGTATTTTTAAAGAAATATATGGCAAAGATGCAGATGTAGCTATAATAGTTGGTAAAGATTATTTAGAGAATCTGGAGTAAATTATAGCTCGTAAAAAATTGAAATATTGAAATGAATTTACTAAAAATTAAAAGTAATATAATTCAAGCATTATTTGATGTAATTATATTTTTTTCATCTTTTACTATATCTTTTTATTTAAGAGGACAGCTAGAAATAAGAGGATTGGAGGGTCTTCCTCTACAGTATACTACTTACTTTATATGGTACACTTTAATAATAATCGCAGTTAAGCTTTTAAGTTTCATTCTATTTGGTATCTATAGAAAAATCTGGAAATATGCCAGCTTAAGGGATTTTCTTACCATTGTGGAGTCACTGGCTTTAAGTTCTGCATTTATGGTGTTTATCTTTTATATAATTGAAGCACCATATTTTCCAAAGAGCATACTTATAATAGATTTTCTCCTTACTTTAATTTTGATTGTGGGTTCAAGATTCTCAGTCAGAATGTTTAATGAGATGAAATTTGGAAGCATTTATACCCGCAGGAAGAGAACCTTGATTGTTGGCGCCGGTGATGCAGGTGAGATGACAGTAAGAGAGATGATAAGGCAGAAGGACAGCGAATATGTTCCTGTAGGGTTTTTAGATGACGATAAGGCGAAAATCGGACATCAAATTCATGGGCTAAAAGTTTTTGGAAAAACTGATGAAGTTAAGAAATTTATTAAAAAGCTGGCTATTGATGAAATAATAATCGCAATACCCTCAGCCAGCGGCGAGGTTAGGAAGAATATCACTTTTAAGGCAAAAGAAGAAGGGATATTTTGTAAAACCCTTCCCAGCTTGTATGAGATAATAGATGGAAAAGCGCACCTACATCAGATAAGGGATATACGGATAGAAGACATTTTAGGCAGAAAGCCTGTAAATCTTAACTACAGTCAACTTTTAGATCAGCTTGAAGGCAAATCAATCCTTATAACAGGCGCGGGAGGATCTATTGGCTCTGAACTCTGCAGGCAGGTAATAAGGTTTAAACCATCAAATCTGATTCTTGTTGATCATTCGGAGAATAATGTATTCTTAATAGAACAGGAACTTTCTACAAAACTTGATTATCCCAATGCTATACCCATTGTTACTGATATAAGAGATAATACCACCATCAGCGGTGTGTTTAAAAAGTATAAACCCGAGGTTGTATTTCATGCTGCGGCTTATAAACATGTTCCGCTTATGCAATTAAACCCGGAAGCTGCATTGCAGAATAACTTTCTGGGCACAAAAGCACTGGCAAAATTGTCTATCTCCAGCGGAGTTAAAAAGTTCGTAATGCTCTCTACGGATAAAGCGGTTAACCCCGGCAATATAATGGGTATATCAAAATTGCTTTCAGAAAAATATCTGCAGACACTTTCAAAAGTCAGGGATACGGTCTTTATAATTGTAAGATTTGGAAATGTGCTTGGGAGCCAGGGCAGTGTGGTGCCCATATTCCAGAACCAGATAGAAAGCGGGGGACCGGTGGTTGTTACCCATCCTAAAATGACCAGGTTCTTTATGACCGTTACCGAAGCCTCGCAGCTGGTAATACAGGCATGTGTAATGAGCAGAGGCGGCGAGATCTATGTTCTTGATATGGGAAAGCCGATAAGTATTTTAGAGCTGGCCAAAAATATGATAAAGTTGTATGGATTAGAGCCTGAAAAGGATATTAAAATTACTTATTCCGGGGTAAGACAGGGAGAGAAATTTGCCGAAGAACTGATAAATAGTGATGAGAAGCTCATACCCACAGATTTTCCTTCAATATTTGTAACCAGGAATAAAAGTAAGGAAAACAGGGAAGAGATACAAAACTTATTGTTCAATATTGAAAAAGAGATACAGCTTTATGACTATAAAAACCTATTTAAAGATTTAAAAAAGATTGTTCCTAATTTTAATGAGAAGAAGATGTGGTCCTCCAAGCTACAGGGATAGAGACTGGCGGGTTTTTAGTTTATGGTTTATAGAGTTACAAAAAGAATTTTTGATATATTATTCTCAATTATTTCAATAATATTATTCATTCCGTTCTGGATTATTATACCAACACTGATAAAAATTGATTCCCCGGGGGGTGTAATATTCAAGCAGAAAAGGATTGGTATAAATAGCCGGTATTTTACCATATATAAATTCAGGACCATGAAGAAAGGCACTGCCGATATTCCGACTGACAGACTGAAAAATCAGAGTAGTTTAAACACCAGAATTGGAACGATACTCAGGAGATTAAGTATAGATGAAATTCCCCAGCTTATAAATATATTGAAAGGTGATATGAGTTTTGTAGGTCCCAGGCCTGCATTGTATAATCAGGAACTGCTGATAAGACTGCGGAAAGAAAAGAGTGTGGATAAAGTCCGGCCAGGGGTAACCGGGCTTGCTCAAATTAGTGGAAGGGACCAGCTTTCAATTCCGGATAAAGTTATGTATGACCAGTTATATATTAAGGATGCTTCAATACTATTGGATATAAAGATTTTTTTAGTTACAGTAAAAGCAGCACTTACCGGTAAGGGCGCAAACTGATCCAGATATTTTTTGGTGATTCATTTAAATTTTTTAAAAGCAGCAGTTGTCTGATTGTTTATATCTTTAATCTCAGGCTTCTAACTCCTTTA
The DNA here is from genome assembly GCA_004376325.1 of Actinomycetota bacterium. Taxonomy (GTDB): domain Bacteria; phylum Actinomycetota; class Humimicrobiia; order Humimicrobiales; family Humimicrobiaceae; genus Hydromicrobium. The sequence continues at coordinate 978 of SOKC01000074.1, read as the reverse complement.
TTAATTTTTCTATACCATCTTCAAAGCTTACAGGGGAGAAGTTAAAATCTTCTCTGGCTTTATCATATGGATATGATTTATTGATTGCCATCCTCTCTATCTGGCCAGGAGTCAGGGAAGGATTTTTAAAGATTTTGGAGTATATTGAGATTAAGAGTATACTGAGTTTAATGGGGATTTTTATTACTTTAAATTTCTTTTTTAATTTGTTTCTTACAATATCCAGCATTTCATTATATTTTAAGGGGTCTTTACCGGCAATGTTGTAGATTTTTTGGTAAGTTTTTTTATTATCCAGGACATTAACAATGGAATCGGCTACATCTTCAATATATATGGGCTGGATTAGATTATTACCGCTTCCGAAAGTTATAAAAAAACCTTTCCTTTTTATAAAACGGATCATTTTTGAAAAATTGGTATCATCCGGGCAGCCATATATCATAGAGGGCCGGAGGATTGTATAGTCCAGGCCGGAATTTTTTATCAGATTTTCAGAATATATTTTTTGCTTCTTAACCATACATTCAAGAGGGATTAAAACAGTGGTGGAGCTTATAAAAACAACTCTTTTAAGTCCTGTCCGCTTGACTGTGTGGAGGAAGGTTTCCAGGAGATGGGTATATTTAAGGTCAACCATGTAGACTGCGCTTTTTGCTTTTTTAATGGCTGAAATTATCGAATCCCCACTCTGCAAATTTCCTGTACTGAATGTAATCTTTTTACCTGCAGACCTTGCAGCATCTAAAAGCCTGGATCTATCACTGTCTGTTCTTACCAGACAATTGACATAATAATTATTTTCCAGTAGTTTTTTTAGAACTGGAGGCCCCAGGAAACTTGCTGCTCCGATAAGTAGAACCATTTTCATCCTTTTTTTATAATCTTAAAATTATATAAAGTATTTTATAACTATCCAAATACTTGCTTTATTGCCATAAGCATAATTATGTTTTAAGTGAAAATCTTATATAAGTT
>SOKC01000069.1 GCA_004376325.1 Actinomycetota bacterium | reverse complement strand
AAAAATGAATTAATGCATATAATTACAGAAGTGGCTGAGCATTGTGGTCAGGATTTAGAATAAGACAAATGAGACACTATAAAAAAGAGCGTCTAACTTTTTTAAAACTCTTAATTTATTCATATACATAATTGTATAATTCATTATTTTTTTGAGTCTATAAGCTTTGTTATATACTAAGTAATTTTTATTAACTCTTTGCCAGGGCTTTTTGTACTATTTTGATAGTATAACATTGCATAAATTGGGGAAGGGTATAGCGTTTTCTTGGCATAGTCCTTTCCTCCTGTTTTTTATTTTACTGGCCTGTATTCTAATTCTAACATTCAACTTGGACTAGTTTTTAGGGAAAAGGTCAACATCTCTTTTAGTACTGATTAATACTTGTAACAAATTCCATATCTACAGAGCATTAAAGATTAATAAAAAAATATAGATTTTTTATCATTTATCTCCTAATCTTTTTATTTAAGCTTCTCTATTTCTTCAGCTATTTTTTCAAAGGAATCAAATATGCAATTAATTGTCTTATAAGTAAAATCACAATGAAAAATATCTGGTTTGGTGCAGCTATCTTTAAATTTTAATTCACTTGTAACAATAAACCTCTGAGTATTAAGGTATTCAATTAATTTACTCATCTTTCTTTCCTTGATTAATTTTTATATAAAATTATTATACCAAAATATGTAATTATTTTTATATGAATAACTAACCCACATTTTTTATTAATGAAAAGACGTTAGTAGGGAATATATTAAAAAAGAGAATAAAAATTAAAAACTGTTGACAAAATTATTATTAAGTCTTAAGATAATAATAATGATTATCATTATCATTATCATTATCAATAAGATTGTTTAGCATAAACAGTAAAAAGAGCACTATAAATTTCTGGAAGGATAAAATTAAGGTTAGTGGATTTAGGTTTACCGAAACCAGAAAAGCTATTCTATATACTTTTATCGAGAATCCGGGAGAATATAATGTAGAAGAATTACATTCCTTAGTTTGTATTAAATATCCAGGAATCGGAATTGCTACAGTTTACAGGGCTATAAAATTAATGGAGAGAATAGGCCTGATAAGTAAATCTAATATTGAAAACATTAAATCTAGATATAGACTTAATAATATTGGAACTTCAAAAACTTATAGAAACTTTCAAGATACGAAACAGGATAATTTTAGTGTAAGAAAAATTCATAAAACTGACTCACAGGATGACTATAATTTATTATCATTTTCCAATATGGGTAGTAATTATGAAAATTTTATAGATGCTGAAAGAATAAAAAAACTCGAAAAACAGATGTCCATATGGCTAAAGGATTTAAATAAATTAAAAAGAGAAAAGGAGATAACATTAGAAGATATGATTAAGAACCTAACAAAAATTGACGAGATTATCAAAAACCATGGTTATAACAGAAGCAATCTTATCCAAATGCTACTGGATATCCAGAAAGAATGTAATTGGCTTCCAAAACATGTCTTATTTTATATAAGCGATAAACTGGAAATACCACTGACTAATATTTATAATATTGCATCATTTTATAAGCACTTTAATTTAGAGCCCCAGGGTAAATATAATATATTAGTATGTATGGGTACTGCTTGTTATATCAGGGGGGCTATGAATTTGCTACAAAGGATTGTAAATGTTCTGGAAGTTAAACCAGGAGATACTACCAGTGATTACAGATTCACATTGGATACTGTTAATTGCCTGGGAGCCTGCGCTCTAGGGCCAGTTATGATGGTAGATGATAAATATTATACTAATCCTTCTACAAAAAAATTAAAGAAAATCTTTAGCAAGTTTAATTTATTTTCTGGTAAATAGATGTGACAAACAAGATAAATTTAAAATAATATTTTTAAAAAGAGGTAAATATGGCTGTAAAAACAAATAAAAAGATAATGGATTCACCTGAAGTTTTAAAGAAAAAAGCAGAAGAACTTGAAAAAGAATTAGAAAATAAGATTATTATTTCTGTCTGTTCGGGAACAGGTTGTAAAGCCCTATCATCAGAAAATCTTTTTTCTACCCTGCAAAAGAAAATAGAAAAAATAAGTAGTAAAGATACAAAAAAAATAATTCTAAAAAAAACCGGGTGTCATGGATACTGTGAGAGGGGCCCTATTATAGTAATACAACCCCAGGGGATCTGTTATTTGGGAGTCATTGAAAAAGATATCCCTGAAATAGTAGAAAAAACTTTAAATAGAGGAATTGTTACTTCACTGCTTTACAATGATGGCAAAGGAAATACTGTTAAGAATGAATCAGAAATTCCATTTTATAAGTATCAGCAGAGAATCATTTTAAGTAATAATTCAAAGATAGACCCTGAGAGTATTGAAGATTATATAAGGGTCGGAGGGTATCAAGCTCTAGCAAAGGCTCTTAAAGAGATGACCTCAGACGAAGTCTTAAAAGAAGTAAAAAATTCTAATCTTAGAGGAAGGGGAGGCGGCGGTTTCCCGGCAGGAATAAAATGGGAGACAACAAAAAATACTCCCTCGGACCAGAAATATGTAGTGGTTAATGCTGATGAAGGAGATCCTGGCGCTTATATGGATAGGGCCCTACTGGAGGGAAATCCACATAGTGTTCTGGAAGGGCTTATTATAGGAGCATATGCGATAGGAGCAAGTCGGGGTTATATCTATGTCAGACAGGAATATCCACAGGCAGTGAAAAATATAAAAACTGCAATTGAACAGGCTGGTAAATATGGTCTTCTTGGCAATAATATTTTGGGTTCCGGATTTAATTTTGATGTTATGGTTCATAGAGGTGCCGGAGCTTTTGTTTCTGGTGAATCCAGTGCACTTATGGCTGCAATTGAAGGAACTGTAGGTGAGCCCAGACTGAAGTATATAAGGACTGCGGTCAGTGGATTATGGGAAAAACCAACTAATCTGAACAATGTTGAGACCTGGGCAAATGTGCCATATATTATTAAAAATGGAGCAGATTGGTTTACAGGTATTGGTACCAGGAAAAGTCCGGGAACAAAGATCTTCTCCCTGGTTGGTAAAGTTAATAACACCGGACTGGTTGAAGTACCTATGGGAATATCCATAAGAGATATTATCTTTAAAATTGGAGGTGGAATAAAGGATGGAAGAAAGTTTAAAGCAGTACAAACAGGAGGGCCTTCAGGTGGAGTTATACCTGATAATTTAATCGATCTTCCGGTTGATTTCGATGAACTGGATAAAGCTGGATCGATGATGGGATCAGGCGGTATGATTGTAATGGACGAATCGGACTGTATGGTTAATGTAGCTCATTACTTCTTAAAGTTTCTAGCTGATGAATCATGCGGCAAATGTGTCCCATGCCGCGAAGGACTGAGGCAAATGCTTTATATCTTTGAAAGAATAATGGACGGCAAAGGAAAAGAGGAAGACCTAAAGCTTCTGGGAGACCTTTCCATTATGATGAAAGAAGCTTCAATGTGCGCTCTTGGTACTACCGCCCCAAACATAGTACTAACCACCCTGAAATATTTTAAGGAAGAATATGAAGCTCATATCTACTACAATATGTGCCCGGCAAAGGTATGCAAGTCTCTGGTAACTTATGTGATCGAGGAAGAAAAATGTGCCGGTTGTGGAAGTTGTGCTAAAGTGTGTCCTGTAAATGCCATAGAAGGTGAAAACAAGAAACCTTATAAAATAAATACTGCTATTTGTATCAAATGTGAGTCATGTATTGAGGTTTGTCCATCAAAATATAGTGCAATTGTAAAGAGGACTGGTATTGCCGAAAAAGTAATGGCAGAAAAGAAAGAAGTCAGAGATGGAATGGAAGTTACCTAAATTCCATTTAACTGATATATTGATTAGGACAACACGTTTAATTTATTAAATAAGAATTTCAGGAGTGAAGATTATGAATAAAAATATAAATACGGATGAAAAAAAAATTAATATAGTTATAGATGGTAAAAAAGTCCAAATAGATAAAGGAAACACTTTGATGCAGGCAGCTCAAAAACTGGGAATCCATATCCCTGCCCTCTGTTACCTTGAAAAGATAAAACCACACGGTGCTTGCAGATTATGTATAGTTGAAATAGAAAGAAAAGGAAAGTCAAAAATTGTTGCCTCATGTGCTTTTCCTGCAGAAGAAGGATTGATAGTGCATACTGAAAGCCCTAAAGTAGAGCAGATAAGAAAGAATCTGGTAGAACTTTATATTGCATTGTTCCCCTTTAACCCCGAGATTAAGAGACTGGCAAAAAAATTCGGGCTAGTCGCAACCAGGTATAAAAAGGAATATAATTATTGCATACTTTGTGGCCTTTGTGTCAGGTACTGTGAAGAGGTAAAGAAAAACAATGCTATTGGATTTGTAGGTAGGGGAATAAATAAAAAAGTGGTATTCATACCTGAGTCAGCATATTTTAAGAAATGTAAAGATTGTATGGAATGTATGGATATCTGTCCTACAGGAGTATTTCCATCAAATTATGGGATAGAAAGAATACCTCAAGTTAGCGATTCATAGAATACACACTATAATATAATTTATAAATTAAAGGGTTTAAAAGATTACTAGTAAAATAAGAAAAATTGGTGTTCTTTTCTTATAATGAAAAAAGCCTTCAATATCTGCTATACTACATTGATGTATTTGATGATATATTGTTTTTAATATTAAAAATCTATTGACTCACCTAAAAAAAGTATCTAAAAGCAGCTTGAAAAAGCAGCTCGATACTTGACTATTAAGCTTATTTTATTTATATTAATTGATAACAGTAACAATTATTACTATTAATAGATATTCAATTTTTATTTTTGAAAAGGTAGTATAATATTAAAAAAGTGGCAAAGATATCTAAAGAAAACCTAGATAATAAGCATGTAAGTTTTTCTAAAGAAAAACTAATAAAAGCTGGATATAAACTTACCAAATCCAGGGAAGTAATAATTAAAATCCTGGGGGAAACCTTAAAATTATATGATGCAGACAGTCTTTATTTGGAAGTAAAAAAAGATAATCTTGATATTGGTATTTCTACAATTTATAGAACGTTGGAACTTTTAAACAGACTTCAGATAATTTGTAGGATCATATTTGGTAGTGGAAAAACGTATTATATGCTTGCTGAGGATTGCCATAAGCAAACTTTTATATATATGATTTGTAATAATTGCAAAAAGATTATCACTAATAATGAATGCCTTAACAATTCTATAAAGATAAGACTCAAGGATAGCGCAAAGAAGGATATTCTTGATAACTGCCATCTTAAAATAGACAACTACCAGGTCCTATTTACTGGTCTTTGCGATGAATGTAATGAAAGCTAATTTAATTATTCATATTCTTAAATAAATAAAACACCTATTATTTATTTTACCTATATACAAATAAAATAATATCAGGTTAAAATTTACCGGATTTTCTAATAATGTTTGTATATTTTTAATCCTAAAAAATTATTGTCTATTGTAATAATTATTGTTATTTAAAATTACAAACTCAAAATAGAAAATTACCAGATATCTTTTATTAAATTATCTAAATTCTATGATATTGAAAAATTTAATTATAATGCTTCTTTTAGGCAAAATAGTATAAATACACATACAGCACCATCTGTTGAAGTCAAAAATCCAAAAGTTCATATAACTCTTGAGGCTTCTATAGATAGTTTTGATTCGAAGCAGCTTCAAACTTTAATGTCAAAAGGTTTAAAAGAAGATAAAGTTGTAAAATTAATAATTGAAGGTTTTTTAAATTAGTTGTTGCATAGCTTGTAATTGAATAAGTACTTTTATATTATATTTTATTATTAAAGCAGAAGTATCAATTTTTCAAATTATGAAAGGAGAGTTAATATGAAAAAGAAAAAAGTTTCCGAGATGAAGGATATGTTTGGGGAGTTAAATGAGGCTTTTGAAATGATGAGTAAAGATTCCCCTGATTATCTTAGAAACTTTATGAGTTTTTACGATAGTACCGTAAGGAAAGGAGCTCTTACTGAAAAAACAAAGGAACTTATATCTATAGCATTAGCTATGAACTCACATTGTTTACCTTGTATTGCTTTACATGTGTATAATGCTATTGAATTTGGAGCCACAAAAAAGGAAATATTGGAAACAGCTGAAGTTGCTGTATTAATGGGTGGGAGTCCAGTTTTTGTATATATAAAACATGTTATTGACGCCTGCGATGAATTTGGTGCTGAATGATATCTATAAAACTCTAAACTCATCACAGAAACCCTGAATACTTTTAAGTGTCTTTATTAACATTATGAATTTTAACAAGGAAATGTAATAAAAACTGTAACAGGGATTATTTGACTTTTTCATTTTTATTACTCCTTTTAACTTTCAGTCATACAAAATCAAGAGTAATATAAATATTACAATTTATCTATTTCTATTCTAGAATATTAGGAAAATTCATTATACACGCATAAACTTTATAGGAAATTATTACTACATTTTTTTATCTTTTAAGATCGTAAGATCAAATCTTTGTTATTCTAGTATT